>JAFQNJ010000006.1 GCA_017395925.1 Ruminococcus sp. | reverse complement strand
GGTACATTTGTAGCCTCCAAGGTAAATGCAGATGGCAAGATCTATGCAAACTACGCAGTAACAGCAACAGCAAATGCCGCAGAGGCAGGCAAGAAGTTTGCATACTGGGCAGATGCAGAGACAGGCGAAGTACTGAGCTACAACGCAGAGTACAAGTTCTATCCCGGAAAGGATACAGAGATAACAGCAATCTATGTAGCAACAGATGCAACAGTAGATTATAAAGTACTTGTAGGAATGTCAGCAGATCCCAACGCAGAGCCTACAAAGATCAGATACTACGTAACCTACTATGTACCTGAGGCAGAGCTTGGTTATGAGTTTGTATCAGCAGGTGTTATCATTGTAGACGAAGCAAACTACAAAGAGGATATGTTCTATCACGGCAGTGGACTCTCCGGAATGACAGACACAGCACCCGGTTCAATTCAGGTTGCAACAGGTAACCAGCCCGGTGCAGCTGTAACAAAGAGTAACTGCTTCTCCGGCAACACCTACTATGCAAAGACATGGGTAATCTATAAGGATGCAAAGGGTGCAGAGCATACAGAATACTCCGACCTGTTGGTAATAGAGAAACTATAACTTCGGTTAGCTCTGCTTTTTCACGATTTTAGCTACCAGAGATTATCCTTTCTCACAAAAACCCCATTATCTACTTAGTCATACTTAACAAAACGCGATTTTATTTATTTTCGCTCTTTACTTTTTGATTATTAGGTGTTATAATGACTTTACTTAGAATAGTATTGTTATTTCCATTTATATTTAGGAGGAGATTTGTATGAAAAAAGTTCTTTCCTGCCTTCTCGCAGTTGCTCTTATGCTTTGCGCAGTAGTATCTGTATCGGCAGAAATCAGTCCCGAAGGCTCTATTTCAGATAAGTATATTATCATCGACACAATTCCTGTTCCCGACATGGGCGGCGAGTCAACTCCCGAAGTTGATGCTCCCGGCAAGGTTCAGGTTGATTCCGGTGAGGAAGTTACTCTTACTGCTAACCCCAAGGACGGCTATAAGTTTGACCACTGGGAATTTGTAACAGGTGATTTCGACATCATTTCCGGTAAAATCACAGACAGCGTTCTCGTTATCAAGCCCAAGGGCGACGTTAACATCAGAGTTTACGCTCACTTCTCTCCCATCGATACACCTCCCACAGAGCCCACAACAAAGCCTGTTGAGAAGCCCGACCCCGATCCCAGCTCACCTATAACAGGTGAAGGTCTCTTTGTTGGTGACGGCATCGTTGTTTGCGCAGCTTCTTCAGTTGTACTGCTCGCAGCATTTGCAGTAGTTGTTGTTCTCAAGAAGAAGGAAAACGCATAATTATACTTGATACTTAAAACTCCGCAATTTATTTTGCGGAGTTTTTTTATTGCTTTCTGTATATTCTCTTCGATTTCAAATTGACATACAGATGATTTTTATATATACTTATTATATATATTATTTTAAGCTGGTGATATTTATGTTTAAATACAAAAACAGAATTATCATGGTTATCGTATCGGTACTGCTCTGTACTATTATTGCCTCTTCTATTGCAGGATGCAGTTGCTCGGGAGAGATGGACCCCACAGACTACTCCATGGTAACTAACCCCATTTCCACACAGAATACAGAGGAAGATGCAACAAACCCCACCGAAGAGCTTGTTGACAATCCCATAAACTTCGATGAGCTCTACAAGCTCAATCCTGATCTTTATGCGTGGATCAGAATTCCCAACACCGCCATTGATTATCCTGTTGCCCAGAGCTCCAATTCTGATGACAACTATTATCTCCATCACAATTATCTGGGAAACTACGAATTTGCCGGCACTATCTACTCTCAAAGACACAACTCCAAATATTTTGTAGAGAGAGTTACGGTGCTGTATGGCCACAATATGCTTAACGGCTCAATGTTCGCTGACCTTCACAAATTCTCAGACGAGGAATTTTTCGAAGAAAATGAGTATATTTACATCTACACAAAGGGACATATACTCACATACAGAATCTTTGCTGCATACGAATACGACGATCGTCACATTATGAATTCCTTTGATTTTTCCGACGACGAAGTTTATGAAACATACCTCAACGACTGTCTCCATCCTCATTCCACTAATTCAGTGGTAAGAGATGACGTAGAGCTTACCGTTGACAGCAGAATTATTACTCTCAGCACTTGTACAAATTACAACTCAAGTCTGAGATATCTGGTTCAAGGAGTCCTGATTAATGACCAACTCACAAAATAACGAGAATAACACTACAAATAATATAAATCCCGAGACCGAACCCTCAACCAAAGCAGGAAGTGTTAACGAAACTGATAATACTTCAGACTACGAGTTTGCTGTTCCTCTCACAGAAGAGGAACGTCGTAACAAGACTCACTCAACATCGGTTATGAATAATGACGAGGAGGATTTCCTTGCTGTTCCCCTCAGGACACGTCGTGAAAAGGATACTGCCTTTCAGACCGATGTAATGGAAAGCGAAAAGGATGATGCAGACGACTTCATCTTTGCCCGCTACAGTTCACATCATTCAAAGCATAAACACAGACATCGTCACGCTGACAACCACTCGGGCTCTGAATCCCCTGTAAAGAGTGAATCCGAGCAGCACTTCAGATACAACCCCTCCCACAAGAAGAAAACCTTCAAAAACAAGACCACATCACAGAAAATCCGCACCATACTCCTTTATATTCTCATTGCCATTCTTGTGCTCCTTCTTTCTCTGGGCGGAGGCTTACTGCTGATGGTGGAAATCGGCAACAATCAGCTTACCAATTACGGCGATGCAAGTATGACCGCTCCCGAGCTTACAGGCAAGGATGTTTCCGTGCTCAACAGCGGTAAAACCATTATTTACGAAGGCAAGGAATATGTTTTCAACGAGAATATGACCAGCATTCTCTGTATTGGTGTTGATAAGCACGAGATGGGCCTTGAGGATGAGCAGGTAGGCACCGGCGGGCAAGCGGATGCTCTCTATATGATAGCTCTTGACACAAAAACCGGTGAAACTGATGTTATCGCTATATCGAGAGATATTGTCACAGATATCGGTATCTACTCTCCCGACGGCGAATACCTTCGCACAGAGAAGCATCAGCTCTGCCTTTCCTACGCATACGGAAACGGCAAGGATACCAGTTGTCTGAATACTGTCACTGCAGTAGAGAGACTCTTCTATCAGCTTCCTATTCAGTCTCATATTGCCATCGACCTGGATGCCGTTGCCCAGCTCAACGATGCCATAGGCGGCGTCACTGTCACGATGATTGACGATGATTTCATTGACAGCAACATCATCCGTCACTATAAAGGCGAGACCCTGACCCTTTACGGAGAAGATGCAAGAAGATATCTGCAAGTAAGAAAGACCCACGAGCTTCACTCCAGTGTCGACAGAATGTCCCGCCAGATAAACTATCTGAAAGCATTCTCCAAAAAAGCACTTCAGATGACCAAGGAAGACATCGGTCTTCCTCTTGACCTTTACAACATTATCGAGGACAACAGCTCCACAAATCTTACTCCTTCCAAGATTACCGCATTTGCAACCACCATTGTTACAAACGGAATTCAGGAGCTTAATTTTGTAACTGTTCCAGGAGAGATCCAGCGTGGCGAAACATACGCCGAATATATTGTTGATGAAGCAGCTTTCTACGAAATGTTCCTTGATATATACTACACACCCGTAGAATAAAAATAAGCGGTGGCTTAAATTAAGCCACCGCTTTCTGTTATTATTTCAGTCTTTTATATTCTGCGGATTTCCGAGATAGAGGGAATATCGTGATACTGCTTGACGTATTCGCTGAGAGTGCAGTTATAAACACTCTTGAATGTAGCAATAAAAGCCTTAACACTGGGGAAACCGTTCTCCACAGCCGCACGTGTCTCTGAAATACCGCTGGTCTGGATATCTCTGAGTGCATGCTCAAGACGCACCAGATTGAGATACTGTTTAAAGGTCTTTCTTGTATTCTGCTTGAAGTATCTGGAGAAGTATGTAGGAGTGAGTCCTACATGATTTGCAATCTCACCCAGAGTAATTCTCTCCTTGAAGTTAAGCTTGATGTAGTCTATTGCCTTCTTTGCGTATTCCAGCTCCTCGTGGTCCATTTCAGGGTTAACCTTCTCGCATTTAACAAGGCACTTTGTACACAGTTCAATGAGAATTCTAGTCATAGCGGAGGTGATCTTCAAATCCGTGAAGTCGCCCTGTTCCTCAACACAATCTACAATAAACTGAAGCTGATTGCGGATTTCCTCTTTAGCTTCCTTATCCTTATTAACATCGAAGTTGTAAGCCTCAAAATCATCAAAGTAAGCTTTGATAAAATTGTAGGAATAAAGAACCACAAGATATTTAACATTTTTATCAGGGTCTTTGCCGCAGGTCTGGTGAATGTCATCATTATTAACAACAAAGTACTCACCGTCAGAAATAACCCCATCCTCGTTATTTGCAGTCACCCACAAATCGCCCTTGATCACATAATCAATTTCAATGTTTTTGTGCCAATGTTTGTTGGTGTAACATTCCTGACCGGGCTTGTCAAAAAGTATGACCTTACCCGGCAAATTATCATCTGCAGAAACGATTTCGTATTTATACCTATAATTTTTAGCCATATTACCACCCATAACATAATTTCAAATATTATCCTATATTGATATAATAACATAATATTATACATTTGTAAATCCTAATTTTTGCAAATCATCATAAAAAATGGCTTTTTTTAGCAAAAATCACAGATAATTTTGCCAAATTTGAAATACCACCCTTATTTTTCAGGATAAATAGTAACTACGCAAAAAAAGCAAATTTGCAATTATAGCACACATAATGTATAATTATTTGCATAGACACTTTGAGACTAAGGGAGGACTACAATGAAAAAACTCATTGCATTTTTAGTGCTTATCATAATACTCTGCAGCACTATAACCGCCTGCGACTTCCCGCTCTTCGGCAACCGCCATATAATCAAGTCAGACCTGCTCGCTGATGAAATCGGTCTCAGAGCACACTTTATAGATGTTGGACAAGGCGACTGTATTCTTCTGGAGTCCGAGGGCAGATTTGCCCTTGTTGACGCAGGCGAATACAGCGAAAAGGATACCGTTGTATCCTATCTGTGCTCTATGGGAGTAGATAGTATTGATTATGTAATATCCACCCACCCTCACTCCGACCACTGCGGAAGCCTGTCTGAGGTTATCAGAAATTTTGACTGTGATATGCTGATGACCCCTGAAACAAACAACGATTCACAGGTTTTTGACTATGTGCTGGATGCCGCCGACGAAAGAGGTGTACAGGTACATTCACCCGACAAGGGCGATACCTACACTCTCGGAAGCAGCAGTATAACCATACTCTCCCCTGACAAAAACTCGGTGTATTCCTCACTCAACGACTACTCATTGGTGTGCAAGGTTCAGTACGGCAACACTTCCCTCCTGCTGACGGGAGATGCGGAAAAGGTTGTGGAGGATGAGCTTCTGAGAGAAGGTGCAGACATAAAAGCAGATGTGCTCAAATGCGGTCATCACGGAAGTTCTACCGGCAATACCCTGCCCTTTATTATGGCAGTTAATCCTGCCGCCGCCATTATCACCTGCGGCAAAGACAATGATTACGGACATCCTCACAAGGAAACCTTGGAGAATCTTGGTATATTGGATATCCCGATTTGGCGTACCGATGAAAGCTCCACCATAATTATAATGTCAGACGGAGAGAATATCTCCATACAGTCTGCAGCGGAAAGTGAATCTCTGTTAGAAACCCTGCCCTCTCTGCCGAGCACTCCGCTCTACATTGGTAACAGAAACACCAAGGTGTTTCATAACATCGACTGCACATCAACAGAAAACATAAAAACAAAGAACCAAATTGAATTCTTCACAAGAGAAAAGGCGGTTGAATACGGCTATTCCCCCTGCAAAGCCTGCAACCCATAAAGGAAACACTATGATAAAAGAACTGCTTAAAACAAAATCCTCTTGGGAGAGGATAGCCTCCACAGAGAAGCCCGTGGTGATATACGGTACAGGAAACGGTGCAGATATTGTTCTTGACCGATTTGCTGAACTTGGGATTAAAGTCAGCGCCGTTGTTGCCTCCGAGGGTTTTGTTCGCTCCCGGGAATTCCGAGGCTTCAAGGTAAAAAGCATCCGCGATGTACAGGATGAATTAGGGGATTTCCTGCTCTGTATTGCTTTTGCAACATCTCTGCCTGATGTTATGGATAACATAAAAGAACTTTCGAAAAAGCACGAGACCCTTATGCCCGTGGTACCGGTTTTCGGAAATAACATATTTGACCGCGAGTTTCTGGAAGAAAACGCATCTGCACTCACCAATAGCCGAGCACTTCTGGCGGATGATGAATCCCGCAGGGTTTTTGATAATATAATCCGATTTCAGTATTCGGGAAATTTATCCTGTCTTTTCGCCTCAGAAAGTTCCCGCACAGATGCCCTAAGGGACATTCTGAAACTTGGTAAAAATGAGAACATACTTGACCTTGGCGCATACCGAGGAGACACTCTTGAAGAAATCATCTCGCTTTTTGGCGGTTTCACTTCAGCTGTGGCCCTCGAGCCTGACCGTAAGAGTTTCGATAAACTCTGTGAATACGCAAAAGGTAAAAATAACATCAGACCTCTCCCCTATGCTGTTTGGGACAGTGAGGCGGAATTCGAATTTTCAGGTGGAGGTGGAAGGCAAAGTACCCTTTTTTCCAAAGGCAAATACAAGGTTCGTGCCATAGCAATAGACGGTATCCTCGGCAAAGAAACCGTTTCCTATGTAAAAATGGATGTAGAGGGTGCCGAAAAGGAAGCACTCCTTGGTATGCAGAACCTTCTTAAAACACAGCAGCCCTCATTAAGCATTGCCGCATATCACCGAAGCGAAGACTTCAGTGTTCTTATACCGCTGATTAAAAGCATAAACCCCGAATATAAAATCTATCTGCGGCATCACCCATACATTCCTGCCTGGGACACAAATCTTTACTGTATATAACAAATCCGACCTCTGCTGTTGCAAAGGTCGGATTCTTTATATTAATGAGTCGGCTGTCTGTATTTGTTGACATTCTTTAAGCATCTCGAAAAGTTCTGATTTTTTCATAAGTCCTGTGCACCTCTTGATAGCCTTACCGCTATAAAAAGCCAAAGTGGTAGGCACAGACATAATATCATATTTTTCGGCAATATCCTTGTACTTATCAATGTCAATCCGGCAGAAGCACACCTGAGGGAAATCCCCCATAACACTGTGGCATACCTTTTCCATACTATGGCAAAAGCCGCACCATGGTGCTGTAAACACCACAATACACAATGCTTTCGCTGACGACACTTCTTCAAAATATTCTCTGTCTGCTTCTGTCATACCTACTATTCCTCCTCTGAAGATAGTATCTGCACAAAACAGAAGTATATACAACAAAGGCTCCGCATAAAACGGAGCCTTTAAAAATTTATATTCTGATTTCAGATCAAATCACTTTGCCAGTTCTTCCTCGATAACCTTCTTGATACCGCTTGCTGTGAGACCGAATTTCTCAAGAAGCTCCCAAGCAGGACCTGAATAACCATAGCGGTCATAAACGCCTACCTTGCGTACGGGAACGGGGCACTCAGAGGTAACAACATCACATACTGCATCGCCGAGACCGCCAATTACATTGTGCTCTTCAACAGTGATGATTCTGCCTGTTTCCTTTGCAGCCTTGATAATAATGTCGCGGTCGATAGGCTTGATGGTGTGGATGTTGATAAGGCGAACATTTTTGCCCTCTTTCTCAAGCTCCTCAACTGCCTTACGAGCCTCATTTACTACAAGACCTGTTGCAATTACGGTAATCTCGTCACCCTCGTGGAGAGTAATACCCTTACCAAGCTCAAACTCGTAGGTATCGGGGTCATTGAAGGAATCAATGGCAAGTCTGCCGAGACGGATATATACAGGACCCTCATGCTCAATCGCTGCCTTTGCGGCCGCCATCATCTCGTAGTGGTCAGCAGGACAGAGAACGGTCATACCGGGAATGGTACGCATAAGAGCAACATCCTCGAGGCACTGGTGGGTAGCACCATCCTCACCTGTGGAGATACCTGCGTGGCTTCCTGCGATTTTTACATTGAGCTTGGGATAACCCACGGAGTTACGAATCTGCTCGTATGCTCTGCCTGTTGCAAACATTGCGAAAGATGCTGCAACGGGAATTTTTCCACAAGTAGCAAGACCGGCAGCAATACACATCATATTACCCTCTGCTATACCGCAGTCAAAAAATCTCTCGGGGAATTCCTTCTGGAAGATAGAAGTCTTGGTAGCACCTGCAAGGTCTGCATCAAGAACAACAATTTTATCATTTTCTTTTGCCAACTCACAAAGAGCCATACCGAAGCTCTCTCTGGTAGCCTTTGTTACAACATCTGCCATCAGCACTCAGCCTCCAATCCTGCAATCTGAGCCTCAAGCTCAGCCTTTGCCTTTTCATACTCGTCCTTGTTGGGACCCTTGCCGTGCCAGTCAACCTGGTTTTCCATGAAGGAAACGCCCTTGCCCTTGACTGTCTTTGCAAGAATAGCAGTGGGCTTGCCCTTGACTGTCTTTGCATTTTCAAAAGCAGCCTCGATATCATCGAAGCAATGGCCGTTGATTTTGATTACATTGAAGCCGAAGCTCTCGAACTTTTTGTCAAGAGGCTCAATGCCGCAAACCTCTGCAACAGGTCCGTCAATCTGGAGACCGTTCTGGTCAACGATAATAACAAGGTTGTCGAGCTTATTGTGAGAAGCAAACATAGCAGCTTCCCAAACCTGACCTTCCTCGCACTCGCCGTCGCCGAGGACAGCATATACTCTGTAATCCTTGTTGTCACACTTGGCAGCAAGAGCCATACCGCAAGCTGCGCTGACACCCTGACCCAGAGAGCCTGTGCTCATATCAATACCGGGAGTACCCTTCATATCAGGATGACCCTGAAGCATTGCACCTACATGACGGAGAGACTCAAGTTCGCTCCAATCGAAAAAGCCCTTCTGTGCAAGTACTGCATAAAGGCTGGGACAGCAGTGTCCCTTGGAAAGAACGAAACGATCCCTTGTATCCATGGAAGGATTCTGGGGGTCAACGTTCATCTCCTTGAAATAAAGATAAGTCATAATATCAGCGGCAGAAAGCGAACCGCCGGGATGACCGGACTTTGCGTTAAATGTTCCGATAATTGCACCCAACCGAGCCTTAGCGGCAAGAATCTTCAGTTGGCGCTTGTCTGTGTTATTCATTGCAACTACCCCTTTGCATACATTCTTGATTATAATATTAACACAAATATTCCACTCTATATTTACTTATTGAAAAAAAGATGCGAATTTTTGATTTTTGTAACTTTTTTCAAAAAAACTTCAAATTTTTATATTTCTATTATAACCCCTGCCCGAATAATCACTGAAACCTTGCAATATTAAATATTTGTGCATATAATTAGTATAAGTATTATCGTATTTTGAGGCGGTGATTAATTTGTTACTGGTTATTGATATCGGCAACACAAACATCAAATTCGGTCTTTTCAAGGGTGAAGAGCTGGTTATGCTGGCACGAATTTCCTCTGACCGTACAAAGACTTCGGATGAATTTGCGGCAGAAATCCACTCCGTATTCGGGGTTTACGGATTCAACAAAAACGACATCAACGGATGCATTATCTCCAGCGTCGTGCCCCAGATTCTCCGCACCGTCAAAGAAGCTGTCATTACTACCGTGGGAGTTACTCCTCTGGTGGTGGGACCGGGACTCAAAACAGGTCTCAACATCAAAATCGACAATCCTGCCTCCACAGGCGCAGACCTGGTAACAGGCTGTGTTGCGGCACTCACCCTCTACGGTGCACCCTCTATCGTCATAAGCCTCGGCACCGCCACCACCATTATTGTGCTGGACAAGTCAGGTGCTATGATAGGCGGTGCCATTGCCCCGGGTGTGGGAATCTCCATGCACGCCCTCTCCGACCGCTGTGCTCTGCTCCCCTCTGCATCATTTGACGCACCTGCAAAGGTTGTGGGCAGAAACACCGACGAATGTATCCGTTCAGGTGTTGTGCTGGGTAACGCCTCTATGCTTGACGGTATGATAGACCGCATCAACGAGGAGCTGGGCACCGAGTGTACCGTTATTGCCACAGGCGGTATCGCCAGAGATATTATTCCCAGTTGCCGCCACAAAATCATCCTCAGAGATGACCTGATGCTTCAGGGACTGAGAATCATTTACGAAAAAAACTGCAACTAAAAAGCGTTTAAAATTAATATTACAAAGTGTTTTCTGCGGCGGATTGCCCGTCGTAAAAATAAAATCAGCGTCTCACCCTAAAGGGGAGACAGCAGGAGGAATTTTTATGTCAAAAAGAAAAACCACAGTAAACCCCAAGACCCAACAGATGGCACTGACGGCCATACTGGCAACCATCGCAATAGTGATGGCATTCACCCCTATCGGCTACTTCGGAATCACAGGTCTCTTTGAGATTGCCCTGATTCTCTTACCCGTTGCCATAGGCGCAGTTGTCCTTGACTGGAAAGCAGGTCTCATTATGGGTGCTATCTTCGGCATCACAAGTTTTATGATTGCCGCAGGTATTGGTATGCATCCCAACGCACTCGGCACCTTTATGTTCCAGCAGAACGCATTTTTCACAGCTATTGTCTGCATCGTACCCCGCCTTATCTGCGGTGTTGTACCTGCATTCATCTACAAACTTATAAGCAAAAAAGATAAGAAAGGCTTCATTGCCATTCCCACAGCCTGTGTCAGCACCGCTGTGCTCAACACCGTTCTTTTCCTGGGCGCTATCTGGATATTCTTCGGCAACCCCATCCAGTCCGAGGCTGCCTACGGCGGATTCATCGTCGACAAGTACGGAAACTTCAACTTCTTTACATATTTCATCGCTTTTGCCGCACTCAATGCCCCCATTGAAATCGCAGCCTGCGGCGTGCTGGGTACCGCTATTGCAAAGCCTCTGCTTATCTTAAAAGAAAAAATGTCATGATTAATTTTCCCCTTCGCCTTGTAGAGCTTCAAGAGGTAGACTCCACCAATTCGTATGCAAAGGAGCTTATAAAAAAGGGTGAGATTTTCGAGGGAACTCTCATCACCGCCCGTCGTCAGACCTTCGGCAGAGGCAGACTCTCCCGAACATGGCACTCAAAGGAGGGTGAGTCCCTTACCATGAGCGTAGTGCTTGAAACTCCCCCTCTCCCTGCTGTAACTTTGCTGTGCGGCATAGCCGTCAACAGAGCATTGAGCCACTTTACAGAGAGCAACTGCTTCTCCCTTAAATGGCCCAACGATGTGCTCTCGGAAAATAAAAAGGTTGCAGGTATCCTTGTGGAGCGATATCTTGATTTCACTATTATCGGCATCGGTGTAAACGTCAACAACAGAGTTTTTCCCGAGGAAATTGAGAATAAAGCTACCTCTCTCCGACTGATTTTCGGCAAGGATTTTGATACCCGTCAGTTGTCGGTACTTATAGGTAAATCGCTTGAGCAGGTTTTCACAGAATACAATTACAGCTTCTGCGAGAAGGCAAAAAGGGATTACACCGCCCTGTGCATTAATTCGGGCAAAGAGGTACGATTCGGCGAAGACTTCGAAAAGGCGGGAATTGTTACGGGCATCTCCGAGGATGGCTCTCTCATTGTCAGAAGTGAAAAGGAAGAGCATCTCATCTCCACAGGAGAAGTTTTTATCAGCGGCATTTATTGATACAATAACACATATTATTAATTATCTGCATCAGGAGGTCATTATGAACAGTTTCAAAGAAACCACCCTTACAGAACTCAACCTTAACCCCTTCAACAAAATCGGCAAGGAATGGATGCTCATTACTGCAGGCAGTGAGGAAGATTTCAACACTATGACTGCAAGCTGGGGCGGCCTTGGAGTTCTGTGGAGAAAAGATGTAGCCTATACCGTTATCCGCCCCTGCCGCTACACCTACGAATTCACCGAGAAAAATGACTACTTCTCACTTTGCTTCTTCTCAGAGGAATACAGAAATGCTCTGACTCTCTGCGGAAGAACCTCGGGCCGAGACTGTGACAAAATCAAAGAGGCAGGTCTCACTCCCGTCTTCATCGACGGTGTTCCCTGCTTTGAGGAAGCTTCCCTTGTACTCATCTGCAAGAAGCTCTACTCCCAGCCTATGGACGAAAAGTTTGTCCACGACAATGCAGTCAGCGAATGTTATGGCGAGGGCGAGGATTACCACACTCTCTATGTAGGCGAAATCGTAAAAGCTCTGACAAAATAATATTGATATAATATCAGAAAAGCTCTCCGTTCCCACAAGGAATACGGAGAGCTTTTTGTATGCTCAAAATCGTTTTATTCTGATAAAATTAACCTCTGCGTGAAGATTCTTTTGCAAACACTCTGCAGATTACCATAACTCCTGCCAGAAGCAGCAGGAATGTAGTGTTGTACTGACAGAGCTTCATTGCCTCAGAAATCAGGAGAAAATCCGATACAGGTCTTACAAAAAGAGAAAGTCCACCCATCACGGAAATCACACCTGTGGCAATATTCAGCACTCTGCCACCGCCCTTTGAGGTACGGGACATCCTTGCAATCTGAGAAAAGCCCAGAAACAGAAGCCATAGCCCCAATATGTAAACAATATTTACGGTAAACAGCTTCATATCAACATAGGAGAAGATAAATGCAAGCCCTACGGTGAAGGATGAAAGTCCATCAAATAAAAGCCAACCGCTGCCTGCACTCTTAACTCCTGCTGTAAAGTACGCAAGTATGCTGATAACTCCGAAAATAAGAAGGGCAATACCGCAAATTGTATCGCTACCCATCACAGAGGCAAGTCCCGAAAAAACGCCCCACAATGCCGCAACACTTAAGAATATTGCAGAAATAATCCAGAATGCGTTAAGAGTTTTCTTCATCCTTTATCTCTCCTTTTATGTAAATTTCTCCTGAAATCTCCCTTGATTTTTCAAGAGGAACAGAAGTCTTTTCCTTCTGTTTTTTCACTCCGAGTTTATATGAAACCCACATAAGGATTCCAACTGTAAATAAAACGAGCAATGACACTGAAATTATGGTATCTGTCGATATCCTGCTGTCACCTATAAATAAGTCCCTGTGGTTTTCTGCAACGATGACGCTTTCACTTACACCCGGGGCATCTTTATCCTCGAAAGCATCGCCTTTGCCCGACTTATCGGATGAGGCATACTCTTTCGAAATATGAACAATACCCTCGGAACAAGCGGTAAATGTCAGGTCCCTGCCCTCGGTGTCTATGGCTTCATCCACACAGAGCTTAAGTCTGCTGTCCCCTGCAGACAGAGCCTTGAATTCAAGAGACAACACTCCTGTCCCAGAATCCGTGCCCACACCCTCCTCCATAAGAAACACCACGCGGAGTTTTCCCGTTTCGGAAGTATTGACACTCAACTCGCCTGCTTCTGACTTTGCACTTCTGTATTGAAGCACGTTCGGGTCATACTCCACCTCTGCGGAAAACGCCGCAAGAGTTGATGCATTGCCCACTTTAATCGAAGCCGAGAAAAGTCGCCCTGACTGCACTTCTATCTCATCAATACCGAAATGCACCCCATCTTCTGCACCTGTCGGGATGCAAGTCAGAAAGGATAGCATAGTCAACAGCAGAAGAAACAGCGTTAAAATCTTTTTTGAGAGCTTCATATTACAAAGCCGCCGTTGACACCTAATATCTGACCTGTTATGAATGACGCTCTGTCAGAGCAAAGGAATGCCACCGCATCGGCAATCTCCTTGGGAGTGCCGAGTTTTCCCAGAGGAGTTTCCTCTGAAAGCTCGCGGAGCGTTTCCTCTGAAAAGTCTTTCATCATATCCGTCATTACAACACCGGGACATACGCAGTTGACCCTCACACCCGAGGGAGCAAGTTCCTTGGCGAGAGCCTTGGTGAGTCCTATCACACCTGCTTTTGCGGCGCTGTAATGCACCTCGCAGGAAGCTCCCACCTGTCCCCACATAGAGCTGATGTTCACAATGGAACCGCTTTTCTGGCCGACCATATATTTGGAAGCGACACGGCAGGTATTGAACACGCCCGTGAGATTGACCCCTATCATCCGGTTCCAGTCATCATCGGTGATATCGGTGAAAAGCTTCTGCTGTGCCACACCTGCATTATTGACAAGTATATCCACGGAGCCGTACTTTTTGGCAGCTATATCCACGATATTCCTTGCACTCTCAGGGTCAGTCACATCGCAGTATATAGCCTCGCAGGATACGCCGTAGCCGCTTATAATAACCTTCGCAAGTTCTTCAGCTCGCTCACGGCTGGTCTTATAACCCATAATAACATTGTAGCCTGCCTTGGCAAGGGCAACGGAAATCGCCGCACCTATCCCCTTGGCACCACCTGTCACAACTGCAGTATTAAGCATCAAAACGCCTCCTCTATACTACTGTGCACAGAGTTTAAAACTCTGTGCACCTGAAAATTATTATTACTTTTTCTTAAAGCCGTCCTTGAGGGAAACACTTCTGTTGAAAATAAGATTATCAGCAGTGCTGTCCTTATCAGCACAGAAGTATCCCAGTCTCATAAACTGGAAGCCTTCGCCGACCTTAGCACTCTCAAGTCTGCGCTCAACTTTACAGCCTGTGAGCACCTTCAGAGAATCGGGATTGAGGTAGTCAAGGAAGTTTCTGTCACCTGCATCGGGGTCGGGCACGGTGAAGAGATTGTCATAAAGACGAACCTCTGCCTCGGCACAGTTTGCGGCATCTACCCAATGAATAGTACCTCTTACCTTTCTGCCGTCAGGAGTGTTACCGCCCTTGGTCTCAGGGTCATAGGTAGCATATACCTCTACCACATTGCCCGCGTCGTCCTTTTTGCAGCCTGTGCAACGGACAACATATGCGGACTTGAGACGAACCTCATTGCCGGGATAGAGTCTCTGATAGCCCTTGATAGGCTCCTCCATAAAGTCCTCTGCCTCAATGAAGCATTCGCGGGAGAAAGTGATAACTCTCTTGCCGTCTGCTTCGCAGTTGGGGTTATTCTCCACCTCAAACTCCTCTGAAATGCCCTCGGGATAGTTCTCGATAACAAGTTTCACAGGGTTGATAACAGCCATTACTCGCTGTGCCTTTTCGTTGAGGTCCTCTCTGAGGCAATGCTCAAGGAAGCTGTATTCAACGATGGAGTTAACCTTGGAAACACCGTTTCTTTCGGTGAAGTTTCTTATAGAACGGGGTGTATAGCCACGTCTGCGGAGGCCGCAGAGAGTAGGCATACGGGGGTCATCCCAACCCCTGACATATCCGTCATCCACCAGAGTTCTGAGTTTTCTCTTGGACATAACGGTATTGTTGATGCCAAGACGTGCAAACTCTATCTGACGGGGCTTTGCAGGAACGGAAACGTTCTGAATTACCCAGTCATAGAGGGGTCTGTGGTCCTCAAACTCCAGAGAGCAGAGGCTATGGGTGATACCCTCCATAGCATCCTCAATAGGATGGGCAAAATCGTACATGGGATAGATAACCCACTTGTCACCTGTTCTGTGATGACGGAGCTTATTGATTCGGTAAATAACCGGGTCGCGCATATTGAAGTTGCCGCTTGCAAGGTCAATTTTTGCACGGAGAGTCATTGTGCCCTCCTCAAACTCCCCTGCCTTCATTCTCTCGAAGAGGTCAAGGCTCTCCGCCACTGGTCTGTCGCGGAAGGGGCTCTTTGCGGGAGTTGAAAGGTCGCCTCTGTACTCTCTCATCTCATCGGCACTGAGCTCACATACATAGGCAAGGCCCTTTTTGATAAGCTCCACAGCGAAGCGGTACATATCGTCAAAATAGTCGGAAGCATAGTAGAAACGGTCTTCCCAGTCGAAGCCCAGCCACTTGATATCCTCTTTGATAGCATCAACGTACTCCACATCTTCCTTTGTGGGGTTGGTATCGTCCATTCTCAGGTTGCACACACCGCCATACTTCTGTGCTGTACCAAAGTCGATGCAGATAGCCTTGGCGTGTCCGATGTGCAGATAGCCGTTGGGCTCGGGTGGGAAACGTGTGTGAACGGTCATACCCTCATACTGACCGCCCTTTGCTATATCCTCGTCGATAAAGTCGTGGATGAAGTTTGAAGGCATTACATTCTCATCAGCAACGCCTGCGTTTTTAATTTCGTCTGCCATTTATATTCACCTTCCTAAAGAGATTAAGCATTCAGTTTTTCAAGACCCAGCTTCATTCTTCTGAGAGATTCCTCTCTGCCGAGAATATCCAGAATTTCCACTGCGCCGCCGGGGGTAACGGTCTTGCCTGCCACAGCAATTCGTGCAGGCCACATTACTGTGCCGTTTTTAAGCTCCAGCTTAACTGCCAGATTTATAAGGCTCTCCTTGATACCCTCTGCGTCCCAGCTCTCAAGGGCTGAAAGCTCGTCGAACACGGCTTCGAGTATAGAGGGAACATTCTCAAGGGTTGTCTTGCTCTTTTTGTTTACAAAAAGCTCCTTGTCATATTCGGGAAGCTCTTTGAAGAAATCTATAACACCGGGAATATCGGTGAGCTTTACGGTTCTCTGCTGAAGAATAGCCGCAAGTTTCATTGCATCGTAGGGAGCATCTGCAAAGACCTCATCAAAATAAGGTTTGGCAACTGCTGCAAACTGCTCGGGTGACATAGCTCTCAGATACTCGCCGTTGAGCCAGGAGAGTTTGTCGTAGTCAAATACAGAGGGAGACTTGGAAATCTCGTCCACATGGAAATTCTCTGTAAGCTCCTGAAGGGTAAAAATCTCCTGATTGCTCTTGGGGCACCAACCCAGAAGTGCTATATAGTTGATAATTGCCTCGGGAAGATAGCCGTCAGCCACCAGATCCTCAAAGCCTGTAGCACCGTGACGCTTTGAAAGTTTTGACACAGAGCCGTCCTCATTCTTGCCCATAATCAGAGGCAGATGAACATAGGTGGGAATTTCCCAGCCGAAGGCTTCATAGAGAAGATTGTATTTGGGAGTTGAACTTAAGTACTCGCAACCACGAACAACGTGAGTAATTCCCATAGTGTGGTCATCAATTACATTCGCGAAGTTGTAGGTGGGATAGCCGTCAGATTTGATAAGAATCTGGTCGGTAAGCTCTGTATTCTCTACAGTAATATCACCGAAAACTGCATCGGAGAAGGTGGTTGAACCCTCACGGGGCATCTTCTGACGGATAACGTAGGGAGTGCCCTCCTCAAGAAGTCTGTCAATTTCCTCCTGGGGCAGGTCTCTGCAATGTCCGTCATAGCCGCCGCCCACACTCTCCTCGGAAAGCTTTTCGAGTCTCTCCTTGGTGCAGAAGCAACGGTATGCCTTGCCCTCTTTAATAAGCTGCTCGGCATAAGGAAGATACATATCCTTTCGCTCGGACTGAACGTAAGGGCCGTATTCTCCACCCACATCGGGACCTTCATCGTGAGAAAGTCCTGCAACCTTCAGGGTGTTATAAATAACATCAACCGCACCCTCTACAAGACGCTCTCTGTCGGTATCCTCAATTCGAAGCACAAAACGACCGCCCTGACTCTTCGCAATAAGATACTCATAGAGTGCTGTTCTTAAGTTTCCCACGTGCATAAAGCCTGTGGGACTGGGTGCATATCTTGTACGTACTGTCATATCAAAACCGCCTTTCGGTAATTTTTTGTATTTATGTTTTATGATTATTCATCTTCTTCTGCTGCTTCTTTTTCCAGTTCTTCCAGTTCCTTCATCTCTGCAATATGGTGAGAAATCGCAAGGTCTATCTCTTTAGCAGGTCTTCCCGACACCGTTGCAAGGTGATAGTACTTTTCTTTATTCTCGGCGTCACCCTTCATTGCATAGATAATTGCAAGCAGTGTAGCGGCCTCAACGCCGTTGTTCTTAATCTCCAGCGCACTCTTCGCATCCGCTATGGCACTGTCATAATCCTGCATTCTGAAGTAACAATTTGCTCTGTTATTGAAAGCATAGTAGTTTGTTTTGTCGCATTTTATTGCTTCGGTGTAGTGACTGAGTGCCAACTTAAAATCGCCGTTTTGAAGATGCAGACCGCCCAGATTACTGTGAGCCTGACTATTTCTGGGATAAATCTCAATAAGCTCATAGTAGGTCTTTATTCCGTGGTCAACAAGCCCCATATCCGTGTAGCACAAAGCAGCAAATAATAACACTGGCGCCATGTCAGTTTCTCTTTTAGCTTCTTTAGCAAGCTTCCCTAGAAGCTTCAGGGCTTTGGAATACTTAGATTCGTCATAATAGCGGGTTGCCATTACAAGGAACTTTCTGTATGCGGAATTATCAGAGAAAGCATTTCCAAGTTCCTTTTCGTATGCCTTTTCGTAGAAAAGCAAACTGCCTCTGTTTTTAACTCTAAAATTCCGTATTAACGCAACCGTCAGCATCGAAAGCGCGAAAATCAGAATCAAAAGATTATTATAAAAAGGTCTGCCGTTTGCCACTATATCGTAGACATAAACCCCGACACAGCCCACCATCATCAAAACAATCAGCGAGCCGAATATAATCTGCAGTGTCTTTTTGCTCATTCGTGGGTCTCCTTAATCGCAAGCAACTTGAGATGTGCACATAGTATCACATATTAATAATTTATTTTACCACAATATTCTCAGCATTACAATTATTTGGAGAAAATTTTTCATACAAAAAAGCGGTCTGCAAAAGCAAACCGCTCTTTTTATATAATGTGATTAATCAACTTACAGATAAATGATATAAATCCAAGATACAACTGAATTAAACCAAATCCGCAAAGGATTCCTGTAATAAGTCTTCGGATATTTGTTGAGTTCAATATATTTATCCTTTGCATAAGCCAATCAACAAACATTATAAAACATAGTATAAGAGAAACCCACCAAGGTATTTGGACAAATAAAAAAACTATTGCTCCCAGTGAATACCCTATGAAAGCGCCCGTACATCTGGCACAAACAGGAAACTGTTTTCCTTTGATGGAAAAACTCCTGTCTGCACGCTGATGGCAACCCGACATTTCTCCAAGGGTCCACAGTAGCGAATACATATTCTTTAGTAAAGTTTTGTCTGTCCGCAACCGCAAGTGCCTACGTAACTCTGATGAACTTTTCCGCATCTGGGGCATCTCCATTCTCCCGGTGAAAGCGATGTCTGCAGAGGTGCTTGAGATACTTGCTTTTCTCTTAATGTTGCTCCGCATTTAGCGCAAAAGCTTGCTGCGGGATTGGCAACTTTGCTTCCGCATTTCGGGCAAAAATTCACTTCAACAGGAGCCGCATTTACAGGTCTGTTTGCCTGATAACTACGAGGGGTACTGTTATTTGCATCATGCAAATGCTTTTTCATTCTGCTCTCCTCGTACGCTACATTTTCCAAGCCGTTTTCTATTGATTTATATGTTGCAAAGGAAGCTATACTAAAAATAGCTACAGGAATCAAAGAAAGTAGTACGCCTATAAATGCTGCATCCTCTAAAAGTTTAGGAACAAACAACAAAAGTAAAACAGTAAAAATAATTCCGCATATGACCATAATCGGTATTGTCTTTTTCTGATTCTCCAACTCTCTTCTTATATCCTCAGGATTTCTGAACTTCTTGCCGCACTTAGGGCATACCCAATATGTAGTGTTTGTTGTCGTAGTCTGCTTTCCCTGACCGCAAGCGCCGCATAATATTCCCAAAGGTCCAAACAAAAGATATCCGAGGCATCCTTTACCAACTGAAAAATCCGAACCTGTTGTTTGAGTTTTTGTTTCTGTTGTTACCTGTAAATCTCTGTTTCCGCAATCAGGACAACATAATCCGCTATTCATATTCACCACTCCTGTTATTCTTATAAACTAATTTTTCTGACGTTTTTGCCTATGACACGGTGATATCTCAAAGCCATCAATGTATTGCTCAATTTTAAACCTTGATTTTTCCTTTAGGCACGGGGAAAAAATAGGTTTTTATTGTCGGTGCACATCCGTCTTTGCAAGAAATGGCAAAACCCTCCATAAACAAACCGATTTTATACATCTCAATTGCGGTTTGTTCGAGTTGTTTCGAGTCTATATATCTATCCATATTCCTGATCATATTAATCGTGTTTTCAAGGATTTGCTCATCGTTCAATCCGCTGTATTTTATCCGAAAATACAATTTGAATTCTGATTGCTTACCATAGTGATTAATCCCTATCATAAACGGATAGAACAAACAGGCAGTCGACACCTTTCCTATTCGCAAACATTCCTCTCCGTTATCAGATGAATCTATTTTTTGAATCACGTCGGAAATTGCATCTTCTATCTCTTCAAAAAACAGTTTTTCACCTATTCGTTGTGAATATTCAGCAAATCTTTCCAGCGACAAATGAGCCTTTATCCCACTAATTGAGTCTTCGCACAAATCAACACCCAACATCAGAATCGATGAACGCCCCGGAGAAAGATGAGAAGAAACGCATCGCTCTGCATTTTTTATAAGATTCTCACCATTGTATCCAAATTCCTTAAAGAATAACTCCGTTTCGTTTTCGTGTTGCTCTAAGGGTATGTTACACTTTACCGAAAAATACAGCTTATACTGATTCCCAATACCACTTTGAACTTTGGATACTTCCCTAAATTTAATTATACCTCTTTCTTCAAACCGCTCAATAGTACGAGCGAGAGAAGAATCCAACTGATCTCTCCAGTCAATTATGTCATCATTGGTTGACCTGCAGTACCGATACACTTTTTCGTTGCACACACCATCGATATTCAAATCAATTCCGATACACTCTAAACTGCCGTCTCCGTTTTTGCCATAATTTCTAAGTGCTGACTCAGCGGTATTCAGAAGGCTATTGTAAGAACTCATTGCTTTGAAAACTCAAGGTCTGACAACAGAACACTTAATGTTCCGTTGGGTGCCTCTTCATTTGTTGTTAATTTAAACTCTAACCAATCAACGTTTGAAATATCTACGTCAATATCCAGCGGAGCTGTAGTTCGATTCACGGTTCCGCTTGTCCAGATAATTTCCTTGTCTCCATATATTGTGAGTGTTGCCTTTGTTGTGTCACTGATATCCGCAACTGCAATAGTTCCGGTAAGTCGCTTATACTTATAATTCAAATAATAATCGGCGTAACCTTCGTATCCGGAACCCCAATTATCAGCTTTTGCTGAAATTTGAAACAAATTATTGGGGCTATATGCATTACCGACAACATCTTCTGTAACATCCAGATCTGTTATCTGGGTATAGTTAGCAGATTCTGATAATTTCAGATCCTCAAGCTTCACAGGTTTTGCTTCCTCAATTGCATCTAATGCATCATTTAAACTCTCGTCACTAACAATCTCCATTGCTTCCATAATGATGCTGACCGCTTTATCGTAATTTCCGTTTTCTTTTTCGCTTTCAACCTGCTTGAGTACTTCTGCCACAAAAGCAGTTTTGTATTCGTTATATTTATCTTCAATCAACTTATACTCTTCTTCTTTTGCAAGTTGTTTTACTTCATACATAACATCACCAAGGGCACCCAATGCCTTGGTATAGTCTTTTTTAGATGCAAATTGTTCCGCTTCATCAAGTGCTTTTTTAACATACTTGCTTACTGCTTCTTCCAAAGATTTGACTGCTGTATCATAATCAGGATCCTCAGCAATAACTCTCTGCAAATATGCTATTGCCTCAAAATAATTTTCCTGTGACAAAGCCTCTGTTCCTTTAGTGAAAGCATCAAAAGATGCCTGCATAGTCTCAATGTATACACTGGTTTCTGTCAGCTGCACCTCAATGTCTGTAAAGTTAAACTGCTTAATATCTTCCAGCTGGCTCTTGGCATCTTCATAAGTAATTTTCTTGTTTACAAAATCCGTTTTGATAGAATCCAGATTCCTTAAAAGAGACTCGGAAATTTTGCTTACAAGTTTCTCTGTTTTGTCAGAACTGGAATACACTTCATATGCTTCATCATATTTTTTATCATCCAGCAACCGTTCTACTTTGTTTGATGGTGATGTAAGCACACTATATGTAATAATTCCTCCGGCAACAACTGCAGTAGCTGCTACACCGGTCACAGCAACACCGGCTGCAACTCCAATCGCAACTTTTGCGGCTTTTTTGCCTTTCTTTTGATTTTTCTTTTCTGTATCCTTGTTTGCTTTTGGTGGATGGTATGGATTTGGTGTTGCATGCTCCGAATTAACATTCTGTGCTGAATGCTGCTCGCTGCTTTGAACCTTCTGTGACTGTACCGCTTTAGCTGCAACCTCCTGATTCAAATCAACTGTTGCTGTTTTTGCAACAGTTGCCACAACCTTATTACCACAGTTTGTACAAAAAGCAGTGTTATCCTGTAACTCTGCTCCACATTTTTTGCAAAACATCCTCAATTCCCCTTTTCTTACAAATTAGTTGCAAATTCTGCACCATTTTACTTAATAATACTTTTATTTATAACGACTGTCAATAATTTTTATAGTTTTTTTCGGGATTTAAGGCTATTTTTGTTAATTGACTACAACATTCTTGGAATATTTTAAACTAAGCAAAACTTGGTAAAAGAAAAAGAGAACTGAAGGGTTTCAACCTTTCAGTTCTCTTTTTTAATTAAACCTATCTCATAAGCAATGTCTGACAGTCTTATTTATAGAGGTCAAAATCACTCATTCATTCCGCAGCACTTTTTGTATTTCTTGCCGCTTCCGCAGGGGCAGGGGTCGTTTCTGCCCACTTTTTTGCCCTTCTTAACTGTGCGGTTGGTGGACATTGTGCCATCACCCGAAAATTCCACAGGCTTTGCTACCTGCTCACGCTTAATGGCGAAGGTTACGGGGTTTACCTTCTGCTCCTCATTCTTGCCGAGAATTACCTGATGTGCGGCGGCTGCAGCCTTCTCTGCCTCACGGCGGATTCTCTCCTCTTCCTTCTGACGTTCCTTGATTTCGTACACACGTCTGGGAACTGTGAACATCAGCTTTACTGTATCCTGCTGAATGGAGTCTATCATCTCGTCGAACATATCGAATCCTTCGTGAGTGAACTCAACTACGGGGTCGTGCTGTGCATAGGCTCTCATTCGGATGCCCTGCTTAAGCTCCTCCATAGCATCGATGTGCTCCATCCAGTATGTGTCAACAGAGCGAAGAAGGTATACTCTCTCTATCTCTCTCATTGTGTCTGTGGTGACAAGCTCCTCATACTCTGCATAGAGCTCCTTTGCCCTTGACTTGAGAGCATCAGAAACAGCCGACGGTGTAAGAGTTGCAAGCTCCTCCTCGCTGTATGTGAGGGGGCATTTGCTGTCAACAAGCCAACCGTTGTAGAACTCTCTGAGGCTTGTAAGGTTCCATGATTCCTTCATCTGGGGCATATAGAGAGCAACATTGTTGTCGATGGTCTTCTCCACCATACCCATAACGGTAGCGTGGATATCCTCGCCGTCCAGTACCTGATTACGCTGACCGTAGATAATCTCTCTCTGGCGGTTCATAACATCGTCAAACTGGAGAACGTTCTTTCTGATTCCGAAGTTACGCTGTTCAACCTTCTGCTGTGAACTCTCAATAACATTTGAGAGCATCTTGTTCTCAATGGGAGCAGAATCATCGGGGCTGAGTCGCTCCATAATTCCTCTCATTCTGTCACCGCCAAAGATACGCATCAGGTCATCCTCGGTGGAGAGGAAGAAGCGGCTTGTACCGGGGTCTCCCTGACGACCTGAACGTCCGCGGAGCTGGTTGTCGATACGTCTTGATTCGTGGCGCTCGGTGCCGATAATGAAGAGTCCGCCTGCGGCTCTGACACTCTCTGCCTCGTCCTTGATCTCTTCTTTATACTTACTGTGAAGCTCGGTGAAAACTCTTCTTGCTTCAAGGATTTCCTCGTTGTCTGTCTCTGCAAAGCCTGTTGCCTCAGCTATAAGCTCATCGGTGAAGCCCTCTTTACGCATCTTGGAGGTAGCCATAAACTCGGCATTACCACCGAGAACGATATCGGTACCACGACCTGCCATATTGGTGGCAATGGTAACTGCACCCAGCTTACCTGCCTGGGCAACTATTTCAGCTTCCTTGTCATGCTGTTTTGCGTTGAGCACATTGTGAGGCACTCCGCGCTTTTTGAGCATTTTGGAGAGAAGTTCGGATTTTTCAATGGAAATTGTACCTACAAGCACAGGCTGACCCTTCTGGTGACACTCAATAATTGTCTCGATAACCGCATTGAACTTTGCCTGTTCGGTGGTGAAAATAAGGTCATTGAGGTCCTGTCTTGCCAGAGGCTTGTTGGTGGGGATTTCCACAACGTCCAGCTTATAGATTTCCTCAAACTCTGCGCGCTCTGTCTCGGCGGTACCTGTCATACCCGAGAGTTTCTTGTAGAGTCTGAAGTAGTTCTGGAATGTAATTGTGGCAAGGGTCTTGCTTTCGTTCTGAATCTTAACGCCTTCCTTTGCCTCAATAGCCTGATGCAGACCTTCGTTGAAGCGTCTGCCGTACATCAGACGACCTGTAAACTCGTCAACGATAACAATCTCGCCATCCTTGTTTACATAGTCGATATCAAGATGCATAATACCGTGGGCTTTGATAGCCTGATTGATATGATGCTGAATTGTCAGGTTTTCGGGGTCGGTGAGGTTATCGACAGAGAAGTATTCCTCTGCTTTCTTCACACCCACCTGGGTAAGAGTTGCGGATTTTGCCTTCTCGTCAACAATGTAGTCAATGCCGTTTTCCTCGAAGAAGTCCTCCATATTATCCTTGGAGTTAACCTCTGTGAAGACATACTTCTTGAGTCTTCTGGCAAAGGAATCTGCCTTCTGATACATATCGGTGGACTTGTCGCCTCTGCCGGAAATAATCAGAGGAGTTCTTGCCTCGTCTATGAGGATGGAGTCAACCTCGTCCACCACCGCAAAGGCGTGTCCGCGCTGAACCCTGTGTTCCTTGTATACCACCATATTGTCACGGAGATAGTCAAATCCAAGCTCGTTGTTGGTGCCGTATGTAATGTCAGCATTGTAAGCTTCGCGGCGCTCCTCGCCTGAGAGGTCGTGAACAATAAGACCTACGGAGAGACCCAGATAGCGGTAGAGCTTGCCCATCCACTCGGAGTCACGACGTGCAAGGTAATCATTGACGGTAACAATATGCACACCTTCGCCTGTGAGACCGTTGAGGTATGCAGGAAGGGTTGCCACCAGAGTTTTACCTTCACCTGTTTTCATTTCGGCAATTCTGCCCTGATGGAGAATGATACCACCCTGAATCTGTACGGGGAAGTGCTTCATTCCCAGCACTCGCCAGGATGCCTCTCGGCAAACCGCAAAGGCATCGGGGAGAATATCATCAGTAGTTTCGCCGTTTTTAAGTCTTTCTTTGAGCAGAGCAGTCTGACCCTTCAGTTCAGCCTCACTCATCGCCGCATATTTACTCTCAAGCTCCAGAGTTTTGTCGCTGAGTCCTTTGATTCTCTTGATCTCTTTTTTGCTGTAATTGCCAAAAAGAGCCTTCAGAATATTAGCCATAATATCTTCCTTTCAAATATATCAAAATAACCCATTATAAGTATTAGTAAATATATATAAGTTATAATACCACATATTATCGAAAAAATAAAGTGTATTTTGAAAAATACACAAAAAGCCTTCTGAATCGAAACCACACCGATTCAGAAGGCTTTTATTATACTTTTTATTCTCCCCGAAGGGATTTTGCACATTCCGTCATTGCAATTCGGGCAATAGGTCCCGCGCTGTAGAAGCCGTAGTCGCCTTCTTCCACAACTACAGCAAAAGCAAGGGGGCAGTCCTCATCCTCGGAATAACCCACTATCCAGCCATTGGGAGCTTTGCCCTCACCTACCTCGGCGGTACCTGTCTTTGCGCCCACGGTGAGGCCTTCAAACATACTGTCACCATAGTAGTCACGGACGGTATATCTCATAATCTCTGCCATTATATCGGCGGTTTCTTTGCTCATAAGTTCTGCATTTCCTTTTGGGGAAACACCTTCAATATATGTGGGGAGTTTTGCGCTTCCTTCAGATGCAACAGCACCGCAGAGAATTGCCATTTGGGCAGGATTTGTCATATCCGTATGCTGTCCGATTCCTGACCACGCAAGCTCGTTGAGGGTGGCGTTTTTCACATCGTATACACCCTTTGCGGTATTCACGGAGCATATATTAAAGCTCTCGGTAATACCCAGTTTTTCTGCAGTTTTCTGCATATTTTCAGCACCTACCTGTGCCGCCAGATCAGCGAAAGCAATATTGCAGGAACGCGCAAAAGCTTCATATATATCCATCTCGCCGTGATGCTCAAGGCAGGTGACGTCATCCCCGCCGAAATCCTCCTCGCCATCACAGTTGAGAGTTATATTCTCCCAATCAGGCAGGTACTCAATAGCCGCCACGGTGGTGATTATTTTGAATATTGAACCCGGGGCATAGGTGCTTGATATTGCGTTGTTGAGATACGCACCCTCGGGCACCTCTTCGGGCACATTCTGAGGGTCATAAGAGGGAGTGCTCACCATACACAGCACCTCACCCGTCTTGTAGTTATACACGAAGCAGGCACCATTTCTGCCTCCGAAAGCATCATAAACTTTAGCACATACTACGCTGTCAACAGTAAGGGTCATATCCCCTGAAAATCCGAGACTGCTTGGCAGTCCGTAACCGAAAATTCTGTTGTGTCCCGCAAGCTCTGCTCTGTGAGTTGTCTGCAAAGCCGTTGCAATATTATAGGAGTAATCCCCCACACTATGCAGGGTCGCAAGACGCACGGAGAGGTCTTCGTTATATACTCTTTCTCCGTTTTCCGACTTGGCAAGTACCGTACCGTTTCGGTCGTAAATTGTGCCTGCGCAAGCCAGACCTTTACCCGAAGAAATGTATGCATTGAAGGTCTGGCTTGCCCACATTGGGCTGTCACAAACATATTTGTAGCACAAAAAGCCAAGCCCCAGCAAAAATGCTACAGCAAGGATAAGTGCTATTATGCTTCGTGACATTGTTCGTTTCATAAAAAATTACCTTTTCTTCAGTGTTGATGTGTAGGTTCGCTCATCTGCCGCCTTGATAAACGCAAGGAGACCGAAACAGGAAACCATACTGGAGCCGCCTGCGCTGATAAAGGGCAGGGTAACTCCCGTGAGAGGCAGTAAATCCGTACAGCCAAAAACGTTGAGAGCCGTCTGGATAAGCATCATAGATGCCGCACAGCAGGCGGAAATTGAGTAAAAAGTACTGCGGCTGCGGCTTGAAAGTTCTCTTGTGCTGAAAGTGAGAGCACATATAGCCACTGCCACGGAAAGTGCAATAATAAGACCCATTTCCTCTGCCATAATACCGAAAACAAGGTCAGTTTCAGAGGCACCGTAATACTGGAGCACGCCGCTTCCCACCCCTGTGCCGAAGAGCCCTCCCGAAGCAATATAGGTCAGAACTCCCGACTGCTGATAGCCTGTATCGTAGGAGTCCTCAAGCGCATGTCCCCAGGTGGCGAAACGCTCTGCAATATACGGCTTGAAGTATATAACCAGCAAAGATGCAAGTGCCGCACCCACAAGTGCCAGAATAACAGTTTTATAGTCGCCCGAGCGGGTTATGGAAATCACTATGAATGTTGCAAAGAATATGAGAGCTGTTCCGAAGTCGCCCATTATGGCAAGTGCACCTACGCACACCGCGGAAAACACCAGAAACTCTATGAAATTCCGCTTGGTCTGCAGATGGTCAAGAGCCGAAGCACCCACGAAAATATAGGCGATTTTTACAAGCTCCGAGGGTTGCAGAGATACTCCTGCAATGTAAATTCTGTTGGCGGCACCGAACTCCACGGTTCCGAACACAAGGTTTATCACCAGAAGTGCCGCCGCACCTATCATAACGGCAAGTCGCCAGTTGACTATTCTGTCGGGATTTTTGATAAACATAAGTATGCACATATACAGTGCCGCGCCGATAAATGCCGCTATAATCTGTATCCACGCATCCCTGATATCCTGAGAAACAAGGAGCATCACACCTGTTCCCGTCAGGAATACCGCAAGGGTCTCAAGTTCAAAATTGCTCCTTGCAAACACACCTCTTGAAAAGGCAAAAAGTACCCAGGAAAACAGCACCACCGCTCCCAGAACCTGAAAGGCTTCAAGATTAAATTCATTCTGTGAAATACAGATTTCCACCGCCATAAAGAGGTGAAAAATATTTACCATCATCAAGAGCAGGGGCGAAGGCACCGAAGGCTTTCGGGATACTCTGGAGAAAAACCATGAGTGCCTGACTTCCTCATCAAAATCCTCTCCGCGGTGCACCGTAAGAGTAGTGCATCCGATGCGGATTTCGTCCCCCACACCTACGCGATGTCTGCCTGAAATCTCCTTGCCGTTGACAAGAGTTCCCGACTTTGAGTCAAGGTCGCTGACAAACCAACCTTCTTTTCGCCTCAGAAGGACACAGTGATTTCTGGACACGGTGGGGTCCTCAATAACAATATCGCTACCCTTGCTTCTGCCGATGAGATTCTCCCAGCAGAGCACGGGGATTTTTCTCCTCAATGTACTGCTCGATAACATAATGAGAGGCTTTTCCTCTCGCTTCTGGCGGCGCATGGACGCAAAGCATTCAAATATGATATAAACCGCATAAATACTGAGCAAAACTCTCAGTCCCACTATTGCAAGATCGGCTAAAAACTGCATCTCGCCGCCTCCTTTCAATTATAAGTTCTATGCTTATATTATTACCTCGAATTAAAACTGTCAACAAACAATATTGTAACTTCAGAGAAAATTAACATCTGAAAAAAAGCCGCCGTTCATAACAAACGGCGGCTCAAATAGATTTTCAATTACTCAACTGTTACGGATTTTGCCAGATTTCTGGGCTTATCAACGTCGTTTCCGCGAAGCACGGAGGTGTAATATGCCAGAAGCTGGAGGGGTACTGCGGCAGTCATGGGCATCAGCACCTCATCGGTCTGAGGCACACGGATGATATAATCTGCCACATCAGCACCAACCTTGGCTTTTTCGTCACAGACAAGCACAACCATAGCGCCTCTTGCACGAACCTCCTTGATGTTGCTGACGGTCTTGTCGTAAAGAGAGTTCTGGGTTGCAACTGCAATGACGGGCATACCCTCGGTAATAAGGGAAATTGTTCCGTGTTTGAGCTCACCGGCAGCATAAGCCTCGGAGTGGATATAGGAAATTTCCTTGAGCTTCAGAGAACCCTCCATAGAGAGAGCATAGTCAAGACCTCTGCCGATATACAGAAGACTCTCTGCCTCTGTAAGTTTCTCGGCGATATCGTGACACAGGTCATTGGTCTTGTCGATAGTGTCCTCAATAAGAGCAGGAATACCCTGAAGAGTGTCTGTAAGTCTGCAACACTCACCGTCAGTAATAAAGCCCTTGGCAAAAGCAAGTTCAAATGAGAGCAGATACATAACTGCTATCTGCACCATATATGCCTTTGTGGATGCAACGGCAATTTCGGGGCCTGCGTGGGTGTATATAAGCATATCCGCCTCACGGGCAATGGAGCTTCCCTTGGCATTTACAATGCCGAGAGTCTGTGCACCCATACTCTTTGCAAGTCGCATAGCCGCCAGAGAGTCCGCGGTCTCGCCCGACTGGGAGATAATAATTACCAAGTCGCCCTTGTGAATAAGGGGTTCGCGATAACGGAACTCGGATGCAATATCTACAATAACGGGAACTTTTGCAAGCTTCTCGATAACATACTTTCCTACCATACCTGCGTGCATGGCAGTACCGCAGGCTACAATGTAAATCTGATTAATATCCTTGAGCGCATCAATAGTGATGTTGCACTCTTCCAGATTAGGCATACCCTCTACAATTCTGGGAGTGATGGTAGTCTTTACCGCTGTGGGCTGCTCGTGGATTTCCTTAATCATAAAATGATCGTAGCCGCCTTTTTCTGCGGCGTCCTCATTCCAGTCAGCAACCTTCAGTTCCTTCTCAATGGGATTGCCCTGAAGATCACAGAAGGTAACTCCCTCCTCGGTGAGCTTTGCAATTTCATCGTGTTCAAGGAGATAGTAATTCTTTGTGTATTTAATGATTGCAGGAACGTCGGATGCGATGAAGCTCTCGCCCTCTGCAACACCGACAATAAGGGGACTTTCACGTCTTACTGCATAAATCTCCCCTGCTCTGTCAGAGAAAAGAATTCCCAAAGCAAATGAGCCTTCTACCTGAGAAAGAGTCTTTGCGATAGCCTTTACGGGGTCACCGTCGTAGTTTGAGTCAAGGAGCTGTGCCGCTACCTCTGTGTCGGTTTCGCTCACAAACTCTCTGCCTGACTCTATGAGCATCTCCTTAAGCTCTTTATAGTTTTCGATGATGCCGTTATGTACAAGAGTAACCTTCTCGCCGCCGCGGTGGGGATGAGAGTTTGTCTCGGAAGGAACACCGTGGGTTGCCCAGCGGGTATGACCTATTCCTGCATGACCCAGAGGTCTTCCCTCATATTCCATCTTTTTCTCCAGATCGTCAAGTCTGCCCTGTGCCTTCTTGACTGATATTTTGCCATCCTCAAAGACTGCAATACCTGCCGAGTCGTAGCCTCTGTACTCAAGCTTTCTCAAAGCAGAGACCAGTACCTCGCTACAGTCTTTTGAACCAATGTAACCTACTATTCCGCACATAAAAATTGCTCCTTCAAAAGTAGAATAAATAACAATATAAACGATAATCAGAATAAATCTTACCTTACAATCAAGGTGCAGATACTCTCAATTACGTATTATTACGCGTTGGTTTTGTGTTTAAAGGTGGGGACGATATCACTGAGAATTTCCACAGTTTTTTCGCTGTCATTCTCCTCGGCAGCGTGGCGCAGAACCTCAAGTTTTGAAAGCAATTCCACCTCATCAATAGCTATCTGATTTCCAATGAAAATTTTCTTATTTTCTGTGGATTTCAGACCCTCTTCGTTCATCAGAAGTTCCTCGAAGAGTTTCTCTCCGGGACGAAGTCCGGTAAAGCGGATTTCCACATCCTTGTAGGGAACCTTGCCGTACATTCTGATAAGATTCTCCGCCAGAGTGGTAATCTTCACGGGGTCGCCCATATCAAGGACGAATATCTCGCCGCCCTGAGCCATAGCACCTGCCTGAAGCACCAAGGACACCGCCTCGGGAATGGTCATAAAATATCTGATGATGTCGGGATGGGTTACGGTTACGGGTTTGCCACTTTCAATCTGTCTTCTGAAAAGGGGAATTACTGAACCGTTGGAACCCAGAACATTACCGAAACGTGTGGTTACAAACTCGGTTTTTTCCGAGTGTTGGGACTTGTACTGAACTATCATTTCACAGCATCTCTTGGTAGCTCCCATTACGTTTGTGGGATTTACCGCCTTATCCGTGGAAATCATAATAAACTTCTCAACCTCGTACTTTTCAGCAAGAGTTGCCATATTGAAAGTGCCGAAAATATTGTTTTTAACCGCTTCCTCGGGGGAGGTCTCCATCAAGGGAACGTGCTTGTGTGCCGCCGCATGGAATACCACCTGAGGACGATATTTTTCAAAAATCAGGTTCATCTTATCGTAATCTCTCACAGAGGCGATAAGGGTCACAACGTCCAGGTCATTCTCGTGCTCAAGCAAAAGCTCCTGCTGTATATCGTATGCGTTGTTCTCGTAAATATCAACTATAATAACCTGTCGGGGTCTGTAGTCTGCAATCTGGCGCACCAGCTCGCTGCCGATAGAACCGCCGCCGCCTGTTACCATAAGGGTCTTGCCCTTGATGAAATCCCTGACGACATTTCTGTCAAAGGTAATAGGTTCTCTGCCAAGAAGGTCTTCTATCTTGATATCCTTCACCTGATTGAGTAGCTGAGGCTTGGAGCCGTCACCGTCAAAGAGAAGCTGGCTGAGATAAGGAAGCATCTTGATTTTGCATTCCGTCTGGGAACAGAGAGCAAGAATGCGTTGACGCTCCTCCTCGCTGCAGGAAGGAATGGCAAAAACTATCATTGAAATATTGCTCTTTTTGCAGAGCATCGGGATATCTTCAGTACTGCCAAGGACACTTACACCATTTATTTTGCTGCCATACTTGGTGCGGTCATCATCAACAAGTCCTACGGGAAGTATATTTCGGGAAGGGTTGTTAATATCTTTCTTTGCGTTTTCAATATCGGCAAGAATCATCATTGCCGCACGTCCTGCACCTACAATAAGGGTACGCTCATAGTTTTCGGAGCGACCTGCTTCTGTAAGCCTCTGTACCGCACTCTTCACTACCACTCTGAAAGCGATGGTTCCCAGAATCATCAGCACGTAATGAAGGGCAAAGAAACAGTACGGAACATCCGATTCAAACACACCGAAAAAGGACATCAACGCAATGGAAAGCACCATTCCTGCCGTAACACCCAGTGCACAGGAGAGGTACACCCGTTTGCCCATAAGTTGCCACATAAAGGCATAGGCACCCGTCACATAAAGGGTGAAGAAGCAGAACATCACCTCAATAGCCAACACAAGCGTAAGGGTTGACCACTCCATCATAAAGCCCTGAATTCCGGTGACATCTCGCAGTATATCCACCCACATAAGACCCAGATTTATCAGGAATCCTATGGTTATCAGCATCATGGCATCTATTGCCATAACTGCAATTTTTCTTACATTCAAGTTTTTCATTATTAACACCCAAATCCCATATAATCAGGAATTGCAAACAAGTGTGTCAAAGATACACTTATCCATAGTAACTCATTAAAAATTATAATACATAAAAATACATAAGTCAACAAAATTAATTTGGGGCTCTCGGGAAATTTTTTCATGCACTTTTGCATCTTTATGTGAAACTCATACCTGCCTGTACACAAAATTTCCATTTTAATTAACATTTATAATTGCTTTTTTTACATTATATGATATAATATATTTTAATATGGGTTAAAATGAGGAATTTTACTCATAAAGAAACTACGGGGGACTACATACCATGTATCTTCATATAAAGCGATTTGCTGATATTTTCATTTCCCTTTGCGGAATTTTAGCCCTGTGGCCGCTGATGCTTGTAACCGCAGTGCTCATTAAACTTGAGTCCAAAGGACCTGCCATATTCAAGCAGCAGCGCCTTGGAAAGGGTGGCAAAGTATTCGAAATATACAAGTTCCGCAGTATGTGTCAGGGTGCCGAACATACAGGCTCAGGTGTGTATTCTTCAAAAGGCGACGCCAGAGTTACCAAAGTGGGGAAAATCATCCGTGCCACCAGCATCGACGAACTCCCCCAGCTTTTCAATATTCTCAAAGGCGATATGAGCCTTATCGGTCCCAGACCTCCCCTTACATACCATCCTTGGCCTATTGAAGAATATACAGAAGCTCAGCTTCATATGTTTGACACACGCCCCGGCATCACCGGCTGGGCACAGGTAAACGGCAGAAAAGACGTTGAATGGAACAGACGCATTGAACTCAACTGCTGGTACAATGAGAATGTATCTCTCTCCCTTGATATCAAAATCTTCTTTATGACCATATTCAAAGTATTTACAAATGCCGACAACGAAAACACCAAAGAGACTGTAACCGCAAACGAAACCCAGAAGGAAGAGGTTACCGTCTGACGTGCAATAATTCAACGCTGAAAAGGAGGAATTTGAGTGAAACTTCTGCTGACGGGAGCTTTCAGCTACACCGATGAACAGCTCACAATGCTTCAGAATGCAGGATTTGAGATAACCTTTGTGCAGAATGAACTCGAACCCCTCTCCATTGATTGCTCAAAATTTGATGCAGTGGTCTGCAACAATCTTTTCAAGTTTAACCCTCCCGAGCTTTTTGAAAACCTCAAGGTTGTTCAACTCACAAGTGCCGGTTTTGACCGCGTTCCTGTGGGATATTTCGCCACAAAAGGCATCTCTCTCTTCAACGCAAAGGGTGTTTACAGCATACCTATGGCGGAATGGGTGCTGCTCAAAACTCTGGAGATATATAAAAAGTCCGCCGAATTCTCTGCACAACAGAAAAAGAAAATCTGGCAAAAGCACCGCGACCTTCTGGAAATCTGCGGCAAGCAGGTGCTTATTGTGGGCACAGGCAATGTAGGATGCCAGTGTGCCAAGCGCTTCAAGGCTTTTGGTGCAAAAGTGCTCGGTGCAGATATTTTTGACAGCAAATCCGAATTCATAGACGAATTCTACTATATGGACAGTCTGAAGGAGGCACTCTCAAGAGCCGACATCACCGTGCTGACACTCCCCCTCACCGACAGCACCCGTGGACTTTTCTCTGAAGAACTTTTTGCCTCAATGAAGGATTCTTCTGTTCTTATCAATGTTGCAAGAGGTGCGATTATCGACACCGATGCTCTCACAAAAGCACTCAAAGAGGATAAGCTCCTTGGAGTTGCTCTGGATGTATTTGAGACCGAGCCTCTTGAAGAAACCTCTCCTCTGTGGAACAATGAGAGAGTTATCATCACTCCCCACAACAGTTTCGTCTCTGACGGAACGAGGGAGAGAATGTTCTCTCTGCTATACAAGAATCTCACCGAATACGATTTTTCCAAAACAACCATTTAATCCGATAAACATTTAATCAATACGGAAAGTTGGAACAAAATGAAATTTGTACTGATTTCACCGAAAAACCGCACCGCCTACAATTTCCGAGGCGACCTTATCAAGGACATCATTTCAAAAGGCTATGAGGTAATAGTCACAGGTCCCGATGATAAGGATGTGGATAAAATTGAAGCTCTGGGTGCCCGATTCGTCAAAGTCCCCATGAACAAAACAGGTGTCAATCCTGTCTCTGACCTGAAGCATCTTTTTGCACTGACTAAGCTTTTCAGGAAAGAGAAGCCTGACGTCACCTTCGGCTACACCATCAAGCCCGTTATCTACGGTGCCATTGCCGCAAAGCTTGCAGGTGTCAAGCACCGATACTCAATGATAGCAGGAGCAGGCTATGTATTTGCCGCAAAGAGCACCAAGGCAAAACTTATCAGAATCATCGTGAAGATGCTTTACCGTATGGGTTTCGCCTGTGCACAGAAGGTAATCTTTATGAACACCGATGACAGAGACGACTTCGTGTCGCTGAAACTTCTCAAAAAGGACAAGTGCTGTATGGTCAACGGCTCCGGTGTAAATATGGAGCGTTTCGAAAGGGAAGCACTTCCCGCAGAACCCGTTTTCTTTATGCTTTCCAGAGCACTCCATTGCAAGGGTGCCTCCGAATACCTTGAGGCTTGTTCCATAGTACGCAAAAAGCACCCCAATGTCAGGATGATGTATCTGGGCGAAATTGATGAGAGTATGCAGGATTCTCTCTCCAAAGCCGAGATTGAGCGCTATGTAAACGACGGTGTTATCGAGTATTATCCCGAGCATCCCGATGTCAGGGTTTACTACCGACAGTGTTCCGTCTTTGTACTTCCCTCTTACCGCGAAGGCATCCCCCGCACAGTACAGGAAGCTATGGCTATGGGCAGACCCGTAATCACCACCGATGCTCCCGGCTGCAGGGAAACAGTAATCCACGGGGAGACAGGCTTTCTTGTTCCCGTGAAGGACCCGAAGGCTCTCGCCGACACAATGTGCAGATTTATCGAAGACCCGTCACTCATCCAAAAAATGGGGGATGCAAGCTACAACTACTGCAAAGAAAAATTTGATGTCCGCAAAGTCAACGAAGTGTTGCTGGGACATCTTGAGATAAACTGAAAATCCATTACATAAACGGAGGAAATAAATATGTCACTTTATCAGAAAATCGTAAACCGTGAAGAAAAAATCTCCCTTGTAGGTCTTGGCTACGTAGGTATGCCTATTGCTGTTTCTTTCTCAAAGAAAGTAGACGTTATCGGCTTTGACGTCAACAAGGCAAAAATCGACCTCTACAAAAGCGGTATCGACCCCACAAAGGAAGTCGGCGACGAAGCTATCAAGAACTGCGCGGTAGACTTCACCTCTGACCCCGAAAGACTCAGAGAGGCAAAGTTCCACATTGTCGCAGTCCCCACTCCCGTCAACTCCGACCACACTCCCGACCTCACTCCTGTTGAGGGAGCATCTCACATTCTTGGAAAATATCTGACAAAAGGCTCTATTGTTGTTTACGAATCCACCGTTTATCCCGGAGTTACCGAGGATGTATGCATTCCCATCCTTGAGGCTGAGTCCGGTCTCAAGTGCGGCGTGGATTTCAAAATCGGCTACTCTCCCGAAAGAATCAACCCCGGCGACAAGGTTCACCGTCTGGAAACTATCGTAAAAATCGTTTCCGGTATGGACGAGGAAACTCTTGAGGAAGTTGCAAATGTCTATGAGCTTGTTGTTGAAGCAGGCGTTCACAGAGCAGAGAGCATCAAGGTTGCCGAAGCCGCAAAGGTTATTGAGAATTCACAGCGCGATATCAACATCGCATTTATGAACGAGCTTTCCATCATCTTCAACAAGATGGGTATTGATACAAAGGCAGTCCTTGAGGCCGCAGGTACCAAATGGAACTTCCTGAAGTTCTTCCCCGGTCTTGTTGGCGGTCACTGCATCGGTGTTGACCCCTACTATCTTACATACAAGGCAGAACAGATGGGTTATCACTCGCAGATTATCCTCTCCGGCAGACGCATCAACGACGATATGGGCAAGTACGTTACCGAATCTCTGGTAAAGAAGCTTATCGCCGCAGATGTTCCCGTTAAGTCCGCCAAGGTTGCAATTCTGGGCTTCACCTTCAAGGAAAACTGCCCCGACACCAGAAATACCAGAATCATCGACATCGTTAACGAGCTTGCAGAGTACGGTATCACTCCCGTTATCGCCGACCCCGTTGCCGACAAGGGCGAGGCACTCCACGAGTACGGTATGGAGTTCGCAGATATGGACACCATCCGCGATATGGACGCAGTTATTCTGGCTGTTGCTCACGATGAGTTCTCCTCTCTCACACTTGAGGATATGGCAAAGTTCTACTCCTGTGAGCACAAAAAAGTTCTCCTTGATATCAAGGGCCTTCTCAACCGCAAAGAGTACGAGGCAGCAGGCTACGAGTACTGGAGACTCTGATAATTTTCATATTTTAATCTTTGCTTACGCTAATGAAAACAAGGAGATTTCCCTATGTTTCAAAAGATAAAGCATAAAATTCTTGTCTTTCGTAAAAAATCCGCCACAGCAAAACGCATCTACGGATTTTTCAGAGATATTGCCATCCATGTTTTGGCAATTATCCCCGACAAGCTTTATGCAAAAGTTTTCTACAAAATATATACCGGTAAAAAGCTCAACCTCAAAAACCCCACCATTACAAACGAAAAAATGTGGTGGCTGAAGCTTTACAACCGCGATCCGCTGATGACTGTTTGCTCCGACAAGCATCTGGCAAGAGAATATGTAGCCGAAAAGGGTTACTCTGATATTCTCATTCCGCAGGTAGCTTGTTATGAACGTGCCAAGGACATAGATTTTTCCAAATTCACAAAGCCCGTTGTGCTGAAAACCAACAACGGCTCCGGAGATTTGATTTTCTATACTCCCGGTGACCCCGAATTCAATGAAAAGTCCGTGAGAAAGCATTTCAAAAAAAGCCTCAAACAGAAGTATCACCTGATATCCAGAGAGTGGAATTACAAGAACATCCCCCCCAGAGTTGTTGTGGAGGAGGTTATCAAAGACCCCTCAGGTGAAGCTCTCAAGGATTTCCGCTTTTTCTGCTTTGAGGGAGAACCAAAACTTCTTATGATGGACGTGGGCGTATTCCGTGCCGACGGTAAGTATCAGGTTGGCTATCCCAGAAATATGTACGATATGGACTTCAACCTCCTCCCCATCCGTTGGGGCAGAGACCGTTATGAGGGCACCGTGGAGAAGCCTCAGAACTTTGAGCGTATGAAAGAGATCGCAAGGAAGCTCTCCGAGCCCTTCCCTATGTGCCGCGTTGACCTTTACAACGTGGACGGCAAGATTTACTTCGGCGAGGTAACCTTCTACCACGGCGGTTGCTGTCAGAACATCGAACCCGAAGAATGGGACAAACAAATCGCAGGTTGGATAAACCTCGAAAGTGACAAAATAGTCAGAAAATAATCAACAAAATCAGCTATGTTTTAATTTCAGGAGGAAATTATGGGCTACAAACATCTTCAATTCCCCGAAAATTCAGTATTCCTTGTAACAGGCGGTGCAGGCTTCATCGGCTCCAACCTGTGCGAGGCTATTCTCGATATGGGGTACACAGTCCGCTGTCTCGACAATCTTTCCACAGGAAAGAAGTCCAATATGGACGGATTCATTGACAATCCCCGCTTTACATTTATAGAGGGTGATATCCGCGACCTCGATACCTGTATGAAGGCTTGCGAGGGCGTTGACTTTGTTCTCAATCAGGCAGCATGGGGCAGCGTTCCCCGTTCAATAGAAATGCCCCTGCTCTATGAGGATATCAACATCGGCGGAACTCTCAATATGATGGAGGCCGCCCGTCAGCAGGGAGTTAAGAAGTTTGTTTACGCTTCCTCCTCTTCTGTTTACGGAGATGAGCCCAACCTCCCAAAAAAAGAAGGCAGAGAAGGCAACCTCCTCTCCCCTTACGCTCTCACCAAGAGAGTTGATGAGGAATACGGCAAGCTCTACAAGAAGCTCTACGGGCTTGACACCTACGGAATGCGTTACTTCAATGTATTCGGCAGACGTCAGGACCCCGACGGTGCCTACGCCGCAGTTATTCCCAAATTCTTAAAGCAGCTCATTAACGACGAAGTTCCCACCATCAACGGTGACGGCAAACAGTCAAGAGATTTTACTTACATTGAAAATGTTATTGAGGCAAACCTCAAGGCCTGCCTTGCATCCTCTGATGCCGCAGGTGAGGCATTCAACGTAGCTTATGGCGGCAGAGAATATCTCATCGATATCTACTACGGCCTCACAAAAGCTCTGGGCAAGAATATCGAGCCCAACTTCGGCCCCGACAGAAAGGGCGACATCAAACACTCAAACGCCGATATCTCAAAGGCAAAGGAGCTTCTGGGCTACGACCCTGATTACAGCTTTGAGCGCGGTATCAAACTTGCTATTGAGTGGTACAAGGAAAATCTGTAAGCATCTGATTATGAGGTGAAATAATGTTTACTTTGAAAAAAATAATGGGAAGAAAAATGAGAAAAACTCTTATGAACAGTTTGTTTTTTCTTCCTGACAAATTATATCTTCAACTTTTTTATTTTGCAGCCGTGGGTAAATTCATAAATTTCAAATCTCCTGAAGGTTACAACGAAAAACTACAATGGCTTAAGATAAATCGAAAAAATCCTGAATACAGCAAACTCGTTGATAAGCTTGCTGTACGCGACCACATTAAGAACACACTGGGAGAAGAATATCTTTTCCCCTTGCTGGGTGTTTTCAATTCATTTGACGAAATCAATTTTGCTGAGCTTCCTAATCAATTTGTTCTCAAATGCAACCACGACTCCGGAAGCACAAAGGTTATTAAGGATAAATCTGCCCTCACTGAAAAAGATTTCAAAGAACTCCGAACTCACTTCTCAAACAGACTCAAGCACGATTACTTTTATGCCGGTCGAGAATATCCCTATAAAGGGATAAAGTCTTGCATAATGATTGAAAAACTAATGGTTGATACAGGTAAATCTGATATTACCGATTACAAGTTTTTCTGCTTTGACGGAGTACCTAAAGTACTGCTTGTTGCAACAGACAGACAAACAGATTGCCGCTTCGACTATTTCGATATGGATTTCAATCATCTTGATATCATTGATCATTTTCCTCAGTCAGAAAAACCCATCCCAAAGCCCTTATGTTTTGACAAAATGAAAGAGTTGGCAGCTCAACTTTCACAAGGAATTAAGACTGTCAGAATGGATTTTTATGAAATCAACGGACAGATTTATTTTGGCGAATACACATTCTTCTCAGGTGGAGGCTTTGACCTGTACATTCAGCCTGAATGGGAAAAACAAATGGGAGATTGGATCAAACTTGATTGACTCCCCAAAAACCAACAATTCAATTACAACAGTATGGTGATTTGTAATGAAAAACGGCTTGATTTCAATTATTATGGCGGTGTATAACTGCGCACCAACTCTCAGAGAAGCCATAGACTCTATACTTAGCCAAACATATACAAACTGGGAATTCATCATCTGCGATGACTGCTCCACAGATAACACCCTGGAAATTGTCAGGGAATATGAGGCAAAGTATCCCGAAAAGTTCAAGGTTATTCAGAACGAGAAAAACTCAAAGCTCTCTTATTCTCTCAACCACTGCCTTGAGTATGCCGAAGGAGAGTTCATCGCCCGTATGGACGGAGATGATATTTCTCTTCCTGACAGATTCGAGAAGCAGGTAAGCTATCTCCGAGAGCATCCCGACGTTGACTTGGTCAGCACCCTTGTGCAGCGATTCAGCGAAGAAGGAATGGCAGACATTGTTAAGAAGCCTGAATTCCCCGACAGATATACTCAACGCCGTCAGGTTGCCTTCAACCATGCTACCATAATGACATATAAATATGTATACGATAAATGCGGCGGATATACTGTTTCCAAAAGAACCATAAGGGCCCAGGACTATGACCTGTGGTTCCGCTTTTTCTACCACAACTTCAAGGGCGTCAATATGCAGGAGCCTCTCTATCTTATGCGTGAGGACATCAATGCCATTAAGCGCCGCACCCTGAAGGTAAGGCTTTATGTTGTGGCTACCACTTTCAAAGGCTTCCACCTTCTGGGATATCCCCTGCACTGGTACATCAAACCTGCAGTTGTGACCGTTATCAAGGGTCTTACCCCGAGTTTTATTACACTGCTGTATAGAAAGCATCAAGCGAAGAATAAATAATAATTAATAAATAAAAAAACAAACGAAAGGAGGCGCACAAATGCTTGTAATGATTCTCACCGCTGTGGCGGTAGGTTTTTTCGCTCTTATTGCAACAGGTCAGTACAGAAGAGCAACCTCACATCCCCACCTAGATGAAAACGGCAAACCTAACCTTACATCATATTACTTTTTCGTAATCGTTTGTGTCGCTATCCTTGCCACGGTTGCTGGTCTCAGACACTATGTCGGTGCTGACTACGGAGGATACTACTGGCGATATCCCAACTGGTCTGCAGAACTTGAAGAACGCTTCAGGGAATGGGATGAACCCGGACTTTCTGTTATTGCCCGACTTTTGTCTTTCTTCACCGACGACGGCGCTTACTTTATCCTATTGATTTCAGTAATAACCATCACCTTCACGATATTCCCTATGTCAAAGCACACCGATGATTTCTTTATGTCGGTAATGCTCTACATCTTCACCGGATGTTGGGATGTAACCTTCAATGCGGTCCGTCAGTGTGTAGCCGCTGCTATTATTTTTGCAGGCCATCGGCTTATCTATGAACGAAAATTCATAAAATTCTGTATTCTCGTCTTCATAGCTGCCTCCTTCCATATATCTGCACTGATAATGCTACCGCTATACTTCCTTGTAACCAAGAACCTGAATTTCCAGAAAATAGCATTCATTATGATTGCCGGCGTTGCACTCTCCTTCTCCTATGACTTTATTTTCAGTGCTTTGGGTGTAGCAACGGGAGAAGAAACGGTGGGAACGTCGCAGTATGCCCAGAACGAAATCAACCCCCTGCGAGTGGGTATCGCCTTTGCTCCGGTAATACTATATTTGTTCCACTATTTACAGAAAAAGCAATTCAGCGGCGAAGAGAACTTCTACATCAGTATGCTGTTTATTAACGCATCACTGATTTTCGCAACTGCTAACAGCGCATATCTCCACCGCGTTACAATTTTCTTCACCCCCTTCATTTGTATAGCGATGGTATCGCTGACTACTAAATTTGACCATAAGCAACACTTCCTGATGAAGAGTTTAATTCTGATACTATACGCCATAGTGTGGTATTTTGCATCCCTTGCCAGTATGGAAGAATGGCAATGGATTTTCCAGCGCACAACTGATTTCTACGCAAAATATATGTAATTCTCTACAAGGAGGCTCCTCAAATGAAGATCGGAATAATAACCCTTTCAAAGGGTGAAAACTACGGCGGCAGCCTCCAGAACTATGCCGTTATGAAGGTGTATGAAAATCTGGGGCATGAGGCACTGACTATCTTCGACTCCACAAGACAGGGAATCCGCGTGGAAAAAGAGAAAGAAAGTACCCTCGCAAAGCTCAGACCTTCGTACATCAAAGCGGTATTCAAAGTCCGCACCGGTACAAAATATCATATAAAGAACCAGCGGGACAGACTCATTCCCAGTATTATAAGAGCAAAAAAGAACGCCTCTGTAATAGCAGAGGCAAAAAGGGGCAGAACTGCATCCTTCTCGCACTTCTGGGACAACTACATAAAGCATACCGATTTTAATATAAATATAAATAGCATCCCCGAAAAAGAAATTGAGGACTTTGACTTTTTTTCTGTGGGCTCCGACCAGGTATGGAATCCCACCTACCCCAGCACTTCGGGTATTAAGTTCCTGAACTTTGTCCCCAAGAGCAAAAAGCTCACATTTTCACCCTCTTTTGGTTTAGGTGAGCTTCCCGAATATGTAAAAGAGTCCTATTCCAAGTGGCTTCAGGATTTCAATCTGATCTCTGTCAGAGAGGAAAGGGGTGCCGAACTCATCCGCGACCTCTGCAACAAAGATGCAAAGGTCATCTGCGACCCTACCATTGCCCTTCCCCTGGAATACTGGAAAGCTATTGAAGTAAAGCCTGAATTTGAAACAGATAAGCCTTATATACTAACATATTTTTTAGGAAACGAAACCAACTCCTACCGCAGATATATCGAAAAGATTGCCAAAGAGAAAGACTGCCGCATAATTAATCTTCTGGAGCTGAGAGAGCCTCAGCACTACACCGCAGGACCTCGTGAGTTTCTGTATCTTGTGCACCATGCCGAGGCGGTGTTTACCGACTCTTTCCATGCCGCAGTATTCTCCATACTCTACAAGAGAGATTTTGTGGTGTTTGACCGTGTTGAATGGGGCAGTAGTATGGGATCGCGACTCAAAACTCTCCTGTCCATGTTTTCTCTGGAACACCGCACCTATGAAAATATGAAAGTCTCCGCCTTCTCCCCCGTTGATTTCAGCCAAACTGAGGCTGTTATTGAACGCGAGCAGAAGAAGGCTGTGGACTTTATCAAACACAGTATAGAAACTAATCTTCAGAGCTGACGGCTTTTGAAAGGAGCGAACGTAATGAAAGGTATTATTCTTGCAGGAGGAGCAGGCACCAGACTGTATCCCCTGACACAGGTTACCTCCAAGCAACTTCTCCCCGTGTATAACAAGCCAATGATTTTTTATCCCCTTTCAACCCTGATGTATGCTGGTATCCGCGATATTCTTATAATATCCACACCTGAGGATACCCCTAATTTCAAGCGTCTTCTGGGTGACGGCTCTCAGTTCGGTATCAATCTTTCATACGCAATTCAACCGTCTCCCGACGGACTTGCTCAGGCATTCATTATCGGCGAGGAATTCATCGGTGACGACTGCTGTGCTATGATTCTGGGCGACAACATCTTCTACGGAAACGGACTATCAAAGCTTCTCAAGGTCGCAAAGGCGGATGCTGAAAACGGCAAGGCTACCATTTTCGGCTACTATGTCCACGACCCCGAGCGTTTCGGAATAGTGGAGTTTGACGACGACGGCAATGTTCTGTCCGTTGAGGAAAAACCCAAAAATCCCAAATCCAACTACTGCATAACAGGTCTTTATTTCTACGACAACCGGGTCGCGGATTTTGCAAAACAAGTAAAACCCTCCAAGAGAGGCGAACTGGAAATTACAGACCTCAACCGCATATATCTGGAGCACGGAGACCTCAACGTTCAGCTTATGGGCAGAGGCTTCGCGTGGCTGGACACAGGCACAATGGACTCACTTATTGAGGCTTCAAACTTCATTCACATTACCGAAAAACGCCAGTCTCTGATGATTTCCGTTCCTGAAGAAATTGCCTTTGTCAATGGTTGGATCGATAAAGAGGGAATTATTAAGGCAGGCGAAAAATACGGCAAAAGCCCCTACGGTGATTATCTCAAGATGGTTGCCGAGGGCAGATACCGCTACTGATTACATAACCCCCACGAGGTATACTATGGGAAACTTTAATTTTATTCAAACAGAAATTGACGGCGTGCTTATTGTTGAACCCACCCTTTACGGCGACCACAGAGGCTACTTTATGGAAACCTACAAGGAGTCGGATTTTAAAGAAGCGGGCATTAACTGCACTTTTCTGCAGGATAACCAATCAAAATCCCGCAAAGGAGTACTCCGCGGACTTCATTTCCAGAAAACCTACCCCCAGGCAAAACTTGTTCGGGTTATCAAAGGTGAGGTTTACGATGTTGCCGTTGACCTGAGAGAGGGAAGCCCTACTTTCGGCAAATACGTAGGAGTCGTTCTTTCTGAGGAAAACAAGCGTCAGTTCTTCATTCCCCGCGGCTTTGCCCACGGTTTCCTTGTTTTGTCCGATGAGGCAGAATTTGTCTACAAATGCGACAACCTCTATCATCCCGAGGACGAGGGCGGACTGCTCTACTCCGATGAAAGCATCGGTATAGACTGGCCTTTTAAAGAGGGACTTCTCCTCAGCGACAAAGACAAGGTTTATCCCACACTGGAAAACCTTGATTTCAAATTCAAATTATAATGCCCCCAAGGAGGGACTTTTTATGAATATTCTTGTAACAGGCGGTGCAGGCTTCATAGGTGCAAACTTCGTTTACTATGAGCTTAAAAATCACCCCGAAGACAGAATAGTATGCCTTGACAAACTCACCTATGCAGGCAACCTTCAGACCCTGGATGAAGCTTTAAAGCAGGATAACTTCCGTTTTGTCAAAGGCGATATTGCCGACAGAGAGTGTGTATTCAAGCTTTTTGAGGAAGAAAAGTTTGATATTGTTGTAAACTTTGCCGCGGAGAGCCACGTTGACCGTTCTGTAGAGGACCCCGGCATCTTCCTTAAAACAAACATCATCGGCACCCAGACCCTTATGGATGCTGCAAGAAAATTCGGCGTCAGAAGATATCATCAGGTTTCCACCGACGAGGTATACGGCGACCTGCCTCTTGACAGACCCGACCTTTTCTTCACCGAAGAGACACCTATTCACACCTCCTCCCCCTACTCCGCATCAAAGGCATCTGCGGATTTACTGGTAATGGCTTATGCAAGAACCTTCGGATTGCCTGTGTCCATTACACGTTGCTCAAACAACTACGGACCCTATCATTTTCCCGAGAAACTCATCCCCCTGATGATTTCCCGCGCACTGGCTGACGAGAGTCTTCCCGTCTACGGCAAAGGTGAAAATGTCCGCGACTGGCTCTATGTTGAGGACCATTGCTCCGCCATTGACCTTGTAATCCGAAAAGGCAAGGACGGCGAGATATACAACATCGGCGGTCACAATGAGCGCACCAACCTTCAGGTGGTAAAAACAATCCTTAAAATTCTCGGCAAGGATGAAAGTCTTATCACCTACGTCACAGACCGTCCCGGTCACGATATGCGTTACGCCATTGACCCCACCAAAATACATAATGAGCTTGGATGGCTCCCTGAAACCACCTTCGACGAAGGCATAAAAAAGACCGTTCAGTGGTATCTTGATAATGAGCCTTGGTGGAAAAACATTCTGGAGGGTGACTACCAGAACTATTTTGAAAGAATGTACAGCGGAAGATAATCCGCAATCTGCTATATAAGGAGAATACTTATGGGAATTCAGTTATTTGTACCTAAATTTGACGTTGATGCCTGCCTTGATGAGATCAGAGAATGCCTTGAAAAAGGCTGGACAGGCATGGGCTTTAAGACAGTTGAAATTGAAGAAAGATGGAAGGAATATACCGGCCTTGAAAATGCTTACTATCTTAATTCCTCCACATCAGGTCTCTATATGGCTTGCGACCTCTTTAAAGCAGAGCTGGGTTGGGATGAAAATTCAGAGATTATCACCACTCCTCTCACCTTCATCACCACCAACCACGCAATTATGCAGGCAGGTCTGAAGCCTGTTTTTGCTGATGTTGATGACACACTCTGTCTCTCACCTGACTCCATAAGAGAAAAAATCACCCCCAATACAAAGGCTGTTATGTATGTTGGTATGGGCGGTAACACAGGTCACTACGATGAAGTTGTCTCTATCTGCAAGGAAAATAATCTTATCCTCATTCTGGATGCTGCTCACATGGCAGGAACCAGACTCCGTGGTGAAATTCCAGGCAAAGAAGCCGATGTTGTAGTCTACTCCTTCCAGGCAGTTAAGAATCTTCCCACTGCTGACAGCGGTATGATTTGCTTCAAGGACAAAAAGTTTGATGAAATTGCCAGAAAATATGCTTGGCTTGGAATCAACAAGGATACTTATGCCAGAACCGGTGCAGGCGGCAACTACAAATGGAAATACGACGTAGAATATGTCGGACACAAATATCACGGCAACTCTGTCATTGCTTCTATTGCCCTTGTTCAGCTCAAGCACCTTGACGAGGACAATGCAAGGAGGAACTGTATTGCAAAGATGTATTCAGAAGCCTTCGCCCCCTATAAGGACAAGATAGGTACTGTTACTATTCCCGAAGATTGTCAGACCTCCAGACATCTTTTCCAGATTATCGTTGAAGACCGCGATGAGCTGCTGACTTTCCTCAACAGCAAGGATATTTTCCCCGGTGTTCACTATATCGATAATACCAACTACCGTATGTATTCATACGCTCAAGGCACCTGCCCCAACGCCGATTATTACAGCAACCACATTCTCTCTCTCCCCCTCCACTTAAATCTCACCGATGAGGATGTCAGAACCGTCATTGATGCTGTAATTGAGTTTGTGACACGATGATTTATGAATAATAATACTATCACACAAAAAGATAGAAAGCCCAAAACCTCCCCGAAAAGACGGAGGTTTTGGCTTTTTGCGGCGATTTCTGTGGTGCTGATTATTACAGCAGTTTTTACCGCAGAGATTTACAGAAGCAACTTTGTTATTACTCCTGCAAATTACACTATAGATGCTCCTGAAATCGACCACAAAGTGAGAATCGTGCAAATATCTGACCTGCACAATAAAAGCTTCGGCGAAAATAATGAGAAACTCATCGCCGCAGTGTCAGAAGAGAAGCCGAATATGATAGTTCTCACGGGTGATATTGTTGACAGGTACCACGATATAGATTCACAGGAGGAATTCCTGAATGCCCTTCTGCCCCAACTGGTGGAGATTGCACCCCTCTATGCCTGCATAGGAAATCACGAGCAAGCAAGCATCGGCGAGGAAAGATACATAGAAATACTCCGCGGACACGGCTGTGTTTTTCTCGACAATGAGTACCATGATATTAATCTTGGCGGCAACGAAATCCGCATCGGCGGACTCAATTACTACCGCCGCTGGGACGAGGAAAAAAATGCTTTTATGAGAGATTTCTGTGATACCGACAGATATACTCTCCTGCTTTGCCATTTCCCCGAGTATCACCTCTGGGGGCTTGAGAACTACTCCATTGACCTGACACTTTCAGGTCACACTCACGGTGGCCTCGTGCGTGCACCCTTTGTAGGCGGAATTTATGCACCCGAGCAAGGTATGTTCCCACAGTATGACAAAGGGTATTTTGAGGATGAAAACAGCACCCTTATCGTCAGCAGCGGACTTGCATCCTCTCCTTTCTTCATCCCAAGATTCTTAAACCCCGCAGAATACTCGGTAATAGATTTTTCGTGAGGAACAGTTATGAACAAAAAGCCTTTGGAAATTGAATATAAATTCCTCATTGAGTATCCTGATACAGCCTTTCTCTCCAAGCTCCCCGGATACCGATGCGTCAATATGACCCAGATGTACCTCACTCTTCCCGAGAGTTTTGGCAGTGAGAGTGGTAGATGCCGCATCCGCGAAACAGAGGAAAACGGCGAAATTAAGTACATCAAGACCTTCAAGCAGGCACTAAGCGACCTGACCCGTATCGAAATCGAAAGTGAAATAACTGCCGAGGAATTTAATAAGCTCGCAGTTTATCAGACCCCCGACTGCTCCCCCATAATCAAAACAAGACACATTTTTCCTTTTGAAAGTTTCATATGTGAGGTAGATGTATTTCCTTTCTGGGATGACCGCGCCTTTCTGGAAATCGAAGTCACAAGTGAGGACATTACTCCACCCACCCCTCCATTTATTCGAATCATCAAGGATGTATCCACCGACAAAAGATACCGCAACTCCGCCCTGGCACGAAATGTTGTCTTTGAACCCTTTGAACCGTTCAACTGAATTAAGCACACAAAAAAGCTTCGCAGAAACTATCTGCGAAGCTTTTATTATTAGTTATATGCAACCGATTTTCTGGAGCAATTCTCCTGTTTCCTTTGCCTTCTCCATATCCACCTGAGCCACGTTCTTTATTCTGTCAAACTTATTATTTGTAAATACACTTATCACGTGAGTACCCCAGACCACAGGAACCAGAAGATTCTTGTCTGCATATTTTGGATAAACTCGCCAGAGCTCGGATTTTCTAGGGAAGGCTTTTTTAAGAACCAATCTTACACGCCCACCCTTTTTTCCGGAGGATATCTGTCGCACTGCGGCACTCTCCAGCATACCTTCCTTGGTATGGTCGCCAAATGCACCGCCTCTGAGGGTAAAGGCACACATCTGCTCGTACAGAGTCTCGTCCATAGGAGCAACGAAAGAAGGAATCTCGACCTCAAACCATTTGTGACAAAGCCAGAGAACAGTGTCAAAGAACTTCTCAAGCCCGCACTGCGAAAGCCATTCTCTCACCTTTTTCAAATCCAGCTCAGGGCAATTCCTGATGTAGAGGGCAATATCAAGATACATCTTCACGCCGGCACCGCCCGAATGCATATGCTTTTCCATATGAGCAATCAGGTAGCAGAGGTGGAAATTATGCTCAAATCTCATGGAGAAATCATCATCTTTCTCAATATGGTCCCTGAAATTCCCGAAGAGTATCTCGGACTTTTTCGGAACATTGAGAGCACTGTGGATTTCGTAACATTCCACTCCTCTGGTGAAGCAGTCAATCACGCCCTCGTCAGCAACGTGGTGCTCAAACCCTGAAAGTGTCATCATCTCTACAACCGCACTTCGGTACTGCTTGTCCACAATAATATCAACGTCACCGAAAGTTCTAAGCTCCGGCACAGGATAAAATCTGGAAACGGTGGGACCCTTGAAAACTATATGCTCAATTTCCTTGCGCAAAAACTTCCGGCTGAGGTTTTCAGCCGCTATCTGACGCCTGAGCATAAGAGAAAGAGTTTTCTCGTAATCCTCTGTGAGTTTTTGCATTATCTCCTCATTTTCCAACTCGCCGCATCTGTTGAGGGTATAGGCAACTATTCCCGCCACACTCTGTCTTCTGGCAAGCTGATAAAACTGCGATTTGTTAATGCTCTCTGTATTCAGTTTTGCACAGTCTCCTGTCAGAAACGCCTGAAGCACCTGAAAGAAGGCTCTCTCTGTGTTGTTCAATTAAAACACCCGAATTCTATATCAGAATTTTCTCCAAACATCTCGGTTTACTACCGATGTATAGCTCTCGATAATGGCGGCAACCTTTGCGGAAACATCCGCCTCCTCATAAGCAGGAACCACGGACATTCTGTCTCGCTCCTTGTGCATCTCTACTGCTGTTTCCACTGCGGAGAGCACCTCTGCCTCCCCAATGCCAGCCAGTATAAAACCGCCCTTGTCAAGTGCTTCGGGGCGCTCTGTGGAGGTGCGGATACAAACCGCAGGGAAACTCTTAAGTATTGCAGATTCCTCGGGAAGAGTTCCGCTGTCGCTGACCACACAGAAAGCATTCATCTGCAGGTGATTGTAGTCAGAGAAGGAGAAGGGAAGCATCTGTCTGACACGGCTGTCAAACTCAAATCCCCTTGCCTCGATAAACTTGCGGCTTCTGGGGTGAACCGAATAGATAACTGGCATATCGTACTTTTCTGCCAGGGAATTCACCGCATTCATCAGCTCAAAGAAATTCTTCTCGTTATCAATATTTTCCTCTCTGTGTGCAGAAAGAAGTATGTATTTACCTTTTTCAAGGGAAAGCTCTTCAAGCACCTTGCTGGATTCAATTTTCTCCATATTGGCAAGGAGAACCTCTTTCATAGGCGAGCCTGTAACAAAGGTACGTCTTGCACACACTCCCTCTGAATTCAGATACCTTCTGGCGTGCTCGCTGTAACACATATTCACGTCGGAAATATGGTCAACGATTCTTCTGTTGGTTTCCTCGGGGAGATTCTCGTCAAAGCATCTGTTGCCCGCCTCCATGTGGAACACCGGAATCTTCAGCCTCTTGGCGGAAATAGCACACAGACAGGAATTGGTGTCTCCCAGAATCAGAAGTGCATCGGGGGATACCTCTTTCATCAGAGTGTATGTTTTTGAGATAATGTTTCCTATTGTCTCACCCAGATCACCCTTTGCCGCATCAAGATAATAGTCGGGCTCTCGAAGTGAAAGATCCTCAAAGAATATTTTATTCAGATTATAGTCGTAATTCTGACCTGTGTGAACCAGAATATTGTCGAAATATCTGTCGCAGGTTTTGATAACCTCCGAGAGTCGGATTATCTCGGGACGGGTACCCACAACTGTCATCAGTTTAATTTTGCTCATCAGCGACCTCCAGAAAATATGTATCGGGATGATCAGGGTCAAAGGTCTCGCTGCACCACATAAAGGTCACCATATCCGTGTCGCCCAGATTCTCGATGTTATGTGTGTAGCCTGTGGGAATATCCACCACTTCCATTTTGTCACCGCTTACAAAGTATTCGATTACCTCGTCACTGTGGATATTCCTAAAACGTATGACTCCTTTTCCTGATACCACACAGAACTTCTCATTCTTGGTGTGGTGCCAGTGGTTCCCCTTTGTGATATGCGGCTTTGAGATATTCACCGAAAACTGCCCTCTGTCGGGAGTACGGATTATCTCGGTAAATGAACCTCTTACATCCGAATGGGTAGTGAGAGGATAAGAAAAATCATCCTTCTTCAGATACGAGAGATATGTAGCATAAAGTTTCCGTGTGAAGTCGTCCCCTGTGAGGGGAACCTGAAGTTTTTCTCTGGTGTCCCTGAACTCACAAAGCAGACTTGCGAGCTTTGAAAGGCTTACCGTATATCGGGGCGCTGCAAGAACAAAACCATCTTCGTCATATTCCGCATCCTTATTTATACATCCGAGCATTGCCTTCACCGCATCGTCCACATAGAGAAGAGGAATCTCTTTTTCGGGGGTATCAATTCTCAGGGGAATATTGTTTGCGGTATTGTAGCAGAAGGTCGCCACCACACTGTTGTAGTTGGGGCGGCACCACTTGCCGAAAAGTCCCGGGAAGCGGAAGATATAAATCTCTGCCCCCGTTTCTTTTGAATACTCTTTGAGGAGTGCCTCGGCCTCTCGTTTGCTCTCGCCGTAAGGATTCGGAAGCGTTGCCTGAGTTGAGGAGCTGAGCACTATAGGCACAACCCTTCCCTCTTTCCTGAGAATATCAAGTATTTTCAGTAGAGAATCTCTGTTGCCCTCTCTGAACTCCTCCACATTTTCAGGGCGGTTAACCCCTGCCAGATGATAGATAAAATCGCTGCTTTTAACGTATTCCTCCAGCATGCTGAAGGGGGTGTCGATATCGGCACAAGAATCTCTGTACCTTTTTCAATACCTTCAAAAGCCGTTTTTCCCTCGGATATATTATTAAGCTCTGCCACAAGGTTTTTTCCGAGAAAACCTGCGGCACCTGTTACAAGAATTCTCATTTTTGTGTCCATTCCTTCAGTTCTTCCTGAATATAGTCAAGCTTAAGGAGTTTTTCTTTAACCTCATCTACAGAGAGAAGTTCCGTGGTCTCCGATGTGAATTCTGAAATAGTCTTTCTCTCTATGTTACCCTTGCTCATATAAAGCTCGTAGTTCAAATCGCGCTTGTCTGCAGGAACTCGGTAGAAGTTACCCATATCCTCTGCACAGGCACATTCTTCGGATGTGAGGAGAGTCTCGTACTTCTTCTCGCCGTGACGAATACCTATGGTCTTTTTCTCGTAGTCTTTATTTGCGAAAAGCTCTGCCACTGCGGTTGCCAGAACATCAACAGTGCAGGCGGGTGCCTTCTGCACGAAGATATCTCCGCTTCTGCCGTGTTCAAAAGCAAAGAGCACCAGCTCCACCGCTTCCTCAAGACTCATTATAAATCGGGTCATTTCACCATCAGTTATGGTCAAAGGCTTGCCCTCTTTAATCTGGCTGATAAAGAGCGGTATAACCGAGCCTCTGGAGCACATTACGTTGCCGTATCTTGTGCAGCAAATAGTAGTTTTTTCAGTAGAAACCGTTCTGGCTCTGGCAACGGTTACCTTCTCCATCATAGCCTTGGAGGTACCCATAGCATTAACGGGATACGCCGCTTTGTCGGTAGACAGACATATAACCTTTCGAACCCCTGCCTCGATAGCAGCAGAAAGCACGTTGTCCGTACCGATAACATTTGTTTTTACTGCTTCCAGAGGAAAGAACTCACAAGCGGGCACCTGCTTGAGTGCCGCGGCATGGAATACATAATCCACTCCGTACATAGCACTTTTAAGGGATGTAATATCCCTGACATTGCCGATAAAAAACTTGATTTTATCGTTCTGATACTTATGACGCATCAAGTCCTGCTTCATTTCGTCTCTGGAAAAAATGCGGATTTCCTTGATATCTGTATCAAGAAAACGGTTGAGAACCGCATTTCCGAAGGAGCCTGTGCCTCCTGTAATAAGTAAAGTTTTACCGCTGAACATAATTATCTGTCCTTTCCCCAAGGAATTTATTTCTTGCCAAATCTGTTACCCAGTTTTCTTTTAATAAATCCGAAAGCCATTTCCTTCTCGTCCTTATTGAGACCGAACCACAAAAGGGTTATAAGAAGCACCAAGCCAAAAACAAAAGCCTTTACAAAGAAGCCCCATATACTGACTGGTATCAGTATTGCCACAGGAGCCGCTATCGCTGTAGCTATAAGGAAGCAAGGCATTATTCCCTTGAACATTCCTTTAAACAGAGGGATTAGTTTTATCCCGACTGCCTTTTTGTAATATATATTAAGTATAATTACCGAACCTACAATTGTTGTTACGGCAGTTCCTATGGGAGCACCCAGCTCACCCAGCCAATTCACCAGCACAATGCTGATACCGATATTAGCCACCGCGACAAAAAGGAGGATTACCGAACGAACCATTCTTTTTCCCACAGCATCCAGCACCGACTCAACGACGCTGTTGGCATGCACAAGAAAGGTAGGCACCATAACTATCACTGCTATGATCCACGAAAGCTCGTAGCCCTCGCCCATCCACAGATATATGAAATCACGTCCGCAAACAATAAAGCAGAAGGTTATGGCACCGGAAATCAAGGTCTGAATTCGTGAGGGAGGAATCATCTCCCTTGTAAACATATCGCCATCCGTTTTCCCCGATGCAACCAACTTTGTAAACCTAGGCAGATACATCGGTACCGCCGCCGTGGAAAGAGTGGCAAAAATCTGAAAGATCTGCATGGCAACAGAGTATTTCGTTACACTCTCGGCTGCAACCATAATTCCCAGTATTGTTATATCAACCCTTGTGTTTGCCTGATTTATTATTGCCTGTAACATAATGGCAAGTGAAAACCACATAGCAGAAAGAAAAATTTCCTTGTCAAAGTAGTATAGCCTTGCTCGCACCCGAAGCCCCAGAAAGCAATAGAGCATTCCTGCTATGAGGTAAATCAGGTTTATGAGCAGATCCGCCCCTACTATAATCAGCGAGTCTGCCTTAAAGGAAAACAAAGTGACAATAATAGTCAGCTTCAGGATAGTTCTGAAAATACTGTAAAAGCTTCTGAATACAAATTTTTCATAGGCGGTGATTATTCCCTGAAAGGCATGTGCCCAAAGGTTCACTGCCATATTTACCGCGATTACAATGAACAACTGCTTTGCCTTTGCCAGCTGCTCTGCACTGAGGCTTGACGAATACATTGCATCCATAGAGAGGAACATCACCGATGCCGCCATCATCATAATCGTGGTGAGAACTAAGGTGATTATCATATTCATCGCTATGTAATTTTTCTCGCCGCGCTTGTCGCCTTTTCCCAGAAACATCGACACAAAACGGGTCATTACCGTTCCTGTACCGAAGTCAATAAGCACCAGATAACCGCCAAATGACATCATCATCTGGTAGACACCATACTCCGCCTCACCCAGAGATTTAATCATAAATGGTGTCAGGAAAATATTGACTGCAATAAGCAGAAGGCTTCCGATATAGGACATTATCAGTCCGATTTTTTTCTGTGATTTAGCCATTTTATCTCCTGCAAAATTATTCAAGTAAACTTGCCGCAAAAATTATATAGTCTGTAATCAATAAGTTATACGATTCTCAAGGTATTCCCAGAAGAAATAATATCTTCCGTCCTGATATTCGTTACGATAAATAAACAGTGCAATTCCCAGTCCGCACGCCAGCACAAAGAGAATATTCCTCGTTGTTTTGTTCTTGATTCTGGACACACCGTTTGTCAGCACCACGGACACCACGGGGGTAAAGAAGATACTGATTCTCTCCAGAATAATCGCCTGATAGCGGAGGAAATAAATACACATACCGATAAAGAGCATAGTGATTTCAAGCTGCATATTATCCACACTGCTGTGGTCATGCTCCCAAACATAATAACAAAGTAAAAGTGCCATTGTGTAAATTGCAATGGGAACTATGCCGCCCAAGGCATTTCCTTTATACATATTCTCATATCCCTTGTCCCACAGCTCGTTGAAGAATATCAGCACATCCTCGATAAACAGTGTGGAAACAGCGGTAAGAGCAAAAGCAGTAACTATAACTTTCTTATTGAGTTTTATATACCGTATGATGAAAGTAAGGAAAAAAACCAATGCCGTAGAGTGGAAACTGACTGCAAGCAACACCATAAGTCCTGCCCCCAAATCCCAGTACCACTTCCGTTTTTTCATCATCTCAAGAGCAATGATACAAAAACAAACCGCAAAGCTCTGACGGAAACCCGTAAGGAAAAATCCCCAAGGGCCCGTACAAATATAGAAGATTACCGAAAGGAATGCATTATCTGAATTTCTGTATATATACCAGAGCATAACTCCCGTACAGAAAGCTGATTCAAAGTAAATAATAAAGTACGGCCATGGCACAAGCCAGGCAAGAATCTCATTGAGAAGCCTGTAACCTATCTCAAATGAAAAAGATTCCATATACTGAGAGAAAGGCATATTAATTGCCGCTTTATAGAAGTAGAAATAATCGTACAAGTCACCATTGTACATATTGTAAATAGGGCAACGGCTTCCGGAAAAGAATACAATTACCCCAAAGGTAATTGCTAAAAATATCAGATTTTTCTTTTTTTCGCCTAAGGCATCGGGTACCATAAATCTGGCAACCACTATGCACAAAAGCATAAAAAACCAAACCCACATTTTTATCTTCTCCTAAAAATCAAAAACTTCTGTAAATCTCCGGATACTCAGAGAGACGCTGGTCTCTGTCAAATAAAAGTCCCCTGCTTCGACATTCATCTCTGTCAAAGGGTTCTTTTCTGATTCTTTCTATTGCCTCGTAAAGACCTTCCACATTGCCTTTTTCCACCACTATGCCGCACTTGTCGGTTACGGACTCGGGTGAACCGCCTGTTTTGAAAGTGACAACGGGCACGCCACAGGCAAGTGCTTCAATATTTACCGTTGGAAAGGTATCCTGCAAAGTGGGGTTAACAAAAACATCGGCAGTTGAGTAAATCTCTGCCAGCCGCCGAGTACTGTCTGTTGCAGGAATCGGGGTAATGTTCGGGGGCAGATTATCCTTGTCCTCACCTAAGGCAAGGAGAATAATATGCTCATCATCCCGAAGTTTCTCCGAGAGCTTAAGGAAATACTCTCCGCCCTTGGTGCCGCCAAAGTTTCTCACCATACCCATTATTACGAACTTGCCCTCAAGTCCCAGAGTTTTTCTCAAATCAGAGTGCGTCGGGCGGAAAGCGGCTGTATCAATTCCGTTGTGTATAACCGTCACAGGGTATTTACCAAGGAAAGACTGTCTTGCAAGTTCTGCAAGCCAGTGAGAGGGAGTTACAATGTGCATTCTCTCAACACTTGTAAAAAGCTCCTTTTTATCCCGATAGTTTTCTTTTGAGCGGTCAAAGAACCATGAGTCGGGATAGCCTCTGCGCTGTGGACAGTGGTGACAGCCCGTTTTCCACTTGTAACAACCGATAAGGTCAAAATGCGGACAATGCCCCGTAAATGTCCAGCAGTCGTGGAGTGTCCAGACCACCGGGATATGATGCTTATTTATATAATCAAACAATAACTTTATGTTGATGTAGTGTCCGTGTATATTATGAAGATGAATGATATCGGGGGATACAGAGTCGATGTATCTGAGGAGTTTCTTTGTAGAATGGCGGTTATAAAAGCCATGTCTGCCGAAAAGTCTCGTCAGCAGGATATTGCTCTTGTTGTAAAGGAAACTGTCGCTCATAGAGTAAACCCGGGGAGACTTCACCGTCGTATCCAGAGTGGCAACGTAAGCCTCTATATTTTCCTGATTCATCACATTCACAAGGTCAGCGGCAATTCTGCCTGTGCTGAGTTTTCCGTAAAAAGAATTTATCTGGAGTACCTTCATCCTCACATCTCCTCTCTCTAAATCTTTCCGTTTAATACTCTCCCGCAATTTCCTTCATTTCTTTGATAAAAGCAGGATAAACCCCTGTATCGCTATGATTTCTCTTTCCGCATTCAAAGGCTTTTCTGCCGTATTCCGTAATTAGCTCGGGATTATCACAGAGTCTGCGAAGTGTAGCCTCAATATCCTTATAATCCGTCACAACACAAGCAGCATCTTCTCTCATCAGGTAATCAATGGGAGCGATATCTTTATCACCCACGGCAAAGATACATCTGCCGCTGGCAAAATAATCAGTAAGTTTGGTTGAAAAAGACATTCCTGCAGCGTATCTGTATTTCTTGTGGAGGGATTCGGCAAAGATAGCGATATCGGATTCCTGCTGAATCCTCTTAACCTCATTTCTCGTAACCTCACCCATATATTTCACGCTGTGGTGAAGCTCTCTCAGAAGTGCCTCGTCAGACACCTTCTCAGGTGCGTAGATATGAAGTCTGAGTCTTTCACCGTCTCGGTTTATGCTGTGTACCGCTTTGGCAATATTTGCAAGGGCATCCTCTCTGCCGAAATAAAGCCTGCCTGTATAAACCATCGTGAGCGGCTCACGAGGAGACTCAGGACAAAATTCAAGGTTGCTGTAATCCACCGCCTTGGTAAGGATAGAAGCCTTGACGGAAAAAATCTTCTCAAACGTCTCACTTGCCTTAGGCGTCATTGTAAATATTCTGTCCGTGTGCTTCATAATCTTCTTTATATATATGCGTCCCCAGAACCTTTGCAGAAAGGTAAGGGGCGATTTCTTCATATTACGATAACTGTAGCAGTCATCAAGTATATAAAAAACCGTGGGCTTTTTAAGAGTTCTGACTATGTAATACTGGATTCGGGGCATATATACAACAGGAACCATAGGCAGAAAAATAACGTCAGGGTCAGATTCCTTTATGAAATCCAGAAGTTCCTTGGATTTCCACTTTGAGAGAAACCATATAACCTCTCTGCACAGGGATTTCACACTGCTGTTATTCTTCTTACGCTTGCTGTATCTTTTACGCTCTAACTCAAGTTCCTTCTGCTGTGCTTCGCTCAACTCTCCGAAGCAGTTTTCCACGACTGAGGCGGTCTTTGTGTTTCTTTTTACAACACTTCTGATAATATCATTTTCGCTGATTCGCAGAAAGCGATCACACACTGCGGTACTGGGAAGTCCGCCCCTGACATAAATCTGAGAAACCTTCGACTTGTCCCAGCAGGAAAAAATTTCAGACAATGTGTGGTTTGCACCCTGATCCTGCCACGCGTTAATGGCAACAACCAGCACCTTCGGCATTCTTTCGCTCATCTTATCCTCCATAAAACACTCATCTGTTTCTGATGCGGCTCACTATGTCGCTTACCGCATCACATACCAGTCTGCGGTTTTCCTCAAATCTGTCTTTGTCCCAAGAGGACACTTCCTCTTCTCTTCGGCGTAAAAGCATCATCTCATGGGGAAAATCATCAATGGGTCGGCTTGCATCCACTTCATTTCGGAATGTACGGGAAAGTATGGCGCAGGTTGAGCCCAGACGTTTGTGCTCTGCAATAACATTATCGCTTTTAAGGAGTCCCTCGCCGATTTTGGCAACTCCGCCGAAGCCGTAGGGTAAATTATTGCTTTTAAACTTCTTGCAAAGCATCTCAACCGTACCGTCGGCAAGAAGCTCAAACATAAAGGTCATTTTATAACTGAGATGCAGGTCATTGAGCCCTATGTAAACCTCGTCTATGCCTGAAAGAGAAAGAATGTCATCAACATTCTCCACAGACTCTGCTGTTTCAAAAAGGAGTACCGTGGGAACTCGTCCGTCCACTATGGACAGGAAAGCGGCAACTTCCTCCCTCGTCTTGAAATAAGGTAGCATAATCAGGTCAGCTCCCTGTGCAATTATGCTGTCGATTTCCGCTTTGAGTCCGTGATGAACAGGATTGCATCTCACAAGAAGCTCTGCATCCTTCACAACCTCACGAAGTCTTGCAACATCGGAAATATGAGAGTGAGAAACCACTGTATCCAGATGCCCTTGACGCTCCTCTTTACCCAGAAGTTCCAAGTCAAGGAAAATTCGGTCAACTCCCGCTTTTTCAGCCGCTATTGCCGCATCGGGATTTGAGGTAAGGTACATATATTTAATTCTGTCAGAGAGTTCTGTTTCCCTCTTGTTTTTTCGGAGAATGTCCACTCCGGAGAACTCCCCGTTTTCCTTAATAACATTCTGCATACGTATACCACCCTGTTATGTATTTATTGGCATCAGTTTCCTCATCAAAATAAAAATAAGGTATACTTACCGACTATAAAAATCCAATTTTATAATACCACAAAATGCACCCTATGTAAACACAAAAAGTCATCTGTTTCAGCATTTTTTCTGTGATAATAAAAAATTTTCACGCATATATTTGAACAACACCTTTTAGGGAGGCAAATATATGAAATCCTGCTTGAAGCAAAGGGCAGTACAACTGGGTGAATACATATCCGAAGAGGGTGCCACCGTGAGACTTGCCGCAAAAAAATTCGGTATCAGCAAAAGCACCGTACATAAAGATGTCAGTCAAAGGCTGAAAAGCCTTAACCCGGCACTATACAGAGATGTAAAGGTGGTACTCCAGAAAAACAAAGAGGAACGGCACCTGCGGGGAGGTCTTGCCACCAAAGAAAAATACCTCAAGCTCAAGGTAAATCAAAAGAACTCCAAAAACTAAAAATACAGGTACAACATACCCGACAATCTGTTATTTATTCTGTCGCAACACACCCAAAAAACGAATAAAAAAACTCATACCGACTCTGTTCTTTTCATTTTAATTAGAACAGAGTTTTTTTAGTTTAAAAATAAACTTTACTTTATCCGATGTTTGTAGTATAATTCTATGATAGAATGCGAATATATAAAATCTTTTTGCATTTTTGGAGATATTGATTATGAAAAATATTCCTTTTTCACCACCTGATATAACTCAGAAAGAAATCGACGCCGTGGTTTCGGTGCTCGAATCAGGCTGGATTACCACCGGTCCCAAAACCAAGCTATTTGAAAGCCAGATTGCAGAGTTCTGCAATACCGAGAAATCCGTCTGTCTTTCCTCACAGACCGCCTGTGCGGAAATGACCCTGCGTATTCTCGGCATCGGCGAGGGCGACGAGGTAATCGTACCTGCCTACACCTACACCGCAACTGCATCCATTGTCCGTCATATCGGAGCAAAGCCCGTCATCATTGACTGCGGCAAGGACAGCTTTGAGATGGACTACGATAAGATGGAAGCCGCTATTAATGAGCGTACAAAGGCTATTATCCCTGTTGATCTGGCAGGAATTATGTGTGACTATGACAGAATTTATGCGGCTGTTGAAAACAAGAAGCACCTCTTCTCTCCCTCAAACGAGATACAGAGTATCTTCGGAAGGGTTATCGTTATCTGCGACGCGGCCCACGCACTGGGCGCTGAGCGTGGCGGCAAAATGTGCGGCGAAGTTGCAGATTTCTCAAACTTCAGTTTCCACGCCGTTAAGAACCTGACCACAGGTGAAGGCGGTGCTGTTACATGGAAAAACCATAAAGGTATCGACAACGAGCAGATTTACCGTCAGTATATGCTCTATTCTCTTCACGGACAGACCAAGGACACATACGCAAAGAATCTTGGCACATCCTGGGAATACGATGTAGTTGATACCCAGTACAAGTGTAATATGCCTGACATTCTGGCAGCTCTGGGTCTTGCACAGCTTTCAAGATACAAGGAAACCCTCAATCGCCGTCACGAGCTTATCAAACGCTATGATAAAGCCTTTGCCGACTTACCTGTTTCTGTCCTTGATCACGCATCGGACAATCACCGCAGCAGCGGCCATCTCTACTTTGTCCGTTTCGACGGCAAGGATGAGAATTACCGTAATGCTTTCTTCAAAAGAATGGCTCAGAACGGTGTTATCTGCAACGTACATTTCAAGCCCTTGCCTATGCTCACAGCATACAAGCAACTGGGCTATGATATCAACGACTATCCCAATGCTTACAATATGTACAAGAATGAGCTGACTCTCCCCCTCAACACCACTCTTTCGGATGACGATGTCCGCTACATTCTGGATACCTTCCGCAGGTGCATTGCACAGCCCTACTGATAGCGGCTGATAAAATCAATTTTTACCGCCGCTTCATATCTGTTGCGGCGGTTTTTGCTTTGTCTTTCCCCATTTATTAACAGTTTTTGACATAATCACCCAAAGTTCACACATTTTTTAAATAATCCTCAATCTTGTTTTAAATTTATTAACTATTTTTTTCCCACAAGTGATTATAATGGAATTCAGAATTATTTCTGTTTTCACAAAAGGGAGGTCATTTTTATGGCAAACTATAAAGTTCTTATAGTAGATGATGACGAAAACATCTGTAACCTACTGAGATTATATCTTGAAAAAGAAGGCTTTGAAACCATACTTGCCCACGATGGCGGACAGGCTGTGAAGCTCTTTGAGAAAGAGCACCCGGACCTTGTTCTCCTTGATATTATGTTGCCCGTACTTGACGGCTGGCAGGTATGCAGAGAAATCCGCAAGGAAAGCTCCTGTCCCCTTATTATGCTTACAGCCAAGGGGGAAACCTTTGACAAGGTACTGGGACTTGAGCTGGGTGCGGACGACTACATAGTAAAGCCCTTTGAGACCAAGGAGGTAATTGCACGAATCCGTGCGGTGCTCAGACGAAGCTCACCCATTGAAGACAGCGAAGCAAAAGAAGTTCATCTTGATAATCTTGACATAAACCTCAAAAACTATGAACTCAAGGTCAAAGGAGAAATTATCAGCACACCCCCCAAGGAACTTGAGCTTCTATACCACCTTGCCAGCAATCCGAACCAAATGTTCTCCAGAGACCAACTTCTCGACCAGGTCTGGGGATTTGACTACTGCGGTGAAAGCCGCACCATAGACGTACACATCAAACGCATCCGTGAAAAAATCGACGGTGCTTCTGACAAATGGGAGCTGCGAACAGTTTGGGCACGCGGCTATAAATTCGTAATCAATGATTAGAATATTTAAACCTAATTTAATGACAAACTCCGTGTTCAAACGGTTTCTTTTCACCAGTCTTGCGATATGTATAGTCTGTCTCATTGTAGCTCACGGAGTATTGACTCTGCCTGTTTCACGATTCTTAGAGGAAAACCGACAGGACTCCCTGAAGGAATACTCTGCAGAGCTTTCCCGCTATATCGGCGAAGCAACCGGTGATGACATCAATACTCTCTGCGGAGGTAATTCCCGGCTGTTTGAGAATTCTATAAAAACTCTGGGTAATTCTATGCATGCCTTCATTCTGGTTACCGACACAGAGGGTAAGTTCGTATATTCCAACAACACATCCATCCTGACTGATCGAAACAGACTTTCCGAAGAACTTCTGGAGGAATTCTCCAAGGGGGAATTCTTTGAGCACGGAACCCTTGATAACAACTATAATAATAAGTACTACATTTCTGCCACTCCCATCACAGCCCATTCAAGGGGCACAGTCATAACGGGCTACTGCGTAGTCTCCCAGTCCACACTGTGGACCGGCGACTACATTCCCTCCATATTCTTCGTGTTTATGCTCGTCATTCTTCTGGCAGTTGCAGTTCTGTTCATACTTTCTTCTGTATTTGTATACAACACCTCTCTGCCCCTGAAGCAGATGTCCCACGCCGCAAAACGCTTTGCGGTCGGAGACTTCGAAAGCAGAGTTTCTGTGCGAAGAAAGGACGAAATCGGACAGCTTGCCGAAGCATTCAACGAAATGGCAGATTCTCTTGCCGCGTCCGAGGGAATGAGGAGAAACTTCGTAGCTAACGTTTCCCACGAGCTCAAGACCCCTATGACCACCATCGCAGGCTACATCGACGGTATTCTCGACGGAACAATCCCTAAAGAGGAAGAAGCATACTACCTCGCCATAGTTTCTGAAGAAATCAAACGTCTCTCCCGTCTTGTAACCTCAATGATATCCCTCTCCAAAATCGACAGCGGTGAAATCAAAGTCAACAAAAGCCGCTTTGAAATTCAGAGCACCATATTCAATGTTTTGGTACAGTTTGAGGGAGAAATTGAGAAGAAAAACATTTCTGTCATAGGACTGGAAGACGAAGAAGACATCTTTACCTATGGCGACAGAGACCTTATCTATCAGGTTATCTATAACTTGGTAGAAAACGCAGTTAAATTCACGCCGCAAAATGGCTATATCAAACTGCATATTAAAAACACCGATGGTCAAACCCATGTATCCATAGAAAACAGCGGTGAGGGCATCCTTCCCGAAGATCTGCGCCTTGTCTTTGACAAGTTCTACAAAACAGATAAATCCCGCAGTATCGACAAAAAAAGTATGGGACTGGGGCTTTATATTGCCCGAACCATTATTCTGCTCCACGAGGGCAACATCACCGCGGAAAGCGAACCCGGTAATTACTGCCGTTTCAGTTTCTGGCTTGATAATTCCGATGCACAGACAAAAAGAGCGAAAGATGAAACTGAACGTTTAAAGGAGGAAAATAAATGAACAACGACTACGAAAATCAGGAAAACAACGTAATCAGCAACAACGAAAACAACAAAGAAGCAACAAAGGAAGATATCTCTTTTGCTCCTCTGTTTGCGGAATCCGAGAACTCTGATTCAATGCCGATTTCTGAAGTAAATCCAGAGAATACCGAAGAAAATACCGTGCTTCTTGAGGATGAATTTGAGGTAACCGATGAAGGTCTTTCAGAGGATTTCCTTGCTACTCCCGAGGCTACCGTAACCGTAAATGTCACCGAAAACCAGCACGAAGCACCTTCAGGCGAGGCTCTCAACAATTCCAGATATGATGTGTTCAAGGATGACAAGAGCGGCACTTATGTATATTTTGACCGACCTATGCCTGATACCTCAAAGAAAAAGGGCAAAAAAAAGAGAAGCGTAGGTGCTACACTGTTCCTGACTTGCATCTTTACGCTGTTGACTCTCTTCTCCATAGGTTTCTTTGTGCTCTGCGGATATATTCTCTCTATCTCGGGCAATTATTTCCTGCAGAATGTACCGCCCACAAGTGACGCACCTCAGGCAACAACCGCTCCCGAAGAAGACTACACCTTCCCCGACAGCGGAACCGTGGAAGGCGGCGTTATTCCCAGCGACGACAACGAGAACCCCTATTCATCAGACAACGAAATCAATCTGTTGGGGCTTCCCAAGGATAAGGACAACAGCGACAAATACACAACTCAGTATGCATTTAATATAATTTCCGACTCCACCGTAGGCATCGTGGGTTATGAGGGTACTGTTACCGAAAACAGTCAACCTGCATCTCAGGGTACGGGAATTATCCTGAGTTCTGACGGCTATGTTGTAACCAACAGCCACGTTATCGGCGACAGCAGAAACCTCTATAAATTCCGCGTTGTTCTGAACGACGGCACCGCATACGAAGCAAAGGTTATCGGCTATGACTCCAGAACCGACCTTGCAGTGCTTAAAATCTCCGCTTCCAACCTCACTCCTGCCGTATTCGGTGACTCGGAACTGGTTGAAATCGGTCAGGACGTTATCGCTGTGGGAAATCCCGGCGGACTTGACTTCCAGAATTCTCTCACAAAGGGCATTATCTCCGCCAAGGACAGAGAACTTTCTCTCTCTGCATCTGTCTCCTATTTCCAGACCGATGCCGCCATTAACCCCGGTAACAGCGGTGGTCCTCTCTGTAATATGTACGGACAGGTTATTGGTATCAACACCGCGAAAATCAGTGCAGATGCCTATGAAGGTATGGGCTTCTCCATTCCTTCACGCACTGTAAAGGAAATTGTCGACGACCTTATTGCCAACGGATATGTGGCTGACCGAGTCAGAATCGGCATCTCGGGACAGCCTGTAACTGAGGCTATGATGCAGTATTACGGTCTGCCTGCAGGCATCCTTGTCGGAGAAATCAGCGAGGACGGTCCCTGTGCCGGTACCGAGCTTAAGATTGACGATGTAATCACCACTATTGACAACGAGGCTGTGGAAAACTTCTCTGATGTGTACTCCATCCTTGCAAAACACAAAGCAGGAGACAGAATCACACTCTCTGTATATCGCTCAAGCAACAAGAGCGAATTCAGTGTAAAGGTAACCCTGATGGCTGACAAGGGCGAAACCCAGCAATAATAAATAAAATAAAGCAAAACGCCACATTCCGGATATAGTCGGGTGTGGCGTTTATTTTGTGTGCAAATACTGAGTTTTGCACATTAATTATTAACTTGACATCTGACAGCCGATTATCCGCAAAGCATCCGATGCAACCAGCAGACGACCTCGCTCCTTGATGCGTGACATTTGTGCAACACTTAAGGGTAAGTAACTGCCGAATTCCGTGAGCATACCCTTAAGTAGCGTTGACATATAAGGATAGTCCATAACAAGGTAGTACCTGTCATCCACAAGCCACAGCGAATTCAGATGCATACACGCTCCACGCAGATATACAGCTTCAGCGGCAGAAAGCAGTTTTTCTGCATCCGAAAACATTACCGCCGGATGCTCCTCCATCCTCTTTACCTTATACACCTTTTTGCTTTTTTCTTTGTCAAGAAGAGTCACAAGAAGCATACATCCACCATCAAAAGGAAGTGCTTCTACCACCACAGTCCTGCCATGCATATGAATACCGGTTTTCACCGAGGCAAGTTTCAGGAGCCGCATCATAACTACTCTTGAGTGCTCATCCTGAAAGTTCATTTTCTCGAAATTCAGACAAAAATCCTGCATATCCTGCGAGCATAATGAGATTATAATCTTTGCTTTGTCCAACCTCTCGATGTGCACGGCGGCACCCCCTGACCTTTGGATTTACAGGTGTAACCCTACCTTTACATACTATTCCTACGGGCCTGTTTTTGCAAGCAATTATTTATGGAAACCAGAATATGACACTCCTACCTCACAGCTTAAGCAATATACATACAATTTTCTTTATAAAATCTTGTCAATTCTTCAATTCTCCTTGAAATAATCCCCTTCTCGTGTTAAACTAAAAATGCAAATATTAATTTCCTGCAAGGAGGAATAAAATATGCCAAAATGGCTGAATGATGCTGTTTTTTATGAAATCTATCCCCAGAGTTACTATGACACCAACGGCGACGGTATCGGTGACCTTCAGGGTATTATCGAGAAGCTCCCCTATGTCAAATCTCTGGGTTGTAATGCTCTGTGGCTAAACCCCGTCTATGACTCTCCCTTTATGGATGCAGGCTACGACGTGCGCAACCACAAGCAGATTGCCCCTCGCTACGGCACCAACGAGGATATGAAGCGACTCCTTGATACTGCTCACGAAATGGGCATCAAGGTGCTCCTTGACCTTGTTCCGGGTCACACCTCTGATACCAACCCATGGTTCCTTGAGGCTAAGAAAGCTGAGAAGAATGAATTCTCAAACCGCTACATCTTCACCGACAACGTATGGGAGGCTCCTTCCGAGTACCGACTGATGTGCGGTATCTGTCAGAGAGACGGAAACTACCTCATCAACTACTTCTCCTCCCAGCCTGCCCTTAACTACGGCTTCCACGAGGTTACACATCCCAAATGGCAGCTTCCCACTGATCATCCCGACTGCATCGCCACCGCAGAGGCTCTCAAGGATATTATGCGCTTCTGGATTGATATGGGTGCAGACGGCTTCCGTGTGGATATGGCTGATTCCCTGTGCAAAAACGACGATGAGAAAATCTCCACCGCAAAAATCTGGCAAGGTGTGAGAAAGATGCTTGACGAGGAATACCCCGAGGCTGCTATTGTTGCTGAGTGGTGCCACCCCGAGAGAGCTATAAAGAATGCAGGCTTCCACATGGACTTCTACCTTGACCACTATGGAAACGGCTATTCAAAGCTCTTCCGTTACCTTGACAAGGACGGCAAGAATCAGGCATTCTTCCACAAGAGCGGCTGTGGCGACATCACCGCTTTTCTGGACGAGTATCTCCCCAACTATGAGCTCACCAAGGATCTGGGATATATCTCCTTTATGACCAACAACCACGATATGCCCAGAGCTACCTACTATATGGACAAGGACACCATCAAGCTTTCTCACGGTATGATTTTCACCATGCCCGGTGTCCCCTTCCTCTACTACGGCGACGAGCTGGGTATGCGCTATCAGAGCGAACTCGTAAGCGTTGAGGGCGGATATTCCCGTACAGGCTCCCGTTCTCCCATGCAGTGGGACAGCTCCAAGAACCTTGGCTTCTCCACCGCTGATGCCGACAAACTCTATATGCCTGTTGACTCACACGAAGATGCTCCCACAGTAGAGAATCAGAAGGATGATCCCGACAGCATATTCAAGGTTGTTACCGATATTATCCGTCTCCGTCACGAGATTCCCGAGCTTGGCAACGGTTCAGGCTTTGAGGTGGTTTATGCAGAAAAAGGCAAGTATCCCTTTGTATACCGCCGCGGAGGATATGTGGTTTTCGTCAACCCCAGCGACGAGAAGGTTTCCATTCCTTTTGCAGAGGGTGTTGAAGAAAAGGTTTATATTATCGGTGAGGTAAGCTTCAGATGCAAGAAGGCTACTATGTCACCCTCTTCCTTTGCTATTATCAAAACAAAGTAATTTTAAGTTGCGCTAAAAAAATACCGCCGACCATTGTTGTCGGCGGATTTTTTATCCCTCATTTCTCAAAAGTCTGAAAGCAACGGCAGTAATATCATCATCGTGGCCGTCGTTTCTCCTCTTTATAGCTTCATTGACTATTGCCGAAGCAAAATCGGAGGCGGGTGCTTCTTTCCAGCTTTTCATAGCACTCTCTATCCAGTCGTCCTCGGAAAAGAATGCACCATCGGAAAGCATCAACACCGCATCTCCCTCGTGGAGCGTCAGGGTATCCTTCGCAAATTTTGCTTCATTGAGTATTCCAACAGGGAGTGAAGCACCCTCGCGGCGGTGAATTCTGCCTCCACGGCACACAAAGGTATGAGGTGCGCCTGCTTTAAACAGACTGAGTTTTCCCGTAAAGAGATTCATTTCTGCCACATCAAGTGTAGCAGTTGACTCCTCCTCACTCTTTACCATCAGGGATGCGTTAACCACCGACAGAGAACTGTCATAAGAAAGCCCTGCCTTAACCAGTTTTTTCAGAATGCTCACTGCCATATTCGCATCAACCGCGGCGGCACCTCCTGTCCCCATTCCATCGCTGAGAATTGCCACCATACTCCCCGTGCCACTCAGGAAATAGTCATAGCTGTCACCGCAGAGAGAGCCGTTTCCCGCAATATGCTGGGAGGAGCCTATCTCCACATCATAAGGGCAAAGCTCTGACAGACAAAGTCTCAGCCTGTCCCTTTCAAAGCTTTCCTCAGGAAGTTCAAAATTTCTCCCTGAGGCAACGCTAACAATTCGGTGAACCTCCTTTGTGTCGATATTACCTCTGGTGCGGGCAAATACTATCTCCACAACCATACGGTTACTTGAATCCAACCGACAAATGGTGTTAATCACCGAAAAGGAATTCTCCCGAAGTTGCTCGGTTATCCGTTCTCCGCATTCAACATCAAAACTATCCACATTCTGAAAATCCTCTGATAAGTCCGAAAGCATCTCACCCAGACCAGAAAATTGCCCTGCAACAACAGAGCGGACCTGAGTAATTCTGCGTTTTGCTGACAGTGCCGCCAGATATTCCTGATAACTCCTGTTTATGCTCTGGGCAAGCTCTCTTTGCTTGCAGCATTTCTTGGAGAAAGTAAGGTCTATGGTGGTATCTTTTATGTACCCGTCCTCTCTGAGGGTGTCGGTGAGTTTTCTGAAATCGTCCCTTGTAACCTCCTTCTGTCTGTCCCAACAGTATACTTTCAATCCGCAATTCCTGCAGGTCTTTTCTGCGGCGTTTTCATATATGACAAAATCCGAGACTGAGTGTATGCCGTTTCCGAGTTTTTCTGCTACTTCACTTACACAGCCTGAGACAGATGTAACTGCCCTTGATGCATGTTCGAGCCTTGCAACTACGCCTTGTCTGAGATAGTCGCTGCTATCAGTCTTCCTGATTTCTTTTATGAACAACGCTCTGATACCGTTGCCGATTCGGATTGGAATCAGCATAAACACTCCTGTAGCAAGAAGTGCCTCAATAAACAAAGACAAAACCAAGCTCTTGTCCTGTGAGGCAAAAGCCAGAGACACAAAACTCAGCATAAAGCCGACTCCCACGGAGAGCTTGCCTGAATTTTTCAGAAATCCCGCTACCAATCCTCCTAAGGCAAAGCAACCTGATATAAAAGCCATTTTTGTAGAGCCCAGAGAGAACATCACCCCCAGAGCTGTAGCACTCACAGTGGATAAGGAGACACCTGAATAGTATGCAAACATCAGTATCACCGCTATGGCGAGGAAACGTCCCAGAGAAACCGAGAAAATCTCCACCGACCCCAAGGACACTATGAGTATGCATCCCGAAACACCAAGACACGCCAGTTCCTGTTTTGTAAATGTGTTGATTGCACGAACCGAGGAACAAAGGCTCAGTGTTCTGGAAAGAAAATACCCGCTCACTGCCGAGACTGTTGCCTCAATAAGGCAAAGCGAAAATGCCGACATTGTGCTGGTACTGACAAAAAGCATAACAACTCCCGTGGAAAGCAGAGGAATAAAGGCAAGCATAGGTGCAAAGAATCTGCTTGCTGAGAGTTTTTTTATGTCATATAGAAACCATTTAAGTCCTGCAATGGCAAGCAGTACTGCGATATATCTGAATCCGTCACGCTGAGAGTGGAGTATGTATCCGAAAACAGAACCCACAACTGACGCAGGAGTATATTTAAGGGGGATTGATGCAGCAAGTGCCGCAGGAAAAGGTGATATATCCCCCATAATGCCTGTACCCGATACAAGCAAGCCTAAAAGAAGGTAAACACTCTGCAATATGATTTCTCTGGCAAATGCAGGGTATTTCACCTTTTGCGGTCTTTGTCTACTGAGTGCTGTTGCTTCCATAATTTCTCCGTCCTGTCCGTTTTTAATCCTGTCTCTTTTGAGACATTTTCATTATACCAATGATTATCAGTGGCTTTTGTCGCGGATTGAATGAGGTTTACGGAAAGCTTTTGTAACATTTTAAACATCAGAAACAAAAAGGGCAGACAAGCGTCTGCCCTTGTGTTATTTATAATTTTCTAAGCGAATATACGAATAATCAGAGATAATTTCTCAATTTCCCGAAGCAATTACTGCTGTTGACTGCACAGGAAGTTTGAGCTCTGTGCCTGAAAGTGAAACCTTCTCTTCGGTATCGCTTGCAACAAGGTCACCGCGGATAACGGGAGACTCCATAATATCCTCGCCGATTGTAACCGTAGCAGTACCATCGCAACCAAGATTGTGAACAATCAGAAGCTCTTTGCCCTGATACTCTACCTTGTACGCACAGATTGCCTTATCCTCGAAGGGATAGTTCTCCACAATTCTGCCTCTCGCAATTTCAGGATTCTGATTCTTAATCTTGATTACTCTGCGGTAGAAACTGAGAAGTGAATTCTCATCCTGAAGCTGCTGCTCTACTCCGCCCAGCTCACAATCAGAGAACGCATCTGCAACACACCAGATATCGGGTTCCTTGGTACTGTCCCAAATCATAGGACCTCTGAAATATGCATCATTGCCGGAATATCCCTCCGGGGTCTCCATACCGATTTCCTCACCATAATATGTGAAGCTGTTACCGGGTGACAACATATATACTGCCGCCGCCATCTTCTGATATGGCAATCCGCCGTAAAGAGCACCGCCGCTTCTCACCTGGTCGTGGTTTGAAAGGAACATCGCATTAATTACATTCTCATTTGCCTCGTGGGTTTTGTCGTCATACTTCTTGAGCTTTGAGGCAAGAGATGCACCCTTTGCGGTGTTCACCGAGAGGATGTAGTGGCCCTGTCCTGTTGCAAAAGAGAAGGCAAACTGGCTGTCAATACCCGACTCGTAAGTGTCGCAGATAAATGCGTCGTCCTGCCAGTTTTCGCCTACCATATACACATCGGGGTTGTATTTCTGTGATGTTGTGTAGAACCAGTTGAGAAATTCATTTCCGTCGGTATGAGCATCGGTCATATACTTGACGGCATCCAATCTGAAGCCTGCAACGCCTCTCTCAAGCCAGAACTTTGAAACTTCTTCAAAGTACTCTCTTGTACCCTCAAAGTTCAGATTCCACTCGGGCATTTCGCCGCTGAACTGACCCTCAAACCAAACGCCGTCAGCCGCCATAATCTTGTGCCAACCCTGAACACCGGGGGTACCGTCGGTGAAATTGTAGTACCTGGCATATCCGTCAAGATTGCCGTCGATAACCTCTTCAACCGCTTTGTTCCAGAACTCGTGGTCAGTTCCGCAATGGTTGAGAACCAGGTCAAGAATTACCGCAATTCCGCGTTTGTCGCACTCTTCGATAAGTCGGTCAAAATCCTCGAGGGTGCCGAATTCAGGGTCGATATCCATATAGTCGTCAACATCGTACTTGTGATACGAGGTGGAAGGCATAATGGGAGAAAGCCATATTCCGTCAACACCGAGGTCTGTATCGGTCTCGGGATTGCCATCGTTGAGATAGTCAAGTTTCTCAATAATGCCGTTGATATCACCGGTCTCGTCGCCGTTGGAATCATTAAAAGCACACACCCAGATGTGGTAGAAGTTTCTGTACTTGTCCTCGGAGGCAAGAACAGGAAGGTTTACAGTGGGGTCAACATACTCATCAGAGGGGGTGTTGTCTGCGTTATTATTAGTGCAGGCGGTTATTGCCAAAGAAAGCACAAATACGCAAATTAAAAGTAAAGATGTAATCTTTTTCATTTTCATCACCATATACTCATTTAAATTTATATATGTTAAAGGTATCAACCTTAGTTTTCAAATTTACACTAACGCAAGGAGCTGATACTCAAATCACAACGTAATTATTATAGTACGATGCAGGATAAACCGCACTAGTCTGCTCCTTGCAAAAAGGGCGGCTACCTCTCGGCAGTCGCCCTGTAAAGTTTTGCAAATAGTGAATATTATCCCTTAACGCCGCCGGCGGTAACGCCCTCAACGTAGTACTTCTGCATGTAGAGGAACAGTGCAGTGATGGGGATAGCAACTACAACTGAACCGGAAAGGAAGAAACGATAGTTATCGTTAATCTTCTGCTGGTCGGTCCATGAATACAGACCTCTTGCAACGGTAAAGTTTGCTTCGTTATCTCTCATAATGATGTTTACGAGAATGAAGTCACACCAGGGACCGATGAAGGATGTAAGAACTGTATAAACAACGATAGGCTTGGACATGGGAAGAATAATCTTCCAGAAAATCTGGTTTCTGTTAGCACCGTCAATGGTCGCCGCCTCGTCAAGAGCTCTTGGAATCGTATCGAAGAAGCCCTTGGCAACAAGGTAACCAAGACCCGCACCGCCGCTGTAGCAGAGGATAAGACCAACAAGTGACTGCTCGAGCTGCATAATACCAAGGATGTGGTACAGAGCAATAGTAGTCATAAAGCCGGGGAACATACCCATAATCATACCGACGTTGATGAAGGGCTTACGAGCCTTAAATCTCAGACGGCTGAATGCGTAAGCTACCATCAGAACTGAAAGAGTTGAGATGATACAGCTGCAGGTTGCAACGAATAGAGTATTGAGGAACCATCTGGGGAAGTTTGTCTCTGTGAAAAGAAGAACATAGTTGTCAATGCCATACTCATTGAATGCAGGGAAAAGACGGGGAACAAGAACAGAAGGAGCAATGGAGGGGTCAGCTGCATTGATTCTGAATGAATGCAGTACCAGCCATACCAGAGGGAATATCCAGATAAGACCCATTACTGCAAGAGTAATGTAGATGAAGGTATTCGCAAAGAATCTTCTGAGTTTATAGCTTTTTATCATGAGAATTCCTCCTCATTCTTTGCGCTCTTTGTCATATTGAAGGTAACAAGTGACAGAGTAGCACAAATGATAAATACAAGAATACCTATAGCGGCACCCAGACCGTACTTATTCTGGTCGATACTCAGCTTATACAGCAGAGTAATCATCAGGTCGGTCTTACCTGCGCCGTATTTATATTCGTTGACCTTGGGATTACCCTGTGACAGCAGGAAGATAACGTTGAAGTTATTAACGTTGCCGATGAATGTGGTAATCAGGTAAGGAGTTGTAACGAAGAGCATGTAGGGAAGTGTAATCTTGACGAAACTCTTAACAGGGCCTGCGCCGTCGATTCTGGCACTCTCATACAGGTCTTCGGGAATGTTCATAAGAATACCGGAGGTCATAAGGATTGTGTAGGGAATACCTACCCAGCAGTTAACAACGATAACTGTGATTCTTGCCAGCAGACCGTCGTTAGCAGATGACCAGAGGTTGATGGGCTCAGCTGCTCCCAGCCAGGATGCGATAATGTTGAATGCACTTTCGCTGTCGGGCTTGAGCATCTGGGACATAAGCAGAAGGGTAACAAACTGAGGAACAGCAATTGTCATAACAAAGAGTGTTCTCCAGAGTTTCTTGAGCTTGATGCCTTTTTTGTTAATCATAAGTGCAACAACCATACCAAGAATGTAGTTGGAGAATGTTGCAAAAACCGCCCATACAAGTGTCCAACCTGCAACTTTGAGGAAGGTCTCACCCATAGAAGCACCACCGTCGGAGCTTATGGAGAAGATGTTTTCAAAGTTACGAAGTCCTACCCACTTGAAGGACTCAATGGTACCTGCACCCATACCGAAGTTTGTGAATGCCATAGCTATCATAAAGATAAGGGGCAGAAGAACAAACACGGAGATGAGGATGATAGGTAATGTGAGAAGTGTTGTATGGAAACGGGAGTTGAGAAGCTCCATAGACTCCTGTTTGAAGTTCATGGGCTTGCCGCCGTTTCTCTTGATACGCTCACAGTTGAGAGCAGATTTAATGCTTACAAAATAAATTGCAATGAATGCAATTGTTGCCATAACGGCAAGAATACCGAAAAGCAGGTTCTGAGTACTGTTGAAAATCAGAACATCATTGAATCTGTTTCCGGGACCGGCTATTGGGATCTGGTTATAAACAGCCACAAGGCCGATAAGGTTAACGATGGCACCACCGCCAAAGAAAACCATGAAGACAATATAGAGGGCTTCAAGAATAAAGAAAGCGATGCCTTTTACTACCTGTCCCTTTGCAATATTGCCTACGCCCATAAATATGTAGGAAAGTTTTGTAAAAATGTCACCGTGGATAAATCCCATAAAGTAATCCGCGATGAAACGTCCGATACCGACAAAGAAATTCTTAATCGATCTACCGATAAAGCAGAAGAAATCCTTGATTCTCTTGGGTAAAAGTCTGAAGAATTCAACAAACTTAAAACCAAATCTCTGGAAGGGGTTCAGCTGCATATAATCGATATATTTCACTATTGCTCACTCCCTTGTGCAAGGTCTTATCTATCCTCTGATAGTTTAAAAATTGACACCTTGGGCGACAGAGCCTCTACCCTGTCGCCCAAAGCAATTAATTTAGAATGACTTTAATTATATATTGTATATAACTCTATTAATTAATAGTCCTTGATGTTAGCAATACAAAGCTCAACCTGTGCCTTGATAGCCTCTGTGGAATGATCATTCTTTGCCTCGATGATGTAGCCGCCCAGTGCGTCAACGGGGTTCCAGAATGTCTGAGAGAGGTTAGCCTGGGGAACGGAGTTGTTGGACTGCTCGATGAATACCTTCATAGCCTCGTTGTTCTTAACGAAGTCGCTCTCCATAACCTTGAGGTTTGCGGGACCCCACTCGAGCTGCTCAGCTCTCTCCTGCTGGCACTCCTCGTTTGTGAGGTAGTATGCAAGACACTGAGATGTTGCGGGGAACTTGGACTGTCTGTTAACACCGATGTACTTGTAACCGAACATGTTCTTTGTTACTGTGTCAGTACCGTTGATGTTGATTGTGGGGAGAACTGCGAAACCAGCATTGTCGCCGAGAACTTCCTTAACCTGAGCAACGTTCCAGGAACCTGCAACGCCGGCTGCGATTGTGCCGTTCTTGAAGCCGTCAACTGTAGCAGTTGTGTTGTTAGCCTCGAAAGTACCTGCATAGGAAGTGAAAACGTCTGCGAAAGCCTTAACGGAAGCAGTTACCTGATCGATGTCATAATCGTTGAATACCTGATGGGGGTTGTCTTCCTCGTCATACTCAACGCCGGTAGTTACAAGACCGCCGGTGTAGAGGAATGTGCAAGCGAAGAAGCTGTTACCAGCATCCATGAGGAACTTCTTGTCAGCTGCCTTACATGCTGCGAGGAGAGCCTCGAAGGACTTAACGTCGTCAGCTGTGAGAAGGCTCTTGTCGTATGCGAGAACGTAGCTGTTGTCACCTGTCTCGGGATAAGCATAGTACTTGTCACCGAACTTAGCGATCTCAGCGATCTCAGCCTTGTTCATGGATGTAACCTGATCGGGGAAGTAAACGTCCATGAGAACGTTTGCATCATAGAGCTTGATGAGCTGGTCACTGGGGCAACCGAATACGTCAGCAGCCTTTGTGGGGTCAGTGATAACCTGAGCAGCAGCATCGTTCTCGCCCTGTGCAACTACCTCAATCTTGATAGTAGCATAGTCCTTGAAGATGTCGATGAATCTCTTGGTCTGCTCTGTGAATACTGCAACTGCTGCATCGGGCTGCCATACCTTAAGGGTAATTGTGCCGCCTGCAGCCTCTTCCTTAATCCACTCGCCCATCTGTGCGATGTCTTCTGCGGACCAAGGCTCAAATACGCCGGCCTCGCCGCCGTCGCCGTCATTACCGCCCTGATTTCCTGTGCCGCCGCCGCAAGCTGCAAGGCAGCCTACTGCCATCAGAACAGCAAGAATCAGAGCAAGAATCTTGGTTGTTTTCATGGTGAAAAACTCCTTTTTAAAATAATTTTCAGCGCAGTTCTGCGCCCAGTGTTTCATCGCATTTTTATTAACATAAAACATGCGTTTTCACTACAGTAATGATACCACAAAGCATGGGCTGATTTCAACTCCCTTTGTACTTTTTTTCTAAAAGAATAATTTCATTTCAGATTTTTGTTGAATATGACGTAGCGATTCTCGTTGTTTATCAGTTGTGCACAATTTGTCACCTTGTAATTTGTTAACATTAACAGCGTTGGCTTTGTGCACTTTGTCAAGAAGATTTAAGCAATTATGACTTTTTTACGAATAAATCAAAAAATATTTTCCCCTCGGGAAAGATTTACTTCATAATTTCCCGCGTTTTCAGGTTTTCGGGTAATTATAACCAAAAGTCAAAAAAATTACTTCCCACATCTATATTAAATTCATTGACAACAGAACCTAAAAGTTGTAAATTTAACATATGCAGAATACCTTTTCATTATATAATATATACGGAGGTAATGAACACTATGAAACTTTCACAACTGCTCAGCAACATGGAGTATACCCTGATTCAGGGCAACACCGACATAGAAATCAGCGACGTTATCTACGATTCGCGAAAGGTTATCGAGAAATGTGCCTTTGTCTGTCTCAAAGGATTCACCACCGACGGACACAAATATTCCGCCGATGCCGCAGAAAAAGGCGCCGCCTGCCTTGTTGTGTGCGATGACATAGAGCTCCCCGAGGGTATCACCGTCATTAAAGTAGACGACACCCGTGCCGCACTCTCCAAAATGAGTGCAGAGTATTTTTCGAACCCCGCAAGGGAACTCACAACTGTCGCTGTTACAGGAACCAAAGGCAAAACCACCACAGTTGCAATGATTCGCTCAATTCTGGAGTGTGCAGGTATAGAGGCCGGCACCATCGGAACTCTGGGCATTATCATTGGTGACAAGATATACAAGACCGCCAACACCACTCCTGAATCCTACGAAATTCAGCAGGCAATGCGCAAGATGGTAAACAAAGGATGCAAGGCAGTAGTTATGGAAGTTTCTTCCATAGGCCTCAAACAGCACCGTACCGACAATATCCTCTTTGACTGCGGTGTGTTCACCAACTTCTCTCACGACCATATCGGCGACAGTGAGCACAAAGATATGGAGGAGTACCTCGCTTGCAAAGCAATGCTCTTCAAACAGTGCAAGGTAGGCATCGTTAACGCCGACGACGAAAGCACCCCCGCTATCCTCAAGGGCAGCACCTGCGAAGTCGAGACCTACGGTTTCTCTGACGAAGCACAGCTTATCGGTTTTGATGACAACCTTATTGCAAGACCCGGATACATCGGAGTTCACTTCGAAACAAAAGGTACAAAAACTCTCAGTGTAGATGTTGCCATCCCCGGCAGATTCAGCGTATACAACGCTCTCGCCGCAATCTCCGTGTGCAGACACTTTGACGTTTCCGACGAAGCCATCATCAAAGGTCTTGACACCGTGAAGGTAAAGGGCAGAGTTGAGGCTTATCCCGTCAAAGGCAACTACACTATTCTCATAGATTATGCTCACAACGCAATGTCTATGGAAAATGTCCTCACGACCCTCAGAGAATACAAGCCCCATCGTCTTGTAACCCTATTCGGTGCAGGCGGAAACCGCCCCAAAGCACGCCGTTATGAAATGGGCGAGGTCTCCGGCAGACTCTCCGACCTCTCTGTTATCACCGAGGACAATTCAAGATTTGAAGACGTAAACGATATCATCGCCGACATTAAAATCGGTATCGACAAAACCGACGGCAAGTATGTTGTTGTCCCCAATCGAGTGGATGCCATCCGCTACTGCATTGAGAATGCCGAAGATGGCGACATCATAGTTCTGGCAGGAAAAGGCCACGAGGATTATCAGGAAATCAAAGGTGTCAAATATCACCTTGACGAAAGAGAAGTTATTGCCGACATCCTCAAATCACTCTGATTATAATAATTAAATACATCATAAAACAACACGCCTTCCCTTAGTTGGAAGGCGTGTTGTTTTTGGGAGTTTTTCTTTTAGGGTACTCTTACTTTATTCTTTAACAGGGAACTTCATAACTGCTTTAAAGAGGTCTCCGTCTATGTATATATCAAAGCTTCCCCCTTGAAGCTCCACCAGACTTCTTGCTATAGAGAGCCCCAGACCGTTACCCTCTGTAGTCCTCGATGCATCTCCACGCACAAATCGTTCCATAAGTTCCTCAGCAGAAACATTAAGCGGTGCACAGGAAACATTTTTAAGGGATATTACCGCCTGATTCCCTTCTCTCTCCAGAGCAATATACACCCTTGTCCCCTTCTGAGCATATTTACATATATTATTCATAAGGTTATCAAAAACTCTCCAGAGCCTTCTGCCGTCAGCCAATATCGTACAGTTTTCATCTTCCCCTGACACAACAAGTTCAAGTCCCTGAGAATTTAGTTTATCTTTATATTCCCCTGCTACCTGAGACACAAAGATTCCTAAATCACAGCGAGAAAGGCACATCTCCAGATTTCCCGTGGTAGCTTTTGATGCCTCCACCAAATCCTCTATCAGTCTGGAAAGCCGTGTTGAGGACCTGCGAAGCACTTCGGCGTATTCGGTGATTCTTTCGTTCTCACAGGGTTCTTTCACTATAAGGTCCGCATAGTTTATTACCGATGTCAGGGGAGTTTTGATATCATGGGAAACATTGGTAATCAGTTCCGTCTTCATCCGCTCACTTCGAAGCTGCTTTTCTACAGCCAGAGACATTCCCGATGCAATACCGTTAAGTGCCTCTGCGTGCCGCTTGAAATCTCCCCACAAGCCTTCTGTATTCACCTTATATTCTGTCTCACCACGAGATAACTCATCTCCCGCTTTCTTTAGTTTCTTCAGCATCATAACGCATTTGATTAAAAGCGGGACAAGCAGGACCTTCTCCAGAAACCAGAGTATCAGGAGAATTTCGGGGTCATCCCAGCAAAACAGAATCAAAAAGAACTCCGCTAATGATGTCACCACCACCATAACAGCTGTTTTCCAGGCGAAGGGAACCCCCTGCAAAACAGAGAGCTTTTTCTTTGAGTATCTGAATATGAACTTTGCTGTCTTATAAGTTGCAAGAGCTAAATAGTAAATCAGGGTATTTTTCCAGAAGGAGCCTCTCTTTATCCTAGCAGAAAAGCTCAAAAGCCACCCCAACGCTACCGTAGCAACCGCAAAAAGCGATACTATACACATCGCTCCCAGCGGCAAAGCACTCACCATGCCCAAATACAACTCATCCAAAACAACAGCCGTCACAAAGACACACGCCACCACAAACCCCGCTGAAACCACAGTAAGCAAATCGAAGGGCACCTTCGCGCCCCAACCATCCTTGAGTTCACCGTCAGTTCTTCTTCCCGAGGCATAAACAAGATACACAATAAGCAATATCGCCAGCAAAAGTGCCGAAGCTCCTACAATGTAAACGTAATACTTCATTGCATAAGCCACATCAATCAGAAGCGAGGCAAAGTAGTAGCCGTCCTGATTAGCTCTGTCAGGAATAATTCTCATCATGACATTTATATTGTTCTCTGCTCCCATCAGCGTTCCATCTTCAGTATTACCATACCTGTAGTAGCCGTCTGTCCAGAGGAAGCTTACATCAGTATAGTCATAATAAACCGCACCTTCAGGAGGATCGCCCCATAGCCATATACATTCACCATTTTGAGCATCCTGCAGATAAACATAGTCAATGCTTCGTTCACTGCAAAACATACCGGCAGATTCATAATCACCTTCAAGTATATAATATATAAAGGTATCACAATCATCCAGCGCAATCGCTTCAAGGATTTCCGCCTTTATAACAGAACGAGGTGTATTATACACATCACACACCGCCATCAGCCACGCCGAAACGCCGCACAAAGCAAATACCCCTATCATCAGCACCGACAAGACAAATGCCGCGGTTTTGGTAATCAACCCATACTTTAAAAAACCACCCTTTTTACTGTAATTTTTGTCCTGATTCGCAAGTAACGAAGTATCAACAACAAAAACCTTGCTTTCATCTTCTTTCACGACTCTTTCCCCCTTCCATCTTATACCCTTGTCCGAATACCACCTTCAGATATCTCGGCTCGGCAGGATTAATCTCCAGCTTTTCTCTCAAGTGCCGGATATGGACCGCCACCGTATTCTCACTTCCAAGCACAGGTTCCCTCCATACTTGCTCGTAAATCTCTTTCGGCGGAAAAACCTTCTCGGGAGATGACATCAGCAGTTTCAGAATCTCATATTCCTTCGGTGTCAGCGACACCGCCTCACCGTCAACGGTCACAGTCTTCGCCCTGTCATCAAGCTCAATACCGCCTACCACATATCTGTCGGTACGAATCTCCCCCGATCCCAGCTGCATATAACGTCTCAACTGCGAACGCACCCTTGCCGCAACCTCCACAGGATTAAAAGGCTTCGTTATGTAGTCATCCGCCCCCACATTAAGACCCAACACCTTATCGGTATCCTCGCTTTTAGCACTGAGCAGAATCACAGGCACGTTTTTGTTCTGACGTATCTTAACAAGAGCTGATATTCCATCAAGCTCCGGCATCATTATATCCATGAGCACCAGGTGTATGTCTTCTCTGTCAATTATGCCGAGTGCCTCTTTTCCTGTATAAGCATCAAATATTGTATAAGCCGAATCAGACAGATATATCTTCAGTGCATTCACTATATCCCTGTCATCATCACAAATCAAAATATTGTACATTCCTATCACTCCTCGACTTCAATTATATACAAACCGTGCTTAAGAATAAAGACTTAAAGGCGTTAAGATTTCATTAAGATTTTTCACACCCAATTGCTCCTCCTGCGCAAAACATATCAACACCCAAAGCCCACCGCCGCTTGCTTGGCGGAGGCAATAAGCCTAATTCGCAAAAATTACGCATACACCGCAATTCAAACCGCCCCGCTCCTCTTAATTTCACTTTGCCGCCAAATAATAAATATATTTCCGAACAAACCTCTTGACACAACCTAAACTTCGTGGTAAAATAATGCTCGTCGCAAAGTCCGACACAAGCAAATCAAAATATAGGGGTATAGCTCAGTTGGTAGAGCAGCGGTCTCCAAAACCGCGTGCCGAGGGTTCAAGTCCTTCTGCCCCTGCCAAAACACAGGACATCACATTTCGTGGTGTCCTGTGTTTTTTATGTCAAAAGCCGCTTTAACACTTGTTAAAACGGCTTTCAATGTTTATATTGGGTTTTGTCTATTGATATGCCTATATATTTAAACATAAGCACTACCTACTGCTTGTATTTACTTTTACAGCAGGAGTTTAGCAGGGGAATTAAAAATTTTCACCAGATTTATTACACTGTTTCGATGATTTCATCAAAAAACAACTGTTACAGTTGTACCTTTACCAAGGGTGCTATCGAGCCTCAGTGTACCGCCGTGATAAGCAACTGCGTGTTTAACAATGGAAAGTCCCAGACCTGTGCCGCCTGTTTCTTT
>JAFQNJ010000005.1 GCA_017395925.1 Ruminococcus sp. | reverse complement strand
CCTGTGAAGTCGAGCTTTGTCTCGCCCTTCTTGATAGAATCAGCGGGCTCAACGGGAGTAACAACGATTTTGTCAACGTTGTATGTGCCGCTGAGGTTATCGATAGTAATTCTGTTGTAGCCGGGGTTCAGAGTCTTTGTTACAACAACAGTCTTGTATGTCTGCCATGCACCTGTTTTTGTGAAGAATGCGTAGAAGGGCTCGCCGCCTGCGTTGAAATCAAAGAGACCGTCATCTGTTTCAGAAGCAACACTGATTTCAAACTTGTAGGTTACTGCCTTGTCGCCTGCAACTGTAACGCCGTAGTTAAGGGAGTCTCCCTCGTCGAAAGCGCCTACATATTTACCTGCAGATGCCTTGGTGTCCTCCCAAACGCTGACTGCGCCAAGAGCGTATGTATACTTTTCAGCCTCAATGGTCTGAGTAGAATTACCCAGAGTGAAGTCGCTCTTGGTGTTCATAGACTCAGCCTTGTAATTTCTGGTCTTTGTGTCTGCTGTAAACTTGATGATGGAGTCAGCCTCAATATTGAGATAGGCATTATCATCATCGTTCTTTTCGTTACCAATGGAAACGCTCCATGAAGGAGTAGCAATCTTGAACTCGTAGTTGCCGCCTGTCATATCCAGAACCAGAGTAAAGATGCCGTTGCCTTCGTCTACGAATTTGTACTCTTCGTAGCAGTTCCAGCCGTTCATATTACCTCTGAGATAGATGCCTTCCTCGGCGCCTGCAGCAGTGGTAAACATACCCACAACTGCGGTGGAGAGAAGCAGAAGCATACAAAGAATGATGCTTAAAACTCTCAGAGCATAGCTTTTTGTTCTCTTCATTTTGAAAATTCCTTTCGTTAATTTTTAGCCATAGAATATGCCAAGTTTATTTTATCATAACCCAAAATCAGTTTCAAGGGTTTACTTGATTTTGCAAAAAACATCACAAATAAATGGACTTTTTAGGTTCAAGGAAAAAACGGGGATAAAAAAGTCGGTCCGAAAACTGTTCGAACCGACCAATGATTTTGTTACAACTCACAAGCAGGAATAACAAATTTTATCTAAAAGCACCAACTACCGTTACCTTATCCTCAATCTGTGCTTTCTTTTTTGGAATATGCCTCCTTGAAGGGCACAACCTGCCCATTTTCATCCTGTACACTTACATTATCAAGCGTTGCCTCAAACTGGCTTCTGATGCCGCCAAGATATATTTTGTAGAGTTTCTTCTGCTCCTCCTGCTCCGCAGGGGTCAAGCCCTCTTCCCTCTTTTTCTTTGCAAGCTCATTGATTCTTCTGAGTGTGCTGTCCATTTTTATCACCTCTCTGTATACTCAGGGTAACTTATAATATAATACACGAATATTGGTTTTTTTCAAGCAAAACCTACGGTTGATTAAAACTTTTTCACATGGTATCATAAATAAGCAGATATTACCTTGAAGGCGTGATTATATGAACAGCGAAAACTTCAGTCTTTTTTACCCCGAAAATGCTGACACCGCAAGTCTTACTCTTCAGAAGGAAGCAATTAACGACCTGTCCGTAGACTACCTTGTGGAATCCCTCACGAAAGACCCCTTTGAACAAAACAGCATCAAACAGCTCCTGACACAAATCACCTGTGATGAAGATGTTATCAGATACCGCTGTAATGTCTTTGAAGATTTCCTCAGATTTCCCAAACTCAGGGAGGATCTGACGGCACTTCTTGCAAAGCTTAAAGACCTCAGAGAAATTGAGCGATTTCAGAAGGACTTTGAGTCATCTTCGCTCTGGCAGCTTGTAAATCGCCTGAGAGAAATGGACAGTTATGTGGACTGCATCACTCAAATCAAGACAACTCTGGAGGGAATCGACATACACTCTGAGGGGCTTATCACTCTGAGGAACAAGGTACAGGCAATATATAATGACAGCGGATTTCCTCTTCTTAAGGATGACATCGAAACCACCCTCAGAGAAGTGAGAAAAGTCAAGAGTATCACCCTGGGAGTTAACCTTGACGATATGCTCCGCCCCAAATCGGTAGGCGTTGTGTGTCTCAATGACACACCCTTCACCGACAGCGGCTTGCTCAAGAAATTCTTAAACTTCGCAAACAAGCAGAGCGAACTTCACGAAGGCACCGACGTTTCGGGATTCACCGCTTTTCACCCTGCCAATCCCCCAACCTCCTCCTTTGGTCTTGGTCAGCCTGTTATGGGCGCCCAGAAGGATTTGAATCACATCGAAAACTCCGGTCTTACAGGTGCTGACCCCATGTCCGATGCCCTGAAGAGGGTAGTCACCGACATTCTGAAAAGAACGGTGAATAACCTGAAATCCATGCTCAATAAATATGTGGGCATCAGCGGCTACTCCTTCATAAGCCTGATGCCTGAAATCATCTTCTACATCCGATTTGCAGAGCTTTGCGACAAAATCATAGCTCTGGGTCTGCCTCTTTGCAAAGCAGAAGTAACCGATAAAAGTTCACGCACCTGTGATATAAAGGACATCTACAACTTCAAGCTCGCAATTAAGGCTTTGGAAAATAAGGCAAGCGGTGAAATAGTCACCAACGATTTTGAGTTTGGTGACACAGGCAGAATATATATCCTCACCGGACCCAACCGTGGCGGCAAAACCACCATTACTCAGGCGGTGGGGCTCTGCTTTTTGCTGGCACAGCACGGAATTTATGTCCCTGCATCCGCTATGAGCTTCAGCCCCTGCGACAATATCTACACCCACTTCCCTGCCGATGAAAACGACACTGTTGACTTGGGAAGACTGGGAGAAGAGAGCAAGCGACTCTCAGATATTTTCAACACCGCCACAAAGCACAGCCTGTTGCTTCTCAATGAAAGCCTTGCCACCACCAACGTCTCCGAAGGACTTTACATTGCAAAGGATGTAATCAGGGCAATGAGATATCTTGGAGTGAGATGTGTGTTCAATACCCATATGCACGATCTGGCAAGAGGCCTTAAGGAAATGAACGAAAGTACAGAAGGCGACAGCTTTGTGGAGAGTATGGTAACCGGAGTTGAAAACGGAGCTCGTTCCTTCAAGATTTTCATAGCTCCCCCTCAGGGCGTCAGCTACGCCAAGGACATTGCCGAAAAATACGGCGTCACCTATGACAGCATCAAAAAGAGCATCGACAACAGAAAAGTTTAAACTTAAAAAGCATATAACAAAAAGAGCACGGGAAACCGTGCTCTTTTTAACTTAATCAAATCTCTATTCCTGCCAAGGTCTTCTGAATTGCCGTTGCATCCCTTACGGTGATTTTTCCGTCGTAATCATAGTCGCCGACAACAGAACTTTCCATATAGTCGTCACCTATCTCACGGATCAGGTCAATAGCCTGTATTCCTACGAGCCACTTCTGAATAAGGGTGGCATCCTTTACATTAATTTTGCCGTCGCTGTTTGTATCTCCTCTTTCGGCAAACCAATAGACTATATCTCCTTCATACTCACCCCAGTCTCCGATATAATCAGGAGATGCGCTTAATACACAGGGGTTTGTGCTGAGCTTCTTTATGGCTTTGCCTACAATTTCTTCTGTATTCTCAGCAAGCTTAACAAAATAAAGCTGACTGTCTCCAAGGTCTAAAATAAGGCTTACTTCCTCAACACCAAAGTCTTCAAGCAATTCTTCCGCCGAGGGGGCATCATAACGCAGAGATATAATCACAACACCGGGATACCAGAGATGCTCGGTATTATCGGGTATTCCCACCGTCGGGGCAGGGGGTGTCACAGGTACTGTGGGTTCATCGGGAGTGCTTATGGGAATTTGAGGTCTTTCTTTGTAATAATTTACATTCACACCATTCACCCAGGGATTGAGCCTGAGTTTTGATGCTACCTCTTCCAACATCTCTCTCGTTTCACCCACGAGCCAGATATGATAGATGTAGCCGATAATTTCATACACAGCCTCGTCATCACCGCTGTCGGGTTCATCACAGCAGACCGCGTAACCGGGACTCAGGTCATCTATCTTTATAAGGTCGGCTTTCTCAATTTCGTAGCCCTGGAAAAGCACCTCTAAAGAGGGCGCATCGGCTTTTACGTTCAGGAACAAACCTCCGGGAGTATGGTAGCTTTCTTCCTCTTTTGGAGACAGAACCGCAGATACTCCGGGGATGCCTGAAAGCATCATAACCAAAGACAGAATAAAGCTGACAACAGCTACCAACTTTTTGTTACTCATAAAAACATCTCCTTTTTTTATAAATTAACTATGCTTTTTATTTAATAATCAAACGGTAACACTGCCTTCAAAAACCACCGACCCATCTCCCAGATAAAAGTAAAACCTGTATGTGCCTTTGTGCATTTCAACACCTTTTTCCGTTGGGTCGTAAAATACAAGGGTATATCCGTTTGGCAGAGGTGTTTCCTCTGCAATATGCTCTGAGGAGTAAATGTTCGGGTCTCCCACAAGATTGCCGAATCTGTCATACAAACGGCAATATACGATTTCTACGCCGTCTACCGACATACTGTCCTGCAAAAACATACCCGAGCAGGAAACCGAAGTTACACTTGTCCACCCGCCTGTCGATTCCTCTGTCTGAGTCGGCTTTGTGGTAGGAATCGTTGCATGCTCTGTGGGGTTTGTGTTTCTCTCCGTAGATGTAGGATGCTCGCTTGTATCAGTGGGCAGGGTATTCTGAGAGGATGCGGTCTGCTCCGTGGGGTCAGTTTGCCCCTCGCTTCGAGAGGTTGTCAGTGTCGCTTTCTCGGTAGGGTCAACCAACACAGGGAAATTATTATCCCACGAGGTGTTTTCGCCGCTATGCTCTCCTGTGGAATGCTCCGTTTGTATTGTGGGAACTGCGGGTATTTCTACTCTCACGCGGCTAAACATATATAAAGGGATGCTCATCACACACAAAAGCACGAAGCACGCCGCCACCGTAACTATACGTTTCAGAGTAAATACTTGTGCAGTTTCCCTGCGGCTATGGATTTCAGGCACTGAAAGAGCTTTTTCCATCCATTCATCAGGAGCGGTGATGCTTTTAAGGCTTTGGAAATTCACCTTTTTCATATTCCTCCACCTCCGTAAATTGATTTCAGTTTTTCTCTGCCCCTTTTCAGGATAGTCTTTACGGTGTTGGGGTTTTTTCCGAGAATGTCACCAATTTCACTCACTCTGAATCCCTCGCAATAATGCAGGTAAAGCACATCCCTGTACTTTTGTTCCAGTTTCATAAGTGCCCAGGAGATATCCCTTGTGTCCTCGTCAAATGTAACTGTTTCTCCCTGAACATTATCAAGTGATATCGTCTTGCGATTCTTCCTGATATAATTGCTGCATTCATTCATCGCCACACGGATAAGCCATGCCTTCAGGTGATTTTCGTCCTTAAAGTCGGGAGCTTTTGTGTAGAGCCTGACAAAGGTATTCTGAAAGCAATCCTCTGCATCTGCCCAGTTCTGCAAACGCATAATACACACGCCCGTTACCGTTTTGGCATACTTACGCACTGCCTGTTCATAGTTCAAGTTTGCAAACATAAGGGTGGCCATTTTCTCCCTCCTTCATTAATAAAACAAACGAAACTGCACTTTGGTTTCATCATTTTTGTAAAAATTTTACATTTTTCTAATTTATATAAAAAACCTCCGACAATGCACACCCTTGCATCATCGGAGGTTTGTATTTTTTATTTACACAGAGTTTCTTCCCATCGGGCCTCTTTGAAACCTATGAGAACTTTATCTTCTGTAATAAGCAGAGGTCTTTTTACCAGCATTCCGTCTGTTGCGAGAAGAGCATACATCTCGTCCTCTGACATTTCGGGAAGCTTTGTTTTAAGCTCCATAGACTTATAGAGAAGTCCGCTGGTGTTGAAGAATTTTCTCAGCACTTCGCCGCTTCTCGAGTGCCACTGTCTCAGCTCTTCCTCTGTAGGATTCGCTTCTTTAATGTTCCTCAAGTTATACTCAATACCCTTACTCTCAAGCCACTTTTCCGCCTTCTTGCAGGTTGTGCACTTGGGATAGCAAATAAAAGTCACCATATAATCACCTCAAAATCAGACACCCTTCATGGTAAGGGAAATTCGTTTTTTCTGAACATCTACCGCCAGAACCTTTACTTTTACAATGTCGCCTACTTTGAGAACCTCGGAAGGATGCTTAATGAACTTGTCACAAATCTGGGATATGTGCACAAGTCCGTCCTGATGCACGCCGATATCCACAAATGCGCCGAAGTCGATAACATTTCTGACCGTACCTGTCAGCTCCATACCCTCGGTGAGGTCTTCCATACCCATAACATCGGTGCGAAGCACAGGCTGGGGAAGGCTCTCTCGGGGGTCACGTCCGGGTTTTTCAAGTTCTGACACAATGTCGGTAAGGGTAGGCACACCGATACCGATAGCCTCTGCTATCTTCACCTTGTCGGTGATTTTCTCGCCGATACCCTTTATTCCGCCGCCTGCGATATCCTTGGAGGTATAACCGAGAAGCTTGAGAAGCTCCTTGGCGGCTTTGTAGGACTCGGGATGCACCGCTGTATTATCAAGAGCCTCCTTGCCGTCTGCCACACGAAGGAAGCCTGCACACTGCTCGTAAGCCTTGGGGCCCAATTTGGGAACCTTTTTGAGCTCCGCACGGCTTGAGAATTTTCCGTTTTCCTCTCTGTACTGCACGATATTCTTGCAGACAGTACTGCTAAGCCCCGATATGCGGCTGAGGAGTGCCGGAGATGCGGTATTGAGGTCGGCACCTACGGAGTTTACACAGTCCTCAACCACACCGTCAAGAGTTTCGCCCAGTCGTTTCTGGGGCATATCGTGCTGATACTGTCCGATACCTATAGACTTAGGGTCAATTTTCACAAGCTCCGCCAGGGGGTCCTGAAGTCTTCTTGCAATGGAAACCGCACTTCTCAGTGTCAGGTCGAGCTCGGGGAGTTCGTCAGCGGCAAGCTTGCTTGCGGAATAAATGGAGGCACCTGCTTCGCTTACCACCATATATGCAAGGTCTGCTTTCTTTGCTTCGGCGATAACCTCGGCGGCAAAAATTTCGGTTTCCTTGCTGGCTGTTCCATTGCCGATAGAGAGCACGGTGGCACCGTATTTCTTTATAAGGGAGAGGAGTTTCACCTTGGACTCCTGCACCTTCGACTCGCTGTGGGTAGGATAGATTACGGTTGTATCAAGAACTCTGCCTGTGCCGTCAACCACCGCAACTTTACAACCTGTGCGGTATCCGGGGTCAAGACCGATAACCACTCTGTCCTTCACGGGAGGCTGCATCAGAAGCTGGTGAAGGTTTGTGGCAAAGAGCTTCATTGCGGCAACGTCTGCATTCTCGGTAAGCTCTGCACGGACTTCCCTCTCGATAGAGGGGAAGAGTAGTCGGGTATAGGCATCCTCAACGGCATCAATCACCGCCTCGGAGCAAGGGGAATTGCCCTTTACCATTACACTCTTAATCATAGTCAGAGGCTTCTCGTCATCTATTTCCACGGACACCTTCAGGAATTTTTCTCTCTCTCCGCGGTTTATGGCAAGAACTCTGTGACCGCTTATTTTCTTTATTGCTTCAGAAAATTCATAGTAACCCGAATATACGCTGTCCGCTTCCTTGTCGGTGGCAACACTCTTGAGCACACCGCCCAGCCACATAATATGGAAAAGACGTTTGCGGATTTTGGGATCGTCGGAACAAATCTCCGCAATAATGTCCTTTGCACCCTGAAGTGCATCCTCGGGAGTTTCCACGCCCTTCTCTGCATCCACATATTTCTCTGCTAAATCAATGGGGAAGCTTTCGGTGTCCTCCTGAGCGAGAATATACTCCGCAAGAGGCTCCAGCCCCTTCTCCTTCGCAACAGAGGCACGGGTCTTTCTCTTGGGGCGGAAGGGGCGGTAGATATTCTCAAGGTCTGCCATGGTTTCCGCCTGAGCAACAGACTCCCTTATCTCGTCGGTGAGTTTGCCCTGTGCCTCGATAAGCTCGCAAATCTCCTTTGCTCTTGCCTCGAAGCCTCTGAGATAGTCCAGTCTCTCTGCCACCTCTCGGATGAGCTGGTCATCCATAGAGCCGTGCATTTCCTTACGGTATCTGGCAATAAAGGGAATGGTGTTTCCCTCGTCCAGAAGGTTAATTATATTCTCTGCATATTCGGACTTTATTCCGAACTCCTGCGAAAGTTTTGATTTGAAATCCATAAAATATTCCTTTCTTTTCCACAGAAAAATCAAGTGATGTAAGAGATTATACCATATCCCCTGATTTATTTCAAATTCCTGCGGAAGCTCCTGTCGTATGTCGCCTGCTTATTTATCCTTTTTCAGCGTTTCGAACAACTTGTTATATGGTGCCAGCATTCCATCGTTCATTCTGTTACCCATCTTTGAAAGCACCTTCTCATTGGAAAGCATAGCACCCACCAGATACATCTTCATTGAGTCCAGCTTTTTCTTTTGAGGGAAGTCATATATACCCTGCTTTTTGTAGAATTTGTGGTCAGCTCTCATCATTCCGCGCATCTGATAAATAAGGTCGCGGAAGATTTTCATTCCTCCCACTCCGTAGAAATTACGAGGCTCGGTGTGCTTTGTATCCAGAGCAAAGCACAGACATTCCTCCAGCTTTTTCAGTTCTTCTTCAGTATCCTTGCTGTCATCTGCCACATAAGCAAGGTAGTTACCACCTGTCTGCGCTCTTGCCTCTATGACAGTTTTCAGATTATGTTCAGCCGAATAATCTCCCGATACAATATAGCCCACAGGCATTCCGACAGTAACAGTCCTGTGTCCGTTGCAGAAGTTTCTGTCGTCGTACATCTTGAATCGCGCACCCATACTGTGGTCTTTGATTCTGAAGGCATATACAATGGCATCGGCTGTCTGTATTTCTTCTCTGAGAAATCTGTCAAATCCATCCTTATATGTGCATTTTTCGGAAACCGCACACTTGAAGCATCCGAGGCAGCCGCCCGAAAGAGGATATTCGGAAATATTCACCACTCTGGTTTTGTATCTGAAATCAGCCCTGAAGCAGGATATCATCCTGTCAAGATTGCTGTCCTTATCTGTGCAGTCGGTAATTATCACCACATCTTTTGAGGAATCCTTTTTGCTCTCACTATACTCTTTGCAAGAAACCTCACAGGGGTTATATTCTCTGCTGCTCACTGGCGTTTTTTCAAAAATTCCTTTTTCGGCTGCAAAAAGGAATTTACGCATGAATTTTTCGGCTTCTTCTCTTCCTTTTTCAGAAAGCAGGTCCTCCATATCCGCAGAAAGACCTCCGACACAATGCATTCCCAGGTCGCCACAGTTCTCCTCAATATACTTGTGAGCTGTGACATCATAAAAATGCTTTGATGTAGTTATCTGGGTCGCGATTTTTCCCTGAAGGTCAATTCCGTTTTCCTTCAGCAATTCTATGAAACGATGAAGCTGTGAGGGTGCAAGGAATGTATAGACGGGATAAGCAAAAATCACCGCATCTGCACGCTCAAGCAGAGCTTGCGCTTTTGAAAAATCCTTTTCCAGAGACTTTATCTTCTGTCCTGCGTGAAGCACCTCAAATTCGTGTTCAGGATACACAAGCTCCAGATACCGCACCGTCTGCAGGGTTATGCTGTACTGACCCTTGGGGCTGCCGTTAATTACCGCAAATTTCATTTTATTTACCTCCTGTAAGCAGAATACATCTGCATTGAAAACCTTGTTGTGACCAACTTGCATATAATACCGCAACAGTTCAGGTTCATTCAGATTTTAACACAAGCAGAGGATTTCTTCAACACAATTCATAATATAAAATCCCCACCACCGCCACAGCGTTTGACAGGATTTCACAAATTGCGTATACTTTATAAATATGAGGGGGAGAAAAATGTTTGACTTAATAATTACCAACATCAAAAACTATACGGAAACTTGTGTCCTCGTACCCATACTGATTATCGGCGGTCTTTATTTTACTTTCAGGACAAAGTTTGCCCAGTTCAGGCTTTTTCCCGAACAGCTTCGCTCCGTTATGGAGAAGTCTTCAGAGAAGGGCGGCGTTTCATCCTTTCAGGCGCTGATGGTTTCCACCGCATCCCGAGTGGGCACAGGTAACATCGTTGGTGTTTCCACCGCCTTGTGTATGGGCGGCTTCGGCTCTGTTTTCTGGATGTGGATTATTGCAATTCTGGGCAGTGCCTCTGCATTTATAGAGAGCACCCTCGCCCAGATTTATAAAAAGCGAGGCACGGCAGGTCCTTACGGCGGACCTGCTCACTACATAGAGGCAACTACAAAAAGTCGCTTCCTCGCCATCATTTTCTCGGTGCTTCTCATACTCACCTACGGCATCGGATTCAATATGCTTGCTTCCTTTAATCTTCAGGATACTTTCTCCTCCTACGGATTTTACAATCAGTCTTTAAGCCTCAATATTTTCGGCAACACCCTCTCCTTCAATCCCGTGCCCGCCGTTATCGGAGGCGTTGTGGCAGTACTGGTCTGTATCTGTCTTTTCGGAGGCGGCAAAAGACTTATCAACACCACCACCCTGATAGTACCCTTTATGGGTATGGCATATATTCTTGTGGCGTTGATAATCACCGTTATGAACATCAAAAACCTCCCCTCCGTTTTTGCACAGATTTTTTCAGATGCCTTTGATTTTCAGGCTATCTTCGGCGGAATTGCAGGCTCCTGCCTGATGTATGGTATAAAGAGAGGTCTTTTCTCCAACGAAGCCGGTGTCGGCTCTGCTCCCAATGCCTCCGCAAGTGCCGAGGTAAGCCACCCTGTAAAGCAGGGTCTGGTGCAGATTCTCTCGGTATTCATCGACACCCTTCTCATCTGCTCCGCCACGGCTTTTATGTGTATGTGTTCAGGAGTTACTCCAAGTGAGGAAATTTCGGGTGCCAAATATGTTCAGCTTTCTCTGGAGGAAAGCCTTGGAGTTGCAGGCCCTGTATTCATCACCGCCTCTATGGTGCTCTTTGGTTTCACCACTCTTATCGGCAATCTCTTCTATGTTGACAAAGCATATCGCTACATTCTGGGTAAGGAGCCCTCAAAAATCTTCAAAGCGGTCAGCAACATTATTCTCTCCCTCGTAATCCTTGTAGGTGCAACTCTCAATTCAGACGTCCTGTGGAACATCTCCGATATTTTTATGGGTGCCTTAACAATTATCAATATGCCCATAATCATTATCTTCGGCAAATACTCCTTCCGTGCCCTTGACGACTACACAAAACAGCGCAAACAGGGCAAAGACCCCGTATTCAGGGCAAAGGATATAAGCCTCCCACACAAGACGGATTACTGGAACTGACAGAATAAACCCATCAAGGCAGTCGTGATGTGCGGCTGCCTTCTTTATTTATCCCGACACACCTCTTGTAAAGTACTCATATTTCTGCTATTCTTTGAATATAAATCACGCTACGAAAAGGAGGGTAAGCCTATGCCACTGGAGATAGTCAGAAACGACATAACTAAAATGCAGGTTGATGCCATAGTCAATTCCGCCAACGCCACCCTCACCCCCTCGAAAGGAGTGTGCGGTGCCATTCACAAAGCCGCAGGCGGGGAACTTGCCGCCGAATGTTCAATGCTTAATCCGCTCTCCGTAGCTGACATACGCATCACCAAGGGATATAATCTTCCTGCAAAGTTTGTTATCCACACTCTGGGTCCTGTCTATAAAAGCGGTGACAAAAGCTCCGACACTCTCCTTGCAGACTGTTACAGAAATGCACTTGAAGCCGCTGTTGATATGAAACTTGAAAGCATCGCCTTCCCTCTCATCTCCACAGGCAAATTCGGATACCCGCCCGAAACAGCGTTGAAAATTGCCCTCTCTGCCGTGGGGGAATTCCTCATAGACACCGACTCTTCCCTTCAGGTTTACCTTGCTGTATTCGGCAAAGACTGCCTGAATGCAGGAAGAAAGCTTTTCCCCGATATCGAGGAGCTTATTGATGAAGGCTACGTCCGCCGCCATACCTTATTCAGAAGGAGAAGAGAAGCGTCGGTAGGTTACCGTGAGGTTGACCTCTGCTCTGTCAGCGACAAGTGCGTCCCCTGTGCGCTACCGGGTATAAAGGAGCTCTCTCTTGAAGACAGACTCGGCACCATCGACGAAAGCTTTTCACAGATGATTATGCGGAAAATCGAGGAAAAGGGAATGAAAAATTCCGAGTGCTACAAAAAAGCCAACATCGACAAAAAGCATTTTTCCAAGATAAAGGGCGATATACACTACAAACCAAAGAAAACTACCGCCCTCGCCCTTGCGGTTTCCCTGAAGCTCTCTTTGGAGGAAACCGAAGAGCTTCTCAAAAAAGCCGGCCTCGCCCTGTCCCACAGCGAAAAATTCGACATTATTGTGGAATACTTCATCTCCAACGGCAATTATAATATCTTCGAAATCAACGAGGCTCTTTTCTACTACGACCAGCCCCTTCTCGGCTCCTGCGTATATTGAGCAATAAAAAAATAAAAGGTCGCCTCACCTGCGACCAAACAGATACGAAAACCTCCTATAATGTAGTCAATGAAAACATTAAGGAGGTTTTTTCTATGAAAACAAATATGAACGAAAAGCGAAATTTAACGGAGCTTGTATTTATCCTTGACCGAAGCGGCTCTATGTACGGTCTTGAAAAGGATACCATGGGCGGTTTCAACTCCATGCTCCATAAGCAGAAAAAGTGTGAGGGCGATGCCTTTGTCTCCACCGTACTCTTTGACAACGAGTCCGTAGTTATCCACGACAGAGAGGACATCCGCAACATAAATCCTATCACCGAAAAGGATTTCTCCGTAGGAGGAAGCACCGCTCTGCTTGATGCTCTGGGAGGTGCTATTCATCACATCGGAAACATCCACAAATATGCCCGACCTGAGGATGTGCCTACACATACCATTTTTGTAATCATCACCGACGGCATGGAAAACGCAAGCCGCAAGTACACCGCAGAGAAAATCCGCCGCAAGATAGAGCATCAGAAAGAAAAATACGGTTGGGAGTTCCTCTTTCTGGGTGCTAATATTGATGCTGTTGAGACCGCAAAAGAATACGGCATCAACCCTGAACGTGCCGTAAGCTACCGAAGCGACCAAAAAGGCACCCGACTGAATTACGAGGTGGTTGGAAGTGCCGTTAAGAATCTTCGGGAAAGCCGTCCCCTCACCGCCGAATGGAAAAGAGACATTGAAGAAGATATGAAAAAAAGAAGATAATCACCCATAAATGTCAAATCAAAACCACCCGTTGAACGGGTGGTTTGCACAACCCCTATAAGGGGTTTTTACAGGCTTAACCCCTGCAGCAGGGGTACCGAATGTTTGACAACGCATTACAATCTCAAGCAGCCGCTCACGTGCGGCTGTTTATT
>JAFQNJ010000031.1 GCA_017395925.1 Ruminococcus sp. | reverse complement strand
GGTATCAATATCGAAGTAGGTCTTACCTACTCTGCCGTTGCCGCTGTCCATATTAACGTCAGCTTCGTTCTTACCTCTACCGTCTGTTGCAATAACATCGATAGTGGGAACATTTTCAGCCTTTGTCCAGCTGAACTCACCTGTTTTGGGGTTGAAGGTAATTACCAGATCGTAAGCCTTGTTGAAATCGGTGGTGTCGATTTCAATCTTAACCTGATTGGGTGATGACTGATATGCACCTGTTGCAGTCAGAGTCTGGGGATTGCCTGTTGCACCGTTTGTAGCGGCATTCCAGAAATGAGAATTCTCATTAGTGGGGTTGACGTAGATATAGCCGTCAGCTGTCTTGGTTACTGTAAGCTCGAGGGTATATGTGTCGTCAGCCTGCTCTTCAAACTTAACAAGGTCAAAAGCACTGTGAGAAGAACCATTCCATGTACCCTGGAGGTAATAACCCACTTCAACATAAGGTGCGGGATAATCTGTTGTGTTGGTACCGTTGGTGAAGAGGTTATTGGTACCGATTACGAACTCCTTCTGATTCTGATTTGTACCATCGTTGAACTGTACACTTGTAGCATCAAGAGGTACATAACCTACCCACCACTCAAGAGTGCTGTCATAGGTCATCTTGTCACCGGGCCAAGCTGTTACGGGTGAAGAGCTACCCCAAGAGTAGATATGAGGCTGTTCCCAACCGGCTGCATTGTCCAGGTAGATTGCTTTGTAAACCTTATCGTAGTTTGCGGTTGCTTTAATTTCACCGCCATTTGCGATAATCTTAAAGGTTGCATCATTCTTGGTAGTACCTTCGGCTGCTATATAGCTACCGTCGATAGTCCAGCCGATGAACTGATAGCAGGGGTCGTCGTTTACAGTTACCAGTGTTACTGTATCATACTGCATTACGGTAGCGCTGCTTGAACCGTTAACTGTAGAAGTACCTGCTGCGTTAGGCTTGGTAACAACACTAATATTTACCTGCTGAAGCTTTACCCACTCAACATCGATAGTATGATTCTTGGAAACATTATTGAATGAATAAGAAAGCTCACGGTTATTGCCTGAGGTAGAATCAACTACCCAGTAATAAACGCCATAGCCATCAGCGGGCTCAGCGGTGATAGTAACATTGTCACCGGAGCATACGGTATAAACATTACCTGCTGCAGGAATCAACTCACCGTTGAAATAGAGGCTACCGCCATCCTGACCATAGGCCTCAACTGTAATGGTGTATGTTGTTCTTGCGGTGTAGATTACTGTGATGTAGTTATTGTCAGCAGAGAGAGCACTTGTTGTGTATTCTTTTTCAAGAAGGCTCTCAGCATCATTAGTAAATACAGACTCGCCGTTTACGATAATACCGGAAATGTAGTACATATTGGGAGCTGCAATGTTAAGAGTTACAGGCTTGCCCTTATTAACATCGCCTGTACCTGTAGCGGTATCAATGGTAACATTACCGAAGGATACTGTACCTGTTGCGCCCTGCTGTGTAACAGTAAGGCTTACTTTTTCCTGCGTAGCCAGGGCTGCCTTCTTTGCAATGAGGTCAGCGGCAGCTGCATCAATAGCCGCCTGAGTGGAATCGCCTGCGCCGACTGTGGAGACTGCAGTATTGTAAGCTGCTACAAATTCAGACCAGCTTTCCTCTGTCCATTTGCCGTCGTTGCCTGCTGTAAAGTCGGATTCTGAATCAGCGATAGCTTCGAGAAGTTCGCTACGAAGAGTTACTATCTCGGTGGAGCCTGACTGATAAATCCAGACTCTATCAACATTTGCCCATGTGCCGTCAGTGTAGAGGGTTGAAGTGAGGTCGATGTCGCCGGAGGAAGGAGTGTGGGTGCCGGGTTGTGTGGGCCATAATACAACATCAGGGCGTCCATTAGCCTTACTTCCTTGAATATAGTAGGCAAGAACATCGTTGCTGCCTGCAGGAAGAACAATATCGTCTGACTGCTGGAAATTTTCATTGGTTCCGTTGAAGACGACCTTCTGACGGTCATTGGGTATATACAGAACATAAATATCCTGACCATCACTATTCTGTCCAACTTTTTGCATTTTTTCGCCGGGCCATGATGTTCCTGCTCCGCCATCTATCCAATGATGAAGAGTAGGTTCGCTCCATGCCCATCCGTTAGTAAATACAATTGTTCTGTAACCATCTTTTACAAGGAAGGTATTGTTATCTTCATTGTAATCATTGCCGTTTCCGGAAGCGCTGGAGAGTACTGCGGTTACGGAAGAAGAATATCCGTTGGTGAGTTCCATATTCTCGTCGGATCTGAGCCACTCTACCTCGCCAAAATACTCTACACCGGACTGTTCATCGTCAAAAACAGTTTTTGTTGTTGTACCGTTGGACTCGGTTACTGTGAGATTGTCATAGCCATCTTCGGAGAAGGTGTAAACTGTAAGATACTGACCAAGGAGGAACTTGGCAGTTGCTGTGATAGATGCACCGTCCTTGATGGGACGAATTGTGATAGTTTTGTCACTTGCAGAACAATTAACTAATTCATAGTCAGTACCGAGGGTACCTGTGATAGTCCATCCTGCAAATGTATAGCCTGTGCTTTCAGCAGCTGTGGAAGTTACTGTATCAGGATATTCGGTTGCTTTTGCACCGGCGTTAGTTACAGTACCGCCTGACTGTGCATTTACGGTAACTGTAGCTGTATTTGCTCTGAAGTTAGCCTGTGCTGTAATCTCAGCCTGAGGGATAATGGAGAATGCCTGGGAATTCACAGTTCCGCTCTGGATAGTGTAAGAGCCTGTGATGCTCCAACCTGTGAAGGTGTAGCCTGTGTTGGGAACTGCAGTAAGGACAACGTTGCTTCCCTCTGCTACATCCTGCTGTACAGGAGAAACTGTACCTGCTTCAGGAGGATTAGCTGTAACACTAACTGAATTTGTAGGAATCTGCTGGAAGTTAGCGGTAGCAGTAACAGCGCCTGTTACCTTAATCTTAATGGTAGCTGATGTATTGGATCCCTCGGTGATCTGATAACCGCCGGAGAGAGTCCAACCTGTGAATACATAGCCATCCAAAGTGGCTTCAGCTTTAAGAGTTGCTACTGACTCGTATTCATAGGAGCCGCCGCCTGTAACAGTACCGCCTGTGGCAGCGGTTGCAGTTACTGTATAGCTGTTTTTAGAATACTGTGCTGTGAAGGTGGTATCACCTGTGATAGCGGGAAGGTTATTTGATGCATAAACCTCGTTGTCAGCAGAAGAGAGCCAACCTGTGAAGGTGTGACCTGCAACAGTGGGGGCTGTGGGAGCTGTAGGGGTCTCGCCACTTGTGATGGTCTGAGGTGTACCGATGGTATTACCGTCTTTATCCTTAAAGGTTGCGGTGACATTTGATGCTACAGTTTTAACATAGATAGTATTGGATGTTGCATATGAGCTGGAGTAGTAACTGGTAGAATACTCATAGTTCCAAGCATAACCCACATGTGTTGTAGTTGTGCCGGCTGTTGAAGAAGCCGTTTTGGTTGTAGTCCAAGTAGTATCGGTAGTTGAATTCTTAGAAGAAGTACTGTCCAGATTAAAACCAAAGCCTTCCATACCGGGATCTGCTTTTACACCTGTAAGCTTAACAGTATAGGATGCACCAGGATCTACAAGGTAAGGATCCGAACTGGTACCACTGCCTCCTTTAGCATTTGTAACAGTTGCTGTTACGCTGCTGGGAGCCACTGCATAATGGCTACCGGTTTTACCTGTACCACCACTGGTAAAACTTGTCCAACAGTTATAATTACTACTACTCAGAACAATATCTCCTGTCTGGTTCCAAGTATCTGTCCAAGGGCCTTTATTTGTCGAGTTTCGAGTAAATATAACATTAGTATATGTACCGCCGGTTGTAACCTTAGCTCTATAAATAGCGCCTGAAGCACCAGCTGTACCAGAGTAAAGCTCAAACAGATAATCCTGTGTACCTGCTGTGCCACCCCACATATGTGCCCAAGCATAACTATTATTAAGAATCCATGTTGTAGAACCCCAACCAGAAGGAACAAAGTTCTTAATATATATATATTCGCCTGCTTGATATGTAACTGTAGCACCCGTCTGTGCCAGTTCCACCACTGCGGAGGAGATGGAGGCGATGCCCACGGACATCAGCATCATCACTACCAACAGCAGCGAGACTATTGATTTTAAAATTTTCTTAGTTTTCACTAAAATTACCTCCTATATATATAGTATAGGAAATCAAAGCAGTGCAACGAGCTTCTTCTGGATAGCTGTTGCGTCTTTGACTGTTACCTTGCCGTCGGAGTTTATGTCGGAAATCTCAACTGACAGGCTGTCGAGAGTAACGATTTCTGCAAGGTGTTTCTGAATGGCGGTGGCGTCCTTGATATTGACTGCACCGTCATCGTTTGCATCGCCTACTGTACGCAGGTCGATTCTTGCGGCTACATTGGCAAAATCTGCTTTGTCAACGCCGTCATCGTAAATCATATTTGCGGCACTCATTGTCCAGTTACGCTCGGTCTCGTCCCATGAGGTGAGGTTCTGGAGCTCGTTACCGCGGGTAAAGTTGATGTTCTCAAGAGCGAGATAAATTGTACCGGACTCGGTGATGTTAAGGTGAATGTAACCCTCAAGAGCATATCGTGAACCAACAAGCGTTACTTCAAGCTGGGGTGCTGCCTTGGAAACCTGAACATCTGCTTCATACCAATAATAAGAAGCTGTCTCGGTTGCGTTCTTGCAAATGAATGTGCCCTTTGTCATCTTCTCGGATGAAAGGTTATCCACTGCACCTTCAGTTGTGATATAGGGTGCGTAAGCAAGAGTATCTGCACTCTTGAAGCAAATCTTCACGTCATAAGCCTCTTTAACTGTAGTAACAGTTACGGTGAGAGGCTTGGTCTCTGCAGTGAACACCTCGCCCTCTACGGTAGTCTTTGCTATTACGTAGTAGGACTTGGTGCCGATATCATCAACTGTGATTTCCTCAGTATAGATGCCTGATGTATTGTTTACAAGGAGTGTTCCGTCACCTGTGTAGAACTCGTAAACTACTTCTGTATCAGCCTCGACTGTTGCCTTAATTGTGAGAACCATACCTGCTTCGATGGTCTCGGGAGCTGATACATTGAGAATAAGTTCAAACTCGGTAACATTAACATCAACAACCTTTTCATCGGTGTAGGTTTCACCATCTACTGTTACGGATGCCTCTACAGTAAAGCGGAAGGATTTGCCGCCGTCTGCGAGAGTTGTGGGAACTGTGAAGGTACCTGTGTTGTTGGTACCGATAAGCTCCTTGGTGTCACCTGTGAGATAGAGGTTATATGTAACTTCTTCCTCTGCATCAGAAGTGGCGTTGATTACGATGTTCTTGCTTGCCAGTACAGTTTCGGGAGCAGTCACATCAACAGAGAATACATAGCCCTGAACATTGACAGTTGCGGGTTCAGAGAAGTCTGAAGTCTTCGCTGAAGTATTTGATACAGCAAAGGCTGTATACTCAGTAGCGCCACTCTTCTCTGCGGTAAAGGTCACTGTTTTATCGGAGACAACCTGCCACATTGCTCCGTTCTTGTAAATCTTATAGTAGTAATCGCCGTCGGTCTTATCATCGATAGTGAGTGTTACGGTCTCCCCTGCTACATACAGCTCTTTGTCGGCTGTAATTGTGGGAGGCTGGATAACGTAGTCAATATCATAGATACCTGTATGGCTTGAACCATCGGTGGAGATGTACTTATCCATCCAGAGGATTCGCTCATAGTACCAGTTGTTCAGCCACTCAACAGCATCGTCGTGTGTATCACCTGTATCTGTGGAGCCCCAGTTATTAGTGATGAAGGGGTCGCTTTGGATAAGTCCCCACTTGTCCTCATCCATTGCGGTGGATGCTTTTACCTGGGAATAGAAATCAGCAATCATACCGCCAAGTGAAGAAACGGAAGAAACCTCTCCGTCTGTAAACTTGTTTGCTTCGCTGAAGAAGATTTCATCCCACTCGGCAACTACTACTGACCAGAATGCATCATTCTGACAGAGAGCAGCCTGTGCATTGAATTCGGATGCACCGTAAATTGTCTTGGAGTTTAAGTACCAGCCGCCTGATGATGAAGGATCAGCGTCTACCTTATCATAGAAGTCACTGCCGGTATTTACTCTGTCTGTGTATGTCTTTGCATACTGACCGAGTGTCCAGTCATAGTCCCAGGCAACACCTGCGTGGAGCTTGCCTTCGTGATAATACACGTAGTAAGATGTTGCGCCGCCGTCCAGGTTCTTTGTGAGCTCCTGAATGAGGTACATCTTTGCGAAGGACTCAACGTCGATGACTGCATCCAGCTCTTCGTAAGTAGCTGTGTCATCATACATCAGTGCTTCGGCTGTGTTCCACTTATCTCTGATGAACTGAATCTCGTTCTTTGTGGCGAACTCGGGGTACTTGCAGACTATCTGCTGTCCCTTTGTGGAAATAAAGCCTGAAATTTCATCAGCAAAACGCTCGTTGAGTTCAAACTCAAGGAGGAAGCCTGACTCTGCATACTCGGATGCATCGGGCTCATCGAGATTTGAGATGTACTTATAATAGCCCTTTGTTGATGTATCGTTGATATTGCCGTTTGATGATGCACGAGTCATGAGAGAATCGTCATCATAAAGAGCTGTGTTGTTATCCGAGAAGTCTTCGTTGATACCATCAAGGTCTACGATATCTACAAGAGGATCGCCTATCTCAACCTTATCGGTGAGGAGATAAGAACCGATATAGAGACCGTTGTTGTAGAAGTCAACAGGCTCGTAGTCGGGAACATACTCAACGCCTATCTGCTGTGCCAGCTCATAGACTATCATATTTCTCATACGTGCTTCGTCTGCGTTATAGGAAACGAGGCAGTATTTCTTTGATGCACTTGACTCGTCAAGAAGCTGTGCTTTTTGGTCAAGAGTGATGTTGAAAGCATACTTACCGATGATCTTGTGAGATGCTTCCCAGGAAGAGTTACCTCTACCCTTTATTTTCTTCAGCACGGTATCGCTGTTCTTCTGGGTACCGTCCGGACCGTAAACTACGATAGAGCCCTTTGTCTCATAATCATCCTTGCTCTCATAGCCCTGATATGTACCCTGAGGAACCGGGGTAGCTGTGGTTGTATGGATAGAAGACACAGCGCTGGATTTGTGAAGAGCAAGAGTTCCTGAAAAACTTCCGCCTAATGTATACGAAGCATTTGGGTAGAAAGCATATGCGGAACCTGTGGATGAAACAGAAGCACCGCCTATGGTAAGGCTTTTGCCCTCAGCCACAAAAAATTTGAGAGTGGCTTGTCCGCTTGAATTTACTGAAACAAGAGAGGGCAGATAAAGGTCGTAAACACTTCCGTTTTTGTCAGGAATAATTACATCAAGGGTGGTTGTGGGGTCACCGTCAAGGTCAACCCAGAAATCACCGTCAACTTCAGTATCGCCGCCGCTGCCACCACTACCGGGTACAAAAACAGAACCTGTGTACGATGTACCGCCTACTGCAAGGTTTGTGTAGCAGTTGTTGGTAGCATCAAGAGGAATATCACCAGTCTGATTGCAATTATTCCAAGGATCTGTATCACTGTGGCTACGGGTAAAAATTACATGAGTATATGTACCTGCTGTTGTAATTTTTGCACCGTATACAGCACCATCAGCGTTTTCTGTTCCTTCAATAAGCTCAAACTTTACATCGAGAGCAACATTGGTAGATGAGTTCCAGATGTGCATCCATTCGGTCACATCGCTGTGGAACCAGTTAGCTGACCAGCCTGAAGGCTTAAAATTCTTAACGTAAATATAATCACCGGCAGCAAAAGTTCTACTGGCTCCGGTTTCTGCGAGGTTAACTTCTGCAGCTGAAGTTGAGATGATGCCTACTGATAAAACAGAGAAAACCATCATCAATGTCAGAACAACTGACATAAGACGCAGAAAGGAACCTCTTTTAAGAGTTTTCATAGTATTACCTCCTAATTTGTTTTTCGCAAATCGCAGGTGTAGTACCGCTAAGTTTAACAGCGGCTGACCTCCGCCGCTGCTGTGTGTTATCGGACACCGAAAAATCAGTATCCCATAACACACAGCATCAAAAGGGTACAGTACTCCTACGATAATTTTACTGTTATATTATAATACATATATATAGCAAAAATCAATGAATTTTTATACTATTTTAACAAATTGTGATAATGACAAAATTTGCGGTATTTATTTCGTTATTTTGCATAATCAATACTTCTCAGTAAGAATATTAACGAATTATAAATTCTATAACAGAATTATCCTTTGTTTCACGCACCCTCCCCCCGCCTTGTCTATCATTAGTTTTTCTGAGTTGAAAGCATAAAAAATACCCACCGACAAGCGGTGGGTACAGTGTGTTTGAATATTAATCCGCCAAAGATTAGTCAGCAGAGTAAGGAAGAAGTGCAAGATAACGTGCACGCTTGATAGCTACGGTGAGCTCTCTCTGGTGTGCTGCACAAGTGCCGGTAACTCTTCTGGGGAGAATCTTTGCTCTCTCGGACATATAGCGGCGGAGACGGTTGATATCCTTGTAATCAATCTTCTCTACCTTATCAACACAAAATGCGCAGACTTTTCTGCGGGACTTTCTGTGCATAGGTCTTTCAGCCATGATAAAATCTCCTTTCAAAAAATAGGATTCGAATCAAAAGTAAAATCAGAAGGGCAGGTCGTCGTCAGCGGGCATTTCCTCAAAATCGGAAACGGAGCCGTTCTGGAAAGAGGGTGCCTGCTCGCTGTATGCGGGAGCAGGAGCCTGAGAATAACCGCCGCCGTAGGGGGAGTTATCTCTTCTCTCACCTGTGAAAGAAGCATTGTCGGCGATAACCTCTACAACATAGCGGTTTGTGCCGTCCTTTGCCTGATATGTGCGGCTCTGAAGCTGTCCGTCGATAGCGATAAGAGAGCCCTTTCTGAAATGTTTGCATACAAAATCAGCGGTGTAACGCCAGGCAACGATATCAAAGAAATCTGCCTGTCTCTCCTCACCAGACTTGACATAATTTCTGTCAACGGCAATACGGAAAGTGGTAACGTTGGTACCTGACTGTGTTGTTTTGAGTTCGGGGTCAGAAACAAGTCTGCCCATAAGTACTACTCTGTTAATCATAGATTATTCGTCCTTTCGTTATGCATTCTGTGAATGCGGCTGTGATTATTCGTCTTCCTTCTTGATGATGAGCGATCTGAGCACGCCGTCAGTGATCTGATATCTACGGTCGAGCTCCTTGGGGAATTCTGCATCGGACTCAAAGTTCATAAGAACATAGTAGCCCTCAGACTCCTTATTGATGAGATAAGCGAGCTTTCTCTTGCCCCACTCATCAACGCTCTGCAGTGTTGCGTACTTCTCGATGGTGTTCTTGAACTTCTCAACGAGAGCCTGAACAGCCTCCTCACCGTTCTTAACGGAGAGAACCATAACTGTCTCATAGTTAGCCTTTACTGCCATTTCGTTGCACCTCCTTCTGGACTATTGGCACTGAATGGAATTACGCCTGAGCGTTCAGTGCAAGGATGAACACAGCTGACCGCTGTGCGGTTAAAAAACCTGCTATGCGCATACTTTTACACATAACAGGTTAATTATAACATAATGTTTTTAATTGTCAACAATAATTTTAAGAATTTTCGGGGCTCTCCGAGTCAGGCGAATTGACGTACACCTTTTCCCCACCCTCGTCGTCATACGCAGGGAATCCCCTGCCTCTGATGGCGTTGGCAGTGGTGATGATAATAAAAGCCTCGGGGTCAACCTTTTTGATAAGTGTCGTTGCCTTGTGGACCTGCTGGGGTCTGAGTGCACACATAATAACCCGCTTATCATCTCTTTTAAAGCCGCCTTCAGCATTGAGGAGCGTTACACCGCGGTCAATTTTTGTCAGGATTTCACCGGAGACTTTATCATATTCAGCGGTTACGATAAAGAGGAGCTTGCCGTTGTTGCGGCTCATTCCGTAGAGCACCATATCGATAACTCTGGTGCTTACAAATATGAATATTAATGCATATAACGCTCTGTCCATATTCTTATATACAACCGCAGAAAGAGCTATTACGCAGACGTCCACAATCATAATAAAATTGCCCATGGATACATGAGGCATTTTTTCGTGCATAATACGGGATACTATATCCGTGCCGCCTGTGGAGCTTCCGCGCCAGAAAATAAGAGCCAGCCCTGCACCGCTTAAGATACCGCCGAATATGGAAACAAGCATAGCATCTCCCTGATAGGGTTTAAAAAAAGCGGTGACAAAGTCAAGTGCGAAAAAGTCGATTAATACTGATGATAATGCCACAGTAATTACCGAACGGCTGAGATATTTCCAGCCAAGTTCAATCCATCCCCAGATGAATATGGGAATGTTAAGAACAAAAGTCAGCATACCTATGGGGAGAAAGGGAACCAGATAATTCACAACTGTACTGATACCCACAATGCCGCCGGGGGCGATGTTGTTGGGTGCTGAGAACATTGAAATTGAGACCGCATACAGCAGAGAACCTGCAAGAATCACAATTACATCCATAAAGACCAATTTATCAGGGACCCCGACGCGAATTTTCTTTTTCATAATTATTCACCTATTATGCATAATTATTCATTATCGTTAGTGATGATACGTGAAAACAATTCCTGTATTCTGTCGTTTCTGCCGCTGAGATACAAGAAACCGAAAAGAGCCTCAAGACCTGTTGCGGCGTGGTAATCCTTAAGGGTGCTGTTTTTGGGAACAGAGTGAACTGTCACGTTCCTGCCGCGCTTAAAAACACCAAGTTCTTCCTCATCAAGCAGGGGCAGGATTCTGTCCACGGCGGCTGACTGGGCAGCTGCACAGACGAGATTTACCTTCTCGCGGTTGAGCTCCCCCACCCTTCTGCCGTCACATCTGACCAGATATTCCCGAACCAAAAGGTCGTACACGCTATCACCAACAAAAGCACAGGAAAGCGTGGGAAGATTTTTTACATCGGTTTCATTATCATATAGTTTACCCATAAAAACCTCTATTTATCAGTCTACAAAATCAAACTGCACATCATAGATGGAAACTGTGTCGCCTTCTTCAATACCAGCGTCCCTCAAAGCATCAATAACTCCGCTCTGAATAAGAACATTCTGGAAATAGTTGAGACTCTCGTAGTCGTCGAAATTCACAGACTGCATAAGACGAAGAAGCCATTTGCCTTCAACAAAGTATACACCGTCGCAGTTTGTAACCTTGACTTCTTTGGAATTAAGGGACTCAAGGTCAACCTGAGGTACAGGCTCTGCCTCATAGATAGTCACGGGAGGAAGTGTAGAGAGAAGCTCTACTGTCTTAGCCAGAAGCGGGTCAACATCGTAGCGGATAGCCGCCATAATTGGGAAAAATTCATATCCCTGTGCCTCAACAAATTCCCTGAAATCCGCTATCTGCTCATCGGTTGCAAGGTCACATTTGTTACCTGCCACAAGCATAGGAAGTTTTGCCAGTTCTTCGTTGAATTTTTTGAGTTCCTCGTTGATGATGCGGAAATCCTCCTTGGGGTCTCTGCCCTCGCTGCCTGCCACGTCAACGATGTGGATAATCATTCGGCAACGCTCAACATGACGGAGAAATCTGTGACCAAGTCCTACACCCTCCCATGCACCTTCGATAAGGCCGGGGATGTCTGCCATTACAAAGGAGTTGCCGCTTTGAGCAGTTACAACACCGAGTTTGGGAGTAATTGTAGTAAAATGGTAGTCCGCAATCTCAGGCTTTGCCTCGGAAACCACCGAAAGGAGGGTGGACTTGCCTACATTAGGAAAGCCAACCAGACCGACATCTGCCAGAAGTTTCAGTTCAAGCTGAACCTCGAATTCCTCTCCCGGTGTACCGGGACGAGCAAAACGAGGAGTCTGGCGTGTGGGAGTTGCAAAGTGGGAATTGCCCCATCCGCCCTTACCGCCGCGTGCTACAACTACCGGCTCCTTGGTGGAAATATCAGCAATAATTCTGCCTGTTTCTGCATCTTTGATAAGTGTACCCATAGGCACACGGACAATTAAATCCTCGGCTTTTCTGCCGTTTTTTCTGCCGGACATACCGGCATTGCCGTTCTTTGCGGCGTATTTACGCTTGTATCTGAAATCGGCAAGTGTTGAAAGGTTTGTGTCTGCCTGAAATACCACATCTCCCCCTCTGCCGCCGTCGCCGCCGTCAGGACCGCCTGATGCCACGTACTTTTCTCTATGGAAAGAGACAGCACCTGCACCGCCGTCACCGGCTTTGATGCTGATTTTCGCTATATCTACAAACATAACTCGCCCTCCTTTATACGTTTATCATTCATAAAGCCCCGCCGAGAAATCACATTGATAACCCGCGAAGCTGTTGTTTTCATTTTCATATTGCCCTCGTTAAAGAGAGCGGTATAAACTATCAGATAATTATTATGCTTCAGTTTGACAAAAAATAAAGGGCGGATAAATAATATCCGCCCCAGATAGCAATATTACTGCTCAACAGGATAAACGCAAGCGCGCTTTCTGTCTCTGCCCATACGCTCGAAGCGAAGAACGCCGTCAACAAGAGCGAAGAGAGAATCATCTTTGCCTCTGCCTACGTTCACGCCGGGATGGATGTGAGTTCCTCTCTGCTTAACGAGGATGTTGCCTGCGAGAACGAACTGACCGTCTGCACGCTTAACACCAAGACGCTTGGACTCAGAGTCACGACCGTTCTTAGTAGAACCCATACCTTTTTTATGTGCAAATAACTGAATATTAATCTTAAGCATTTATCTTACACCTCCGTAATAATATAAGTAATGTTGTGCGGGTATTGTTTTGAAAGCTCTTCCATATGGAGTGAGAATCCTCTGAGGATATCCTGAGCTTTCGACACTTCAACTGAACTGAGCTTCACTGACATATTTCCGTCGGAAAGAGAGATATCAGGCTGAAGTGCCAGAATCTCTGTCAGGGTATTGGCTGTCATATATGCTGCGGAACTCACCGCGGCACAGACAATGTCCTCTCCCTGCTCTGCATAACCTGAATGTCCCGAGAGACTGAAGGCTACCAGATTTCCGTCTGAACGAGTGAAGCGGATTTTAATCATAATCAGCCAGCGATGGACTTGATCTCAACCTTTGTGTAAGGCTGTCTGTGTCCGAGCTTTCTCTTCTCGCCCTTCTTGGGTTTGTAGGTAGCAACGGTGATCTTCTTGCCCTTATCGGTCTTGATTACCTCACCTGTTACCTTTGCGCTCTCAACGTAGGGAGTACCCACAACAAGACCGTCGTCGGTGGAGATTGCAACAACTTTGAACTCAACAGTTGATGCTACTTCTGCGTCAAGCTTCTCAACATAGATAACGTCGCCGTTCTCTACCTTGTACTGCTTGCCGCCGGTTTCGATTACTGCGTACATAGTTAGTACCTATCCTTTATTTAGACTCGCTATTAGTAGGTATGACGTAAAGTCAACTTCCAACCCACAATAAGCGGCTTATATACTATATCACAACGGGAGTTGCTTGTCAACAATTATTTTGAATTTTAGTGGCTTTCAGAGTGTTTTTCATAAGCATGGCAATAGTCATGGGGCCGACACCGCCGGGAACGGGCGTAATCATTGATGCAACCTCAGAAACCTTCTTGTAGTCAACGTCGCCGCAGAGCTTGCCCTCTGCGTCTCTGTTCATACCTACATCAATTACAACTGCACCGCTCTTCACCATATCTGCGGTGACAAAATTTGCCTTGCCTACTGCGGCTACGAGGATATCCGCATTCTTGGTTACCTTCTTCAGATTCTTGGTTCTGGAGTGACAGATGGTAACTGTGCCGTTTGCGTGAAGAAGGAGCATACCCATAGGCTTGCCAACGATGTTGCTTCTGCCGATAACAACACAGTCCTTGCCGTTTACATCGATATCATAGTGCTTGAGAATCTCCATTACACCTGCAGGTGTGCAGGGAAGGAAATCGTACTCGCCTATCATAATCTT
>JAFQNJ010000030.1 GCA_017395925.1 Ruminococcus sp. | reverse complement strand
ATTATTGAAAATCCTCCTTGTATTTTAGGTAATGCGTCGCCAAACACACTACCATTATACTCGGAGGTTTTCTTTTGCTAAAGCTTTTTATTTTCCCCCGGTTGAACCGGGGGTTTATTTCCACACCTAAAGGCACCAAAGAAAAGCACGGAAATCCGAGGATTTCCGTGCTTGATTATTTTATAAGGCTATGAATTCGGATTTATATCAGAATTCTTCGATAAGTCCTGCCACCAGTTTCTGGATAGCGGTTGCATCCTTTACGGTAACCTTTGTATCCTTGTCACAGTCAGAGAGGTTAAGTGCTTCACCCTGAAGAGTTACAAGACCTGCAACGTGCTTCTGGATAAGGGTTGCATCCTTAATGTTCACAATACCGTTTTCGTCTGCGTCACCGAGGATACCCTCTTCGCCGCCTATGGCATTACCTGTGATGATGATATTGTTGAGTGCAAGCTCGCCGCCTGTGGGATCATCTGCTGTTGTGCCGCCGCTTATGGTGTCGGCAGATACTGCATAGAGTCTGAGAGTAACCGACTCTGCATCAGCTACCTCTGCAGGAAGTGCCTGATTGTCAAGATAATTGACAAGGAGCTTTCTTCCTGACTGGGGAATGGTAAAGCGTGCACCCTCAATATCTGTGAAGGTCTCGCCGTCCAGAGTATATGCCAGCTGCCAGGTTGCAGGGCACTTCTTGGAACCTGCGCTTGTGAGTGAAATTGCGATATCTTCATATCCCTTTGTAGAGAGAGTAATCTCTACGTAAGGATTCTCGCCCCAGGGATTCTTGCTGCCTGCCGGCATAATCGGAATCTTTTCAAGCTCGGACTCGCCGTACTCTGCCTCAGACCATTCCAGCGCTCTGTATCCGTCGGAGTTGACGGATGCTACAAGTTTGCCTTCTCCGAAGGTAGCGTTGTAGCCTTCCTTGGTGCCATACTCCTCAAGCTTCTCGCCTGCAACCTTATCTGTACTGTCAAATACAAATGCGGTGATAGTATTCTTAGGCAGGGTGGGCTTTTCGGGCTCTGTGGGAACAGTAGGCTCGGAGGGTTCTGTGGGGATGGTGGGTTCAGAAGGTTCAGAGGGTTCTGAAGGCTCTGTAGCTTCCTCGGGGTAATCACAGACATCAACATTATAGAAAGGCTCCCCTGCCTCATTGATTCTGCCCGATTCGTCAGTAGTGTAGAAGAGACACTTCTCTGTGGGAATATCGATATTTACTGTCTGTGCACCGTCGATACCATCATTGAAGATAATCTTCTGTGCCTTTGACTCCGAAACAACTGCCTTGTAGATAGTGTTTCCGTCTTTGGTAACACCTACAGCCTCTGCCTTTTCACCGGGCCAACGCATACCTATATAACCTGTTCCCCACACATAGTAGTGAACATCGGTCCAGTCAAGCTCGGTGGTAAAGTATACTTCTCTCTCATCTGTGGGAGCAGGAGGATTTGCGTTGCCGTTTTCATACTCATTGGTAATCCACTCGGCTCTCATCTGAACCCAGTCCTTCATATACTGGAGTTCACCTGCAACATCCTCGGTATATTCCTTTTTGATACTGGAATTCTTGTCCTGACAGAGCCACATAAAGTCCCACATAATGTAGTTGATGTAGGTGCTCTTTTCAATGGAAGCCGCAAGAGTGTCGATGCTCTTGAGCTTGTCTCCCTCGGCAGGCTCTGCTTTGCCAAGGAGAACGTCTATCTTGGGAAGGAACTTATCCTTCCAGATTTCCTTACAGATATCAAGGTATGTCTTTCCGTCAGCGGTTGTACCCTTTACTCTGAAGGGCTGACCCAGAGGATTTACGGTACGCTCCCAGATTGCGTCCCTTGTTGTCCAGCCCTTGTGGTCGCTGGTAGAGGTGGAGCAACCATCACGCCATACATCTACTGCACCAAGGTGAGAGTCGCAGTCCCAGATAGGTGCGGCGTAGAATTTGCCTTCCTCGGCATTATATGTAAAGAATGTGCTGGTATATCCGCCGTCACAGTTTTTGCCGAAATCCTGGAGGAGATACTGGGTAGCAAGGCTCTCAATATCACAGATAGCCTCGATATCTGCCAGAGTTCCGCCATAGAGGGCATCCTCCAGTTTCTGATATGTATCTTTGATGTAGTCGTATCTTACCTGCCACTCGGGGCTTTCTGCCTCAAAATCCTCAAGGTCGGGAGTTTTGAGCACTACGGGGTAGCCCTTTTCGGAGACAAAATATGTATCCAGCTTGTAGTTCCAGACGTCAACCTCAACAAGGAAGTTGAAGCCTGTCTCCAAATCTTCGGACTCATCCTTCAGGGAAACTGAGGCATTTTTGCCAAGGTCTACCTTCTGACAGGCAATATAGGAGCCGCGATACACGCCGTTTACATAGAAATCAATTACACTCTGGTCAGATGAATAGGGGTTGCCTACATCGTGAGCCAGATCGTACATAATTGTGTTACGCAGGAGTGTGGGATCTTTTGCATTTGCAACAAGAGAAAACTTCTTGCTTGTAGTGCTTCCGATGGTAGTCATATCGCTGAAATTGATGTTGAAGGGCTTCTTGTCGGTTTCCTTCCAGTTGGTGTTACCTCTGCCCTTGATTTTCTTCAGGGTACCATCCTGTACTCCATCCTCGCTGACAATGGAGTAACCTGCACCGTTTACGTAGTTTTCCTTACTCTGAATAAGGAAGGACCACAGATCGGTTTCCTGTACGTTGCCCTCATAATCCACATAGGAGTTGGTAATATCATTGATGTAAAGAGATGCTTCTGCATCACTCTTGTACACCTTAAAGGTGTAGCTTCTGGTCTCGCCGACCTGTACGGAGATAGCCTCACCCTCCGTGTAGTCAATGAATGCACTTGTCTTGGTGGGAATGGTAACATCGTCGATGACAGCATCCTCGTTGTAGCCGTTGTAAATTTCCACACGGCTGTCGTCTGCCGATGCAGGCAGGAAGAAGTATCTCACGCCTTCTTCAGCATGGATACCGGAGTAGTCCTTCATCCACTTCTGCCAGGCTTCCTTGCTGTCGCCGCCAAGGGTACCGTGAGCATAGAGTGCCTCCCAATTTGCAAGTTCAAAGCTGGGATATGCCTCAGGATTGGGGATGAGTTCTTCGGTGCCTTCTGCCGCAGAAACCGCAAAGGGAATTGCGGTAAAAATCATGCAAAGCACCATAATAAGTGATATCGCTTTTTTCATTTTTTCATCTCCTGAAATTTATTTTCGGAAAACCGAATTTTACCCATAATCATCATAACATACACACAGTTCAATATCAATGAACTAATTGTTAACATATCCTGATTTTTATGGCTCAAAATTGTGATGTTTCCTTGTTTTTCTTGCTTTTTGTCATATTTGGAAGAGAACTCTTCAATCTTCACCAAAAAGCATTTGTGCCCCGCACTTTCAAACCCCGAATAAATATTGAGAAAAAATGAAATTTATACTTTTATATCAAGGTAACCTGTGCTATAATGTTTTATATATATCTTTAAATGTCATTCATCTTGTCGAAGGGAGGGGATTTTGTGTACGGAGAGTGTTTTCTCAAAATTCTGAAAACCGCACTTGAAGGTGCACAGGTAAACCCCGATTTCGCCCTGACCGACACAGAACTCCGGGAAGTCCTGCGTCTTGCTGAAATCCACAAAGTTCTCCCTCTTATTTTTGATGCGGCTTTTACTGCCATTCCTCAGGGTGACAGAGACAATATCCGTGCCCACGTAAAACTGCTTGTATCCAGACAGACGCTTACAACAGAACGCTTTCTGGCTTCTTATAAGGCTCTTAACTCACAAGGGCTCTATCCCATAGTAGTAAAAGGAATCATTTGCCGCAATATTTATCCCAAACCCGACTTGCGGTGTTCTTCTGACGAAGACCTGCTCATTGAGTCCGTGCAGGAAAAAGACTACATCTGTGCAATGAATAAACTGGGGCTTGTGCCGCTTAATGACAACAACGATACACATTACCAGAGTGCTTATGTCAGCACCTCGGGACTTTATATTGAACTGCACCGCAGTCTTTTCTCAGACTCCTCTGAGCTGTTTTCAAAATGCAACAAATCCTTTGAAGGTGCAAAAAGCAAAAGCATCTCAGTATTGATAGGCGATACCGAGGTTCGGACTCTTTCTCACACCGACCATCTGCTATTCCTTATACTCCACGCTCTCAAGCACTTCATCAGCAGCGGCGTGGGCATACGGCAGGTTTGCGATATTGCACTTTTCGCAAACACCTTCGGAAACACAGTTGACTGGGATTACATCTACAACAAGTGCAGTGACCTTAACGCACTGGAATTTGCCGCCGCAATACTTAAAATCGGCAGTCGTTACCTGACTCTTGACTATACTCTTGCAGGCATTCCAAAACGCTGGCAAGAGCTTGACCCCGACGAAGAGCCTCTTCTGGAGGATATCCTCTGTGCCGGAATCTACGGCAGCAGCCACCGTGCCCGACAACACAGCAGCGGTATCACTCTCGATGCCGCCACCGGCAAAAAAAACAGTCTGCGCAACAGACTTTTTCCATCGGCAAAAAGCCTCTCGGCACAGTACAGTTACGTTGCAAAAAGTCCCCTTCTTCTCCCTGTTGCCTGGTCTCACAGAATACTGCGATACAGCAAGGAAATCGACACAAAAACCAATAACACGCCCCTTAATTCCGTCAAAATCGGAAACAAGAGGCTTCAACTTCTCAAAAAATACAATATTATCCCATAAAGGAAAAGGGGTAGAGATTTATGAAAAAAAATATATTCTGCCTGATTATACTGGCCATCTCAATTATCGCGTTCACAATATATAACCAGTATAACAAAGCCACTGAGGACAATATTCCTCCCAAGGTTACCTGTGAAGAAAAGACTATCACCGCCAGTGTAAGCGTTACCGACGAAGAACTCATCAGCGGAATCGTTGCCACAGATGACCGTGACGGCGATGTCAGCAAGTCCCTTGTCATTGAAGACAAGTCAAACTTCATTGACGAAAATACCCGTATAGTAACCTACTGTGCCATAGACAAGAGTATGAACGTTTCCCGCATTGAGAGAACATTGATTTATACTGACTACGAACCTCCCAGATTTGAGCTTTCAGAGCCCTTGAGCTTTGTGGTAGGTTCCAAAATCAATTTCCTCGGAAACGTATCCGCCACAAGTACCCTGGACGGTGACCTTACCAAAAGAATCCGCTACGGACTTGAAACTATGGTTGACAACATGGCTCCCGGCACATACCCCATTGAGTTCAGAGTTGCAGACAGCTGCGGGAAAATCTCATATCTGAACACAGAGGTTGAGGTCTATGACCGAACCTTCGCAGGTATCGAGGTACGCCTCTCGGATTACATCGTTTATCTCCCCAAGGGGGCGAAGTTTAACGCAGAAGATTACTACAAGGGCAGTAATGTTGAGGGTGAGCTCACCATTGAGTCCGATGTCAATACCAAAAATGTAGGAACATACCACGCAGAATACATCGTACACGGAATCAACGCCAGCGGCAAAAGCCGTCTGATAGTTGTAGTTTACTGATTTCCCCTTTATTTCTCAGGAAAGGGTTTTTGATATGGAAAACAATAATACTAATAAACCGAAAATTATAGACGTTGCGTATATAATACTCAGAGACGTGCTGAAAAACTGGCTGCCGATTTTCTGCATAGCATCATCGGCGGCTCTCATCGCTTTTATTTTCGTATCCGTCAGCTATACACCAAAGTACACTTCAAGATGCACCCTTGTTGTTTCCGCAAAGGTGAATAACTCGGGAGTTTTCACCGATGCCAGCGAAACCGAAAAACTCACCGACACCATCAAGGCGGTTATGGGCAGTAAGATTCTCCGAACAAAAACCGCGGAATATCTGGGAACAGGCGGCTTCGATGGAAAAATTAAAGTTTCTGTCATTCCCAACACAAATCTTCTGGAGATTTACGTCACCAGTTCCAACCCAAACACCGCGTTTAAGTTGCTGAATGCTCTGCTTAATGTGTACCCGGAGGTTTCTCAGGATGTTCTGGGCGAGATTATAATGGAGGTATTTGAGGAACCGAACTTCCCCTCCTCACCCTCAAACCCCTTCGTATACACGAAGACCATCAACATCAGTTTTCTCATTGCGGCGGCGGCAGTAATCCTCATAGTAGGTATCTACTCATACCTCATCAACACCGTAAAGAATGAATGGGATGCCACCGAAAAGCTGGACACAAAGCTTCTTGGTGTTCTCTATCACGAATCCCGCTACCGTAATTTGAAGGCACGACTGCTGCGTCAGGAAAAACGTCTTCTCATGGGTGCCCCTGCTGTCAGCTTCGGCTTTGCGGAAACTATGAAAAAAATCAGAACTAACCTTATATATTTTCAGGAAAAACACGGCGGTAAGGTTATGCTTGTTACCTCCTATGACAAAAAAGAGGGAAAAACCATTGTTGCCACCAATATTGCATATTCCTACGCCCTGAGAAACCAGAAGGTGCTTATCATCTCCGAAACTCAGTCTTCCGCTACACTTGCACTTCTGGGCATCACCCCCGACGAAGAGTGGCTTGCAAAGGAAAAATCGGAACTTGCTGATTATGTTTACACCAAGCCCGACAGCAACTTGAGCGTTCTTCACACCGAAAAACGCAGTTTCTTTGACGACGGCAACAGCGACAGCATCAGACTTGACCATTTCACAGACTTTCTCGAAAATTGTCGCGAGGAATATGACTTCATTGTTATTGACGGACTCTGTGCAAAGAATAGCGCAAATGCCGAAGTTTTTGCCGCAATGAGTGACTTCTCCCTGCTGGTTGTTCAGCAGAACCGCACGCGTATTCCTCTGATTAATGATACCATCGATATGCTCAACAGTTACGGCTATGGACTTGCAGGATGTGTATTTGACAACGTCTACTCCTCCTCTACCGTTATCAATGTGGGCTACGGCTACGGCTATGGCTACGGCGGAAACTACCGCACCTACGGCAGATACGGCAAATATGGCAGATACGGCAAATACGGCGGTTACGGCAAGTACGGAAGTTACGGCAAGTACGGAAGTTACGGCAATTACGGCGGTCAACCCGGCGGCACTCATTACCGCAGTAAAAAGCATAAATCTTCAAAGGAGGCGACAGAATGAGCAGTTCTCAAAAAGGCAAAGATAACAATCTGGACACCATTGACCAGCTTGCCATTGCCGTGGATTTTCTGAAGACTCTGCCCAGATTCTGGATCGTTCTCCTTGTCCTTGCCATAATCGGCAGCGGCTTCAACTATATCCGTGCTTACATTACCTATGAACCCGTCTACACCGCCTCTGCAAGCTTTACCGTAACACTCAAAAGAGAGCAGAGCCTTTACGGTTCAGCCACATACTACGACAACGCGGCGGCAGAACATCTGGCGAAGTCCTTCCCCTATATCCTCACCAGCAGTCTTCTGCACCGAACCGTTGCAAAGGACATGGGTGAGCCTGTTACCGGAAGCATAAACGTAACGGTTGTTCCCAACACTAACCTTCTCACTCTGTCAGTAACCGACAGAGACCCCGAGAAAGCTTACAGAACACTTAATTCTGTTTTCAAGAACTATCCCTCTATTTCCGAGCCTATTATCGGTAAGGTAAATATGAACATCCTTGACGAAAGCGGAGTCCCCACCACCCCCGACAACTCCCTTACCTTCCTGAGAGAAACTCTCATGGGTGCCGGAATGGGACTTTTGTTGGGTGTGGGCTGGGCGTTACTTGTATTTATTACAAACAGAACCGTCCTCAGTGAAGCCGATGTCAAAAAGAAACTGGGCATCAGCTGTCTCGGTTCCGTACCCAAGGTCAGCAAAAAAGAGAGAAGCACCGAAGTTTCTCACTACTTCCTTATTACAGACCACAAGCTGAGAGACCAGCTTCAGGAACCTTTCCGTATGATTAAAAATAAGGTTGAGTATCACGTTCAGAAGCATCATCAGAAGGTTCTCCTCATCACAAGTGCCACCGCAAGTGAGGGTAAGAGCCTCTTTTCCGCAAACCTTGCGCTCTCCCTTGCCTCCACAGGCAAAACTGTTGCACTTATCGACTGCGACCTCAGACATCCCACAGTAAGATATATCTTCAACATGAGTCCCAACGTGGGTCTCGGGGAATACCTCAAGGGAGAAATGGAGCTTGCCGATTACATAAACAGTTCCGTTGCCGAAAACACCCTCCCATACAAAAACTTCCTGTTTCTCCCCGGCGGAGCTTCTCTTGCAGACGGTTCCCATCTGCTTTCACAGAAGCGAATGAAGGATTTGATAGAACTCGTCAAGGCACGTTGCGACTATGTTCTGCTGGACAGTGCTCCTGCAGGACTTCTGACCGACTCTGTTGTTCTGGCTAAATTTGCCGATGCCGCCATTATCGTTGTCAGAAAAGACGTTGCCCGTATCGACGTTATCAACGATGCTCTGGGTCACCTCTCCGAAAGTGACATTTCCATTGTTGGTGGTGTTCTCAATGATGTGTAAGGTGAATTCACTTGAAAACTATTGATACAAAAAGCTATCTTGACGCACTCTGTGAAATCGCAAATCAGGGCAACTGTGTCTCAACAGTAGTTGCAGGCGCCAGTATGACACCCTTCCTTTCCGGAGGGCGTGACTTCGTGTATCTTGAATCTCCTTCGCGAAAGCTCAGAAAAGGTGACATTGTTCTGTTTCTCCGTGACGACGGACGATATGTGCTTCACCGCATCCGATACATCCGCAAGGACGGGTACTATATGGTAGGTGACAGACAAACCGTCACCGAGGGACCTGTAACTCCCTCTCAAATCAAGGCCCTGGTCACAGGGGCTAAAAGAAAAGGTAAGGAGTTATCCCCCAAAAGCCCACTGTGGCTTTTCTTCAGTAAGGTGTGGATACGTATTGTCCCTCTAAGACCTGCCATTCTCGCAACCCTTTACCCACCAAGAATACAACACTAACCCCACCAGACAAGGAGGTGCCTGTATGATAGATATTCATTGCCACATTCTCCCTGAACTTGACGACGGCTCCGACAGCATTGAAACGACCGTCGAAATGGCCCGCATCGCATATAATTGCGGTATCCGAGGTATCATAGCCACTCCTCACTGTAACATTCCCGGCGAGGACGGAAACTATTATTCCGAAAGCTACCGCTCGGCTTTTCAAAGTGCCGTCTCAGCCATACAAAAAGCAGGTATCCCTGTAAGGCTGATGCCCGGTATGGAGGTCTTTGTAACCTTTGACGTTCCTGACCTTATCCGTGACAACAAAATCATCACACTCAACAATTCCTCCTACATCCTTACGGAGTTTGACTTTTGTGAGGACCCTGAATTTGTAGAATTTATGGTAGAGCGATTTCTTGATATGAAGCTCGTTCCTGTTATTGCTCACCCCGAACGCTATGAATTCATCAAATACTGTCCCGAGCTTGCTTCAAGACTCAGACAGATGGGTTGTGTGCTTCAGGCTAACAAAGGAAGTTTTATGGGCAGATATGGAAACACTTCCCGCAGAATAGCCTTTATGCTTCTGGAGGACGGTCTTATCGATGTTGTTGCCAGCGACGCCCATACCCCTTATATACGCACTCCCGACATCTCCCGTTGTCTTAACACCCTCAAAGATATTACGGACACTAATCTTCTTTTTAATACAAACCCCACAGCTATCTGTGCCAATGCCCCTGTAAAAAGGTTATAACTCTTATATTGACTTATATTGACGTTGTACGTCTGTAAACTGTAAACAAATCAACTTCCATACAAAAGCTATCCCCCGACAGATTTCTCTGTCGGGGGTCTTTTATTTCAGATTAGATTAACCTGTAAACTTTGGGTTTGACTTATTCTCTCTTTATCAGAGCTTCTGGATTACAAGGAGATCGGAGTATTCTGTATGCTCTACACCCTGTGCATCCTTATAGATTACCCATGTCTTTGCATAGTAGGTGTTGCCGGAGAAGCAGTTACTCTTTGTTACAGCTGCACCGGGCTGGTTACCTGTTGCAACCTGAATTGAACCAGGTGCTGTGTCTGTCATTCCGGAGAGACCACTACCGTGATAGAACATATCCTCTTTGTAGTTTGCTTCGTCTACAATGATAACACCTGCTGATACAAACTCATAACCAAGCTCTACCTCAGGTACAT
>JAFQNJ010000029.1 GCA_017395925.1 Ruminococcus sp. | reverse complement strand
GCCTGCCTCGATCATCTCGTTGAGCTTCATACCTGCAGCAACACCTGCAAGATATCTGCCCTCGTAGATGGAAGCAAATGCATTGTGGAAGTTTGCAAGACCGGATGTGTGAGCCTGTGTGCCTGTTGCATGGCAGAACTCAACGTCGGAATACTCCTGAGCTGCCTTCATAAGGAAGGACTCGTGACCGAAGCTGTCTGCAAAAATTACATTACAGCCGTCAACCTCGATGAGCTCAACAGCTGCATCTGTGCAAGCTGCAGACTCGGGAATCTGAGTCTTCTGAGCATACTCAACGCCCATTGCCTCACAAGCAGCCTTTGCTGCATCCATGAAGTTCTTGTCATAAGTTGAGTTTTCGTCGTGCAGGAAGATGAAGCCAACCTTTACCTCTGTAGCATCATCGTTACCGCCGTTGTTTGTTTCGCCGCCGCAAGCTGCCAGAGAGAAAATCATCAGAGCAGCAAACAGTACGCAAAGAAACTTTTTCATTGTGAACAACCTCCAATAAAAATTTTATAATATAGGGTTTCCCCTAATTATCCGAATATAATCTCCCCTGTTTCGGGGTTCATAGACTCCACTATTGCCAGGGACTCCACACGGATTCCGCGGTCTCTCAAGGCTTTGCCCCCTGCCTGAAAGCCCTTTTCGATAACAATGCCGCAACCCACAAGCTCGGCACCTGCGGTCTTGACAATTTCGATAAGTCCGCCCAAAGCACAGCCGTTGGCAAGGAAGTCGTCGATAATCAGAACCTTGTCCTCAGGACCGATAAAATCCTTGGAAACAATAACGTGATTCAGATTATTGTGGGTATAACTCATAACGTCGCACTGATAAAAATCATTGCTGATGTTGATGGACTTGGATTTCTTGGCAAATACAACGGGACAGTCAAAGTGCATTGCCGCAACACAGGCAATGCCGATACCCGAAGCCTCTATAGTGAGAATTTTATTAATATCGCTGTCAGCATATATTCTTCTGAACTCTTTTCCGATTTCATAGAGGAGATTAACATCCACCTGATGATTGAGGAATCTATCTACTTTCAGAATATTTCCGGGAAAAAGCTGACCCTCTGCAAGAATTCTTTCTTTAAGCAGCTGCACGATAACACCTCATTAACGCAAATATATATTAATTATAGTATTTTTTGATATTATTTTCAACTTGAAAAACTATAAATATTTTATTCATATTATTGTCACATTTTACCGAATATTACACAATTCCCAGAGATTCCGTCACCATATATTTCTTTTTTGGAACAAAAATGCAAAACACCCTCTTTTGTTACAAAGGGAGTGTCGTAGCTTTTGGAATATTTTTGGGGAATAATTTTGATTACCAACCGTGGAATTCCGTCAGAGTTCATCCGCAGTAGACATTTCGTCGGGGGAAGATTTGTCCATCTGTGACTCCTCTGAAATCTCGTCCGCTTCAATTCCGTACTGGCGGAGCAACGCCACAACTCGGTTGTGAAGCTCCACGTCGGGAGGATTCGCCGAATCCACAATGAGCGCCACCGTGTTGAGGTTACCCTCCCCGTCAAGTCGGGCCAGGTATTCATCCAGCTCATCTATGGTTACTACAGTATCGTCATTGAGCTTTATATCGCTTCCGAGTATAGTTACGGTTATGATGTCTGCCGCACCCTTGTCGTCATCCGAGGACAGAAAATCAGTAATAAAAAACATCGAAAATCCCAAGAGTGCAATGACTATTACGATAATAAACGCCCTGAGCATCACGCCTCGACTCTTATTCCCGACTTTTGCAGAGGTGTTCTTATTCACTTTTTCTGTATCATTTCTCATCACAATACCACCTACAAATCAGTTGTTATGATTTTTCATTATCTTCATCAATGTGTTCAACAGAATATGGTTTGCAAGTCCCGTTACTGCACCTGTCAAAACAGAAAGTCCGCACAGCACAGGGAAATATGCAAAAACTGCATCCGATACAAAAAAAAACGCCGCACAAAGCTGACCCAGATTGTGCATAAATGCTCCTGCAATGCCTACTCCCAGATATCCGAAGAAAGGCTTTCTGCATTTGAGCAAAAGATACATCACAAGGGTTGACAGCACTCCTCCGCACAGGCTGAGTACAGCCGCCACTCCCCCTCGCATGAAAAGTGCAAACGAAGCCTTAAAAAGCACAACACACATCCCGCAGGGCAAAGAGAGCATCTCAAGGGACAGCATAACAACCACATTGGAAAGTCCCAGCTTCATTCCCGGAATCACCATGGGTAAATCAGGAATCAGCCCCTCCAGAAAAGAGAGGGCAATAGCCACCGCACACATCACTGCCGTCAGGGTAAGAGTCCGCACCCGAGGGGTGATTTTCCACTGGACATTCATCACAATCTCACCCCACTATCGCGTCTACTTCGGGTTCTGATGAGGTTGACTCAATCTTAAGCGAAACTCCTGCAGGCAGACACACCGCAGACTCTCCGTTCTTGGAAAGAACACCGCTTTTCATACACAATTTATCGGGACATCCCGAGCTCTTAAACTCTGCACCCTCTGAAGTTACCGAAATCAGAACAGGGATTTTCCCCGCGACCTCAATTTCCATAGGCTCCTTCACAGAAGACAGCTCCACAGTTTCGTAGAGCTCGCCCCTGACATATATAGAGGCAGAGAGTTCCCCTTCTCCCCTTGCGAAAAAAAGCATAGCGACAGAAGCCACACAAAACAGCAAGACAAGTCCTGCAACAATAAAATCCGCAGGACTCACATATCTCCTTCTTCTGTTTTCTGAAACTTCTCTCATAACTCGCCTCGATAATTTGATTTAAATCAATTATACCTCATACCGACAAACTTGGCAACCGAATTAAGCAAATTGGAGATAAACGGAAGATATTCTCACTTTTTAAAATAAAAAAGCCGCCCGGTGGCGACTGCGTGAAAACAAGCTGAACTGCACAACTACAACATAAAAACTGCCCATAAAATGAAATAACCCTTGACCGTGTTTCTTCACACATCAGTCAAGGGTTATTTCTGTGAACTCTTGTTATCTAACATCATATTATCCTCTCTTTCTGTTAAATAGACATTCTCATTACTTGCTTTGATTCCTTATTTTCAACTTTTCTTTTTTATCCCGTAAGTGGGATTTACTTGTGATTAAAGGTTTCTTTGCTTTTTTGAGTTTGTCTTTTGAGGTTTTCTTTTTTCAGATTAAGGTAATTATTCTAAAGTTCAGTTTTTGATAATTTCTATTTTTCTATTCTTTTGTTGTTCTTTATTTTTATTACCTTATTCTGAATTGTGTGTTCAACTGTACATTGGACTCACCCTTCCTCTTTCTGTCTATAATATAACATATAAGAAGCGGTATTTCAAGATGGAATTTTATACAAACTTAACAGTAGTTTTCCATACATAACAGAGATTTTATGTATTGTGCATTATATCATATTGACAAATAAGTTGCAACAATGCTATAATTAAAATGTTGGCGGCATTGTTGAGGCTGCCAATTTTCTTTATTCATCGAAAAGCACCGTCCCTGAGGATGCACTCCCGTCATAAAGCCACACAAATAAATCGGGATTGTTGATTTTAAACTTGATTTTTTCGTCTGTAACATATATAATGTCATCGTTGAGTATTTGCGGGGGCACAACTGTGCATACCCACGCATTACTTTTCATTAATACGCGGGTGTGGCGGAATTGGCAGACGCGCCAGATTTAGGTGATGACATCACAAGGAATGATTCTATGGATTTTTGGATGATTGACAGAAAACATCTGAAAGATGATTTATTAGAGATTTTCTCCGCACTTGATAATATCCAAAACAAGTATGATTGGATTATCAGTGATGCCGATATCTTTTATCCTCAACTTGAAAACACTCCTAAAGGAATTATGGAACGATGGAACTGGAATGCTCTGCTAATATCAGGACAGGAAATGACCGATGCGTTATCAAATGGTTATGTTCATTTTGTAGCAGGCGGTGTACTGTCTGCTGTTCCGTTAGGAACAAAGGTTGAGGAAGTAAACAAATATGTTCCCTATTGGGAGATAGAAAACTTTGGCTCACCTGATTATCAGTTTCAAACTCCGCTCACTCAACTTGAGATACTATGTTACGACGGCT
>JAFQNJ010000028.1 GCA_017395925.1 Ruminococcus sp. | reverse complement strand
CATTATTGAAAATCCTCCTTGTATTTTAGGTAATGCGTCGCCAAACACACTACCATTATACTCGGAGGTTTTCTTTTGCTAAAGCTTTTTATTTTCCCCCGGTTGAACCGGGGGTTTATTTCCACACCTAAAGGCACCAATCAAAAGAGCCGTGCAAATTTATGCACAGCTCTGAGTTTACGAATTCCAGATTTCCTCAGCATTCCTCTCAAGGAAAGGTAAAACATCAGGACATTTCTTCCTGAAAACTTCCGTAGCCTCTTTATAGGACGAGGGCGGGTTGCGTCTGAGGGAATGTACATCGCTGGAAATAATCTGAATATATCCTTTCTTGAGATATTTCAAAAGTTTAAACTTGAGTTTCTTATCAGTAAAGGAAACCGCATTGGATTGAATAATAACACCCATATAGATAAGTTCCTCAACAAGTTCGGGCTCTTTCATAAGTTTAGGATATCGCTCAATATGAGCAAGTATCGGAGTAACACCCACATTTCTTATGTTAAGGAGAAGCTTCATTGTCTCACCCGAAAAGCCTGCAGAATAAGGAAACTCGGTGAGCATATAGTTGGTGCCTGTCAGACAGAGGGGCGAAAAGTCCCTGCTCTCGGAAAAAAGATACGGAGTTACAAAAACTTCTGCACCCAGTTTTACCTCTACTTCATCCTGAATACGCGGAATAAAGTCCCGTGCAGCTGCATTGCGCCTTGAAACAAAATCCTCAAAACTTTCCTTGTGCGTGTAAAAATGAGGGGTCAGACACACCTTTTTAACACCGTTTTCTTTGAGCGCTGATATGAGCGAAAGGGCTTCATCCGTGTCAGAGGCACCGTCGTCAACACCGGGTAAAATGTGAGTGTGAAAATCATAGCTAAGTTTCATCAGTCTTCATCATCCTCTTTCTTCTCGGGGATAAGCTTATAAACCTCTGCTACTCTGTCTCTCTGCCAAAGCATAGGTGTTATTCTCAATGAATAACCATATCCGTTGTCGCATACCCAATCAAAAGGTTTTGCCTGAGGAAGTCCGTATACTGCAAGAAGTGTCATAATAACACCACCGTGGGTAACTATGGCACAGTCGGTATTTCCGGTTTTGATAAGACCGTCTACTATATTCTGAAACACAAGGCAGATACGTCTTGTGAAATCATCATTGCTCTCGCCCTCGGGAGGCTTTACTCCGCTTTCCCCCGCAAGCCATCTCTCAAAAAGCTCATCGCCCGCCAGTTCATCAGCAGTTTTCTTCTCCCATTTGCCGAAGTTCATCTCTGCAAGTTCATCCACAACAATGGGTTTTACATTAGGATAGAGAATCTTACAGGTGTCGGTACAACGCTTAAGAGGACTGGTGAATATTACGGGAGCGTAAGGATATTTCATTGTTCTGTCAAGTTCTTTGAGTTCTTGTGCACCTTCCTTTGACATTCTTATGTCTGAGGAGCCGATATAGGCACCTTTGAAAGTTTCCTTGATAGCTCCGTGTCTTATGAAATGAATGTAATAGGATTTCACGGCAAACCTCCGTTTAAAGTTATTTCTTTACAAATTGTAAAAGATAATATATACTTAAAGTATACTAAATAAGGTGTGATTAAAAATGAATAAAGATTTTCCAAGAATTATTACGATGCTGAGAAAAGAAAAGAAATTAAGCCAGAAGCAAGTCTCCTCGGAGCTTGGCATATCACAGGCATTGCTGTCTCACTATGAAAAAGGCATCAGAGAATGCGGACTGGATTTTCTGATTAAAATCGCCGAATACTATGATGTATCCTGCGATTTTCTCCTGGGCAGAACTCCCGAGAGGTCAGGTGCCACTCTGTCCTTCGATGATATTCCGGATGCACAGGATGATATTGAGTCAAATAAAAACTCTGCATCAATGGTGACAATGCTAAATAAAAAAATTCTCTGTAACTCCCTTGCTATTATCTTCGATATGTTGGCTAAGGCAAGGAACAATCACCTGACGGCAGATGTTTCCAACTATCTGATGTTGGCAGTATACAGAGTGTTCAGAACACTTTATTCGGCAAATCCTGACAACCATCAGAGTATGTTCTCCGTTAACAAGGGACTTTATCAAGGCTACACCGATGCATATATGGGAATTTACGCTACAAAATTTTCAAATTCCCTTGGAAATAACGAAGCATCAGAAGCGGCAGGAAAAATAAAAGAAACAGAGTATTCGTCCGACATAATCTCAAAAACATATACCAGTCAGTCAAGCTCGCTCTTTAATCTGATACAGCACGCAGAGAGCAAAATCAGAAAACGCAGTTAAACCTTTTTTATTATAACACCTTTCTAAAATAAAAGAAAGCACTTTTGATACTAAACTTATCAAAAGTGCTTTAATTTTTTATTCTGCCTTACCCTTACTGAGCACAAGGTAAATCTCATCACTCAAAGAAACACTGTCACCTGCATCGTGTCCGTCATATCCCACAACACAGCCTTCAGCTATATCATCGCTGAATTCACGTTTTGCGCTCTCATTAATATTGGTAAATCCCATATCTGTCAGGATATTGACAGCATCCTGAAGTTCCTTGCCTTCTACAGATTTAGGCAAATTGCGTTTCATAGAACCGCGGCTGACCTTGAAGGAAACAGCAAATCCGTTTTCGGCATCAAGAGGAGTACCCTCAGCAAAGCTCTGGGAGATAATCTTACCCGCTTCATACTCATCGCTGTAGCCATCATTATCGCTGTTGTATACATCTTCATAAACATCAATGCCAAGTGCATTAAGTTCAGCCTTTGCTACCTCAAAATCCTTGCCTACATAATTTTTAAGAGTGGGGCCCGTCCACGATTCGTTGACAACAGGAGTTACTGTTGCCTGTGTTTCAGGAGGCTCTGTACCACCATACGGGTCGCTGGTCTCAAGGCTTTTCTCAACAATGAAAATACCCAACCACATAAACAGCAGTAAAGAAACAACTGTTACAATAATACCCACGGATATTGGCGACATACCAAAGTTTTTCTTCTTTGGCTTTACTGTGTTTGCCATACTTGCGGTACGGCTGATTTCCTCCTGAATAGCTTTAACAGTAGGAGCTACCGAAAGCTGACTTCTCAAATCGCCGAAATCAATTATTCTGTCTTCGCGCTTGACCTGAAGTCCGTTGGCAAGGGCAGAAACAACATGAGGAGGGAGACGCTTGACAGTTGCCGTACTCATAAGAAGTGCACCATCGGTGAGTCTCTCTGTTGCCGCTGCAGGCAAGCTGCCTGTGAGCGCGTAGAATAATGTTGCTGTTAAGCCGTATATATCAGTGATATTGTCAATGGGAAAATTCTGCTCATACTGTTCGGGTGCTGCACATCCGCTGTAAAGCTGAGATTTCAGAGGGGTTCCTCTGCGTCTCTCATTTACGGTTGCAAATCCCATAAGAAGTGCCTTACCCGATGTAGTGATATAGAGGTTTGAAGGAGATACCGCATAATGTCCGTATCCATTCTTGTGAAGAGCCTCAAGCAGAGATATAACAGGCATAAACAGAGGACGTGCTACCTCCCACTCAATATTGCCGTTATTTCTGACGACGTATTCTTCAAAGGAAATCAACTCCTCGTTATCCTCTACTACATAACAGGTATTGTTCGCCCTGAATATATCAGTAATAACATTCATAGCAGACATATCCTTCAAGGTTGAAAGGAAGCTGAAGAATTGCTCAAAGTCTGACATAAGACGGTCAAAGGTCTCTTTCTTTGAAGAGTCTACTTCCAGCTTAATCATACCTTCGTTTCTGGTATAATATCCTGCAGGAAGGAACTCACGGACAAACACCGTCTTTGCCTTAACTCTGTCATATCCGATATACAATGTGCTTTCGCCGTTGGTCTCGATATTATTTCCGATTACATATCGCTTATCAAGAACCACTCCGTATGGCAGAAAAGGCGCAGACTGGGTCTTGGAATTATCAAAACCGCAATCGGGACAAATAATACTGTCCCCTATCTCATGCATACAGCCGATGCACAGTGACATGAAATCATCTCCTGACTATACAAAACTAAAATTGATGCAATTATAGCAAGTATAACTATAATAGTATTATACACGCACTACTTGTCAAAAGCAAGGAAATGAGCTGTTACACAATTTACAGTTTTGTTATTTACGCTTGAATCAAAAATATTCTGTGAATTTTCCTGTAAAAAACACCTGCCAACTTCAGAAGCTGACAGGCGTTTTAGCATCAGTTTATGTGGATAGCATTGTATGCTTCTCTTATTTCGGGCGGTTCAAAAATGTAAATCTTATCACCGGGACTAATTCCACTGCCGTACTTTGATAAGTTATCGGTTCTATTGCTGAATGAATCGATAGGCTCGTATGTACCGGGAGGTATAATATAATGATTATCAGGAAAGCTCATTTCAATAGCCTCAAAATCTAAATCAAGGTCATAATCATAGCTTTCGTCTTCGTAATAGTACTCTTCGCTGTAATCCTCTTCAGCATCGCTCTCGGTATTCTGCGGCACAGTTGTTTCCATCGGCACCGTAGAGGGTTCGGTGAAAGGTTCTGTATCCATAACATACGAAGGCTCCGTTTGGGCTATATCTTCTGCTTCAATACTTTCAGTTTCTTTCACAGCATCGTGGACTAAAGTCTGGTTCCCATCAGAATTCCGATTGCTTGCTGACACAGGATCTGTCATCAAACACAATGAGAGCATAAGTATACCAACCACACCAAACACTACGAAGGCGGTAGCAGGCTTTCGGTATTTTATGGTCTTTTTTATCCTTACTCCTACCCCGATTTCACCAAAGGCAATGGGTGCTGCCGCAAAACCTTTTGACGGATTTCTGCACTCCAGAAGTGCCCTCGCGTATGCCTTCTTCATTTTGAGTCCGTAGTTACTGATAACCTTCTCGTCACAAGCGACCTCAATATCTCGGCAAAACAAAATATAGGATATCCACATAAAAGGATTGAACCAATGCAAACACAGAAGTATAAATCCCAGCGGTTTCCATATATGGTCAAGTCTTTTTATATGAGCATGCTCGTGGAGGATAACCTGTTTTCTCGTTTTGCTGTCAAGGTTAAACGGGATATATATTTTAGGCCTTAAAAAGCCCATAACAAACGGTGAACTTACTTTCTCGGACCGCAGAATGTTTTCTTTATAAATAACCGCATCCCTGAATCGTACCTTCACGCTCACATAAGAATAAATGCTATATCCCAGCATCAGGATAGTGCCAACACCCCACACAACGGAACCTGCAGACAATATAGAAATCCTATGGTTTAAGGTGTTTTGTGTATTTGGAGAGTCCGCATTCTCGCTTATTTCGTAAGTGAGTTTGTCGGGATTTAGAGAGTAATAAGATGCTTCATTTTCTGAAACTGCATCATTAACAGAAACACTATTATCTTCATAATCAAAAGCCGGAACAAAGGAAACCGCACTTTGCGGCATTACGGGAATTATTAATCTCAACGCCACAACTGCCCACAACAAACAGGTAATCCATCTCGGTATTCTTTTTATCAAAAGGCGGGCAATTATCACTACAAGGGACACGAATGACGCCGTAATACTTATTCTTATTACTTCAGAAAAGACATCTGTCATCACTTGCCTGCACTTTCTATTATACGGCGCAGTTCAGCCACATCCTCGTCTTTGAGTTTGTTACACTTTGAAAAAGCGGCGATAAAGGCAGGCAATGAACCTTCAAATTTTTTTTCCATCATCTGTTTGTATTCAGATATCTGTGCCTGCTCCTTTGAAATAATTGAGGTCACCACTGAATCCTCGTTTCTGATAACGCCGCGTTCAGAAAGACGTTTTATTACTGTGTACGTGGTGGTTCTTGACCAACCTAATCTCTCCTTACATACATCAGCAAGTCTTGCGCATTTAATCGGCTCTACTTCCCAAAGCACAAGGCAGAATCTGTATTCGCTATCGAAAATCTCGGGTACTTTCATACACTACCTCCAGAATTGTTAATAATATTTTACACATATAGTCTAACACATTAGAATCCATGCTGTCAACTATAAACACTATAAATATGCCCCCGACAGATGAAAATGGACTATATCCCGAAAAACGGAAGCAACAGAAGAAATTCGCCAAAAGAACGAGTTGGCACAATTGCGTATGCAAGTGGAGCTATTGCAAAATTTTCTGTCAGAAGTTGGAAGGAGGTGAAACTCAAATATAGAGTAATTGAAAGGTTTAGAGGTAAATATTCAGTTGATGCTATGTGTAAAGTATTCGGCGTATCACGAAGTGGTTACTATGCTTGGAGAAAGCGATAGGGTAAGGAAAGCAAAGACAAATGGCTGGTTGAATTGATTACAGAAATTCAATCAAAGAGTAAACAAACTTATGGTTGTCGCCGTATTCGCCGATGGCTCAAAAGAAAACACAAGAAAAATGTTAATCTTAAAGCCATTTTACGCATTATGCGTAAATATGATTTACTGTCAAAAGTACGCAGAAGAAGACCATATATGCGATACCAAAAAGCTTTACACAAATATCCAAATCTTCTTAATCGTGAATTTGATCAGGTTCTGCCTAATCAGTTCTGGGTAACGGATATTACATATATCCCGACAGCTAAAGGAATGGTGTATAGTAAAAAGTCATCCTGTGTTTTTCAGGGTATTAGTGCCCAGTTTTGACATCAAATTGATTTTCTGTAGGATGTAAATTTGATACAATTACACCAAAATTACCCCAAGCAAAAAATCGAAACATAATCTCAAAGAATCATCGCCGAAAACAAAAAGCCTTGAAACCCACTATTGATGCAGATTTCAAGGCTTTTGTTCATGGTGGAGACGATGGGGATCGACGTCTGCTCCGCATACTTATGGCTCGGCGACCCAATGCTACGCATTCGGTACCCGCCTTCACCGCTTTCGGCTAAAAATGTGTCACAGGCACATTTTATTCACGCCGAAACCCTCTCGGGTCCGATCCCTCGAAAGTTTTATAAAAACAAAAAACACCGGTATAAATCCGGTGTTTCTTCTTCGTGGTGGAGACGATGGGGATCGAACCCACGACCTCTTGAATGCCATTCAAGCACTCTCCCAGCTGAGCTACGCCCCCACGAACGAATAATATGTTATCATAACTTTCTGAAAAAAGCAAGAGCTTTTACTATAAAATTTAATATATTATTCGCTTAATCGAGACAGATATCAGTTGTTAGTTATCAGCTAAGCTCGCCTTTCATAGTTCTGTAAGAAAGCTCTACAGCTTCGAAACTGATATTACAATAAAAATCATACACAGGAACTTTCATCAGCGTTTCATCAAGCATAGTGAACAACTCTGACATTTTTCTCATGTCCTTAGGACGCAGTGTCTGCTCAAGTAACACCGGAATTGCATTTACAGGCATAGTGCGTTCAATACGGTTCTCGGGACTCTGATGCAAAATAGCAATGCCGCAAAGAGGTACTTTCACATTTGCATTAATATCGTGTTTGCCCGAAAAAGGTGTTCCGCATATAAAAGCAGTGTCATTCTCGATTTTTATTACAGGTTTATCGTCATTGATAGAAATAACCTTGGAACCGAAATACTTTCTCCAAAGAGAAGCGTGGGTTGACTTTCCCGCTCCGCAAGGACCTGTAAAAACAAAACCGTTTCCATCAACACCAAGTGCGGCGGAGTGAAGAATGAAAGCACCTCTTGAGATTATCTCCTCATAAAACTTTATGCCTGCAACCACATATTCGGCAAGGTCACGGTCCACAGGGTATTTCTTAATATGAGCATCAATATCTTCCTCTGTTACTTCAAAGGAAAAGTCAGGGGTTACACCCTGATTCTTCACGAGATACTTCTCTGAACGAGCGGTAAGTCTCGGATAACGGGGGGTATATTCTACATAGAAGTCACAAATTGAATAAATCATCTTTGCCTCCGTTTAATTTCGTTGCCAGGGTTTAATATCCTTCACTTCATCATACATAAGCTTGTAGCTCTCGTGTCTTGAGGGGGCAATTTCGCCATTTTCCAAAGCCTCAAGCACAGCACAGCCTTTTTCACATATATGCATACAGGAAGTGAACTGACACTTTCCCAGATATTCTTCAAACTCGGGGAAGCAGTACATAAGCTGTTCCTTGTCCCAGAGGCTGTACCGCTCAAGATCCATAGTGGAAAAGCCGGGAGTATCTGCCACATATCCGTCCCCTGCCTTGAATAGTTCAACGGTTCTGGTGGTATGTCTTCCTCTGCCCAGCTTCATACTGATTTCACCCGTCTGAAGCTGAAGCTCGGGATAGAGATTATTGATAAGGGTTGATTTGCCCACGCCGCTGTTGCCGATAAAAGCAACCAGCTTGCCTGACAGAGCATTTCGTATTTCATCCACGGAATCCTTATCACCATCAAAATATGAAAATGACTTAAAGCCCGCTTTTGTATATGCCTTAATCAGGCTTTCACATTCTTGCAGGTCAGTTTTGGAGAACACAATAAAAGGCATAATGCCAAGACTCACTGCAGCTGCTGTGAGCTTATCAATAACCAATGTATTGGGAACAGGCTGTACCGATGACACCACTATCACAAGGACATCAAGATTCGAAAGCGCCGGTCTTACCAGAAAATTCTTTCGCTCCAATATTTCCTCAATGCTGTGGTAACCATCGTCCTTCACGGCAACTCTCACCTTGTCACCGACAACGGGAGATTCCTCTCGTTTGCGAAAAACACCTCTTGCTTTGCACTCGAGAACTTCACCGTCAATATCCACATAGTAAAAACCGCCTGTGAGCTTTATCACAGTTCCCAAAACAAAACTGTCTTTCATATCATTTATCATCAGCTTAAAGTCTCGGTGGGTGCAGTTGTTTCCTGCTGTGAGGGTTTGTATGTGTACTTCTCGATTATCTCAACACCGCCTGTACCTGTATCTACTGTACATTTAAGGCAAAGCATATCGTTGATATACACCTCAACAGGTACCTCTCCCTCACCTGAAACAAGAATTTTTATATTCTTGGTATAAGACTCAACGGTCTCCGTCTTTGACTCGCCATTGATGATATAGGTAACTGTAAGAGGATAGTAAGAGGTATCTGTGGGAAGAGTAAAGGAGAGCTCCACATCAGCACCCTTGCTGTAATATAGGGTTACTGTGGAACCTTTTCGCAGTTTACCGCCCAGAGGTGACTGATAGTAAACCTGATCCTTCGGTGCAGTACTGTCCTTTGCTTCTGCCTCTACCTCAAATCCTGCATCCTTGAGAATAACCTTTGCGGTTTCGATATCCTCACCAACTACGCAAGGAAGTTTTGATAGCTCTGTCTTCTCTTCGCCTGCAATATAGAGATAAACTGTATTAGAAATGGAAACAGTAATACCCTGCTCAGGGTAACTCTGAACAACAGTATTGTCTTCATAGGAGGAGCTGCTGACATAAATAGACTCTACCTTGGTAAATCCTGCCTGAGCAAGAATTCTTCTGGCATCTGCCTCAGAAACTCCTGCGATAACAGGAATTTCCTCTTCGCTCATCACGCTGTTTACCTTCAGAGTAATTGTTCCTGTTGCTTTAATCTTCTTTGAATTGGGCTTGGGCTGCTGGTCAATAACCTCGCCTATATCATAGCTGTCAGAATTGACATAGTCATAACGAAGATCAAAGGAGCTGTATTCCTTATTTGAACGTATCTGTTCCTCGGTCATTCCGATGAAATTGGGAACATCCACGTCCTGAACCTCATTCTGCTGAGACGCCTTGAATATACCGTAAGGAACACACACCGCAACAGAAATAAACGCCGCAATAAGTATTCCGATAATAATGGAAAAAGCAAGGCTGTGACGGACATTGTCGTCATCATTATTCTTTGAACCCTGTGAGAATTCCTCTGCACGGCTGATTTTACCTTTATTAACCGCATCCATATATCTGGTCTGCTGATTTTCTGAGAGATATTTATACTCAAAACGCACGCTGGGATTCATACGGAAGCGCTCGATATCAGCTATCATATCATTTGCTGACTGATATCTGTCCATAGGCTGCTTCTGCATAGCTTTGAGGGTAATCTCCTCAATTCCCTCGGGAATATCTGGATTAATTGAGCGGGGAGCATCAGGCACAATCTGCAGATGCATAAGTGCCACAGATACAGCATTATCGCCATCGAAAGGCAAGCGACCTGTAAGCATCTCGTACATCATAACACCAACAGAGTAGATATCAGTCTTGCCGTCGGTGATATCTCCCTTTGCCTGTTCGGGAGCAATATAGTGAACCGAGCCTATCGCCTGTTCGGTCATTGTACGGGTGGAATTGGAAAAACGTGCGATACCGAAATCTGTAACCTTGATGGTTCCGTCAGAAAGCAGCATCATATTCTGGGGCTTGATGTCACGATGAACCACTCCCTTGCTGTGAGCGTGAGAGAGTGCCTTGAGTATCTGGGTAATGAGATGGACGGTTTCTTTCCATGTAAGGGTTCTCTGCTGGTTGATGTACTCTTTGAGAGTGATACCGTCAATATACTCCATTACAATATACTGAATCATATCGCCAAAGCTCACATCGTAAACCTTGACAATATTAGGATGCGAAAGCACGGCTATAGCTTTTGACTCGTTCTTGAAACGGCGGATAAATTCCTCATTGTTGAGATACTCGTCCTTGAGAATTTTAATAGCAACCTCTCTGTCATCGACTGTGTCATAGCAACGATATACGTTCGCCATACCGCCGATGCCGATAAGTTCACGGATTTCATATCTGCCGTCAAGCTTTTTGCCTACGTATTTATCCATAAGTCGTCTCCTTAATAAATCACAGTAACGGTGATATTGTCGGTTCCGCCGCCTTCTTTGGCTTTATCAACAAGCTTATTGGTCATATCTTCGCCACGGTTTTCGTGGACGATCTTGACTATATCACCTGTTGAGACACAGTTGGTAAGCCCGTCTGTGCACACAAGCAGAACATCACCGTAGGTGAAGTTCGCCTCAATATAATCAAGGCAAACCTCCGGTCTGATTCCGAGAGCACGGGTAATGATATTCTTATTAGGGTGTTGCATTGCATCGTCAGGAGAAATCTCACCGCGACGAACCATCTCCTGAACAACGGAATGGTCCTCGGTAAGCTGCTTGATTTTGCCGCCGCGGATAGCGTAAGTACGGCTGTCACCCACATGGACAACGTGGACTGTGCGTTCTTTCACCAGCACCAGTTCACAGGTTGTTCCCATTCCCTCCAGAGCAGGGTCCGAAAGAGAAATGTCAAAGAGATGGGTATTTGCCCTCTGAACAATGTCGGTAAGCAGAGTGGCAAGCTGCTCCTTTGTGAGTTTTTCGTCATAGAGCTGCTCGATCTGCTCGCTGATGAGTTCTACCGCCGCCGCAGAGGCAACATTGCCTCCGTTGGCGCCACCCATACCGTCACAAACAACAGCCCAAGCACAACAGGGAGAGAAAACGCCGAAGCGACAGTCGTCCTGATTAGATGTTCTTACTAAACCGATATCACTTTTGCTGAATACTTCCAAGTTGTACGCCTCCTTCTGATGTAATTGGTGTATTACAATTATTTTGTATGACTGCCTCTGAGCTGTCCGCAGGAAGCGCTTATATCACTTCCAAGGGTACGTCTGACAGTAGCATTCACTCTGTTGTCAGTGAGCACCTTCTGAAAAGCTCTGAGTCTTTTATCCGAACTTTGAGTATATCCCGTACCCTTTACAGGGTTCACAGGAATTAAATTTACGTGGCACAGACTGCCTTTTATAAGATTTGCAAGCCTCAGTGCATCTGTGTCACTGTCGTTTACTCCGCTGATTAGTGCATATTCATAGGTAATCCGTCTGCCTGTAACCGATGCATAGTACTTACAGGCACGAATAGCCTCTTCAATGGGATACTTCTTATTGACGGGCATTGTTCTCGAACGGATTTCATCTGTGGTCGCATGCAGTGAAAGTGACAGGGTAACGGGTATTCCGCTTTCTGCAAGTTCGTAAATCTTCGGCACAATACCGCAGGTTGAAAGAGTAATGTGTCTGGCACCGAGAGCAAGACCGTCGGAGTCGGTTGCAAGAGATAAGAATTTAAGTACATTGTCGTAGTTGTCCAGAGGCTCGCCCATTCCCATAAGCACAACTGAAGAGATTCTTATATTCAAATCCTTCTGTGCCGCGTGAATCTGCGCAAGTATCTCTGATGCTGTGAGGTTGCGGACGAAACCCGCTTTACCGGTAGCACAGAAGGTACACCCCATCTTGCAGCCTACCTGAGTAGAGATACACATTGAGCGGCCGTGGTGATAATCCATCACCACCGACTCAACACATTCTCCATCCTGAAACGAAAATAAATATTTTATTGTATTATCATAACTTGAAACAAGCTTTTTTTCAATATTTGCAACAGAAATGTAACATATTGAAGAGAGTTCCTCGCGAAGACTTGCAGGAAGATTTGTCATCTCATCGAAGGTAAGAACCTGCTTCTGATGAAGCCATGAGTAAATCTGATTAACTCTGAACGACTTAACTCCCATAGGTCTGAGAAATTCCTCAAGTTCTGCTTTGCTGAGAGATTTTATGTCAGTTTTCTGTTTGGTGCTATCAGGTGAAAAGGGCATCTTGTCAGCTCCTCTCAAATGTTGCAACAAAGAATCCGTCGCCGCCCTGCTCATGTGGAAACATGGTGAGCTCATTCTGGGGCTCGTCGGTTCTGTGTTCTATCCCCTTTGGCAATATAATGTCTTTCGCTCTGAACTCGGGGTGGTTCAATAGGAATTTTTTGCATACTTCTCCGTTTTCCTCGGGGTTGAGGGTGCAGGTGGAATAAACAAGCGTGCCGCCCTCTTTCACCAGTCGTGCACTATTTGACAGAATCTCATATTGCAGAGGCGGAAGCTCGGCAAAATTCTGCTTCTTGCGGTAGCGTATCTCGGGCTTGCGGCGGATGATTCCAAATCCGGAACAAGGAACATCGCAGAGCACCACGTCGGCTCTCTCGTCAAGTTCCTTATCCGTTGCTGCATCGCGCAGAGATGCCTTGAGATTCTTGATTTTAAGACGATAGGCACCTGACTCGATGAGTTTCATCTTATGAAGATGGATATCGAAAGCACGAATGCTTCCCTCCCCCTTCATCAGCATTGCCATAGCAAAGGCTTTACCGCCGGGGGCACTGCATACATCAAACACAGTATCTCCGCTTTTAACTCCGGTAACAGCGGCACAAATTGCAGAGGACTCATCCTGAACAAAAAACTCTCCCCGTCTGTAAGCAGAAAGTTTATCCACGGCACCGCTGTGAGTCACATTGAGCAAATCATCAAGCACCTCTGACTTCTCCGCACTGACCCCCTCATGGGATAACTTCTCAATAAGTTCCTCGGGGGTAACTAAAAGTGTATTTGTATGAATACAAAGAGGAGGTCTGCCCGAGAGAGATTTGAGTATTCCTTCGGTAATTTCATCACCATAAGAATCTCTCCAGAGTTTCACCAGATACTCGGGGCAGGAATAGATAACCGACCATCTGCGGTTTTTGTCATTCTCGGGAGGAAGGGCATACTCCTTCTCTGCTCTCAAAAATGAGCGCAGAAGACCATTTATGAATCCTGAAGACTTGAAAAGTTTCTTTTCCTTTGCCAGTTTTACACATTCGTTGACTGCTGCGGAATCAGGAACTCTGTCCATATAGAGAATCTGATAAATTCCTAACCTCAGGATAATAAGCGTTGAAACCTCAATTTTTCTGAAGGGTACAGATGAAAGTTTTCTGATTATGTAGTCAAGAGTGATGCATCTCTCCAACACTCCGTACACAAGAGCCGTACAGAAAGAGCTGTCCTGAGGACTTAAATTATTCTCTTTTATTGCTTTATCCAGTGCAAGGTTTGAGTATGCATCATCGGCAAAAACACCTTTTAGCACATCGAAAGCCACTTCTCTTGCGTTTTTCATGGGTAATCTCCATTTTGTGAAATTTATCGGCGTCTGCGGTTTGCGATAGTAATAATTCGCAGAAGCTGCAGAAGTGCTGTAAATGCTGCAGCCACATAAGTCATTGCTGCGGCGGTAAGGGTCTGCTTGGCACCTTTATATTCTTCCCCTGCAAGCATATCGCTTGCCTTGATGGTATTGAGAGCTCTTTTTGAAGCATCAAATTCCACAGGCAGAGTTATGAGGGTAAAGAGCAGGGCGGTACTATAAAGAATAATACCAACGAGAATAAAAACTCCTCCCAGCTCATATGCAAGGGAATTGGTATCTACGGAGCTGTTATAGTAGGAATAAAAGCCTGAAAATGCAAATCCCAAAAGTATAAGTATCCAGCCCAGCTTTGAACCGATATTAGAAACAGGAACCAGAATAGTTCTTATTTTATTGGGGAGATACCCTTCTGCGTGCTGGACGGCGTGCCCTGCTTCGTGGGATGCTATTCCCACAGCCGCAACAGACGCTTCGTTATAAACTTCCTCGGAAAGATATATTGTATTGTTTGAAGGGTTGAAGTGGTCTGTGAGTTTGCCTGATGTAGGCAGAATGTTAACACCTGTCACATTATTGTTCATAAGGACACGGCGTGCCGCTTCTGCACCTGTAATTCCCTTTGAATTTCTAATTTTGGAATTCTTCGAATATGCAGACCTTACCTTGTACTGTGCAAAGCCTGCAAGAATAATGGCAGGAAGCATCCATATAAGGTATGAGAAATAGCCTGAAAAATAATCAATCCACATAAGGTATCCTCCAATAATCAGTTACCGAATTTATCGCCCTTTGAAAGTCTGTGACCTAAAAGGAAGGATTTTGAGTCCATAGCGCGCTTGCCTTCAATCTGAAGTGTAGGAATCTCCACAGAGCCCTCGCCGCAGGCAACTGTCAGCGGCTCCAAGGCGACAATCTCTCCTTCTTTTCCACGAAGAGATGAAATCCGGGTTTCTATAATCTTAACTCTTTTGCCTTCAAGGGTTGTCAGTGCTATGGGCCAGGGGTTGAGACCTCTCACCAAATTATGGACTTCAGAGGCAGGCTTTGTCCAGTCGATTATACACATTTCCTTTGAAAGCATAGAAGCATAAGTTGCCTCCTCCTCATTTTGGGGTATTCTGGGTGCTGTGCCGTTTTCTATAAGCTCAAGGGTATGCAGAAGGAGTTTTGCGCCTTCCTTTGCCAGTCTGTCGAAAAGCTCTCCCGAGGTTTCGTTTTCCTCCACCTTGGTCTTGTAAACTTCAATGATATCTCCTGTATCAAGACCTTCTCCCATGTACATTGTAGTGACACCGCCGTACTCGTCGCCATTAATAACGGTCCACTGAATAGGTGCTGCACCGCGGTATTTAGGAAGAATTGAACCGTGGACGTTGATGCATCCGTACTTAGGGATATCAAGCACTTCCTTGGGAAGGAGTTTTCCGTATGCAACAACCACAATTACATCGGGTGCAAGTTCTTTGAGGGTATTCTGAATGTCGGTGTCACGAAGAGTTGCGGGCTGATAGACAGGGAGTCCTCTCTCAAGGGCAAGAACCTTGACTTCAGGAGGAGTCATTATCATCTTTCTTCCACGGGGCATATCCTGCTTTGTAAACACCGCAGATATATTGTGCCCGCTGTCAGAGAGTGCTTTGAGGCTCTCCACAGCAAAGTCGGGAGTTCCCATAAATACTATATTCACAGCAAATCTCCTCAGCTTTCAATTTCATCGGGTGAGAGCATTCTGATAACATTATCCTTGTAGAGTACGCCGTCAAGATGGTCAAGCTCGTGACAGAATGCTCTGGCAAGGAGACCCTCTCCCTCGTAGATTTTCTCATTTCCAAAACGGTCAAACGCCTTGACGGTTACCTTCATAGGACGCTTGGTGATGCCATATTCTCCGGGACAGGAGAGACAACCCTCAACCTCCTGCTGGGAGCCTGACTTCTTGATAATTTCAGGGTTTACAAGCTCAATGAGGCCTTCTCCGGTATCAATAACCACAACGCGTCTGAGGATACCCACCTGATTGGCGGCGAGTCCGCATCCGTTCTCCTTGTACATGGTCTCTGCCATATCGTCAAGGAGTATGTGAAGTCTCTCGTTGAAGTCGGTGACAGGACGTGCGGTTTTACGCAGTACCTCGTCGCCTTCTTTCACAACATTTCTGATTGCCATATTATTTTTCCTCCAAACGGAACATAAATATTCAAAACTTTTAAAAATTCATCGGCTTTACATCCACGTAAACCGTGACGCTCCGAAATCTTTTATCCTTGCCGAATTCTTTGAGAAGACCTGAGACAAGTTCTCGGAGTCTCTTTGAATTACGGCTTTTAATTATTATTTTATATCTGTATTTATTGTTGACCTTTGAAACAAGTGCAGGAGACGGACCCAACGCCCTTATGGGCACATCAGTGAATTCCTCTGTGCAAAGCTCGCTGAGGCGTCTGAGGAATTCATTGGAACAGCTGACAGCATCCGCTTTTGACTCGCTTAAAAAGCCGACTAACAACAAATCGGAAAAAGGCGGATAGGTAAGCATTCGGCGAAGCTCTATCTCATCCCGATAGAAAGCCTCGTAGTCCTGAGATGCCGCCAGTTCGATTACGGGATTCTCGGGGGTATAGGTCTGGATAACAGCCCTTCCCGTGTCAGAACCTCTGCCGCTTCTGCCCACAACCTGAGTGAGCATTGAAAAGGCTCTCTCAAAACTACGGTAATCGTCGCTGTAAAGCATCTGGTCGGCAGACATTACTCCCACAAGCGTAACCCTCGGAAAATCAAGCCCTTTTGCCACCATTTGTGTGCCTATCAGGATATCATACTCACCAAAGGCAAACTGAGCAAACAGTTTCTCGTGAGCATTTTTGTTCATTACCGTATCGGTATCCATTCTCAGGATACGTGCATCAGGAAACAATTCCGCCAAAGTTTCCTCTCCCCTCTGGGTACCTGCACCGCAGAACCTGAGACTCTTCTCGTGACACGAGGGACACTCGTCGAAAACCGACACCGAATGTCCGCAGTAATGACACATAAGCCTGTTGTTCTCCTTGTGGTAAGTAAGAGAAATAGAACAGTTGGGACAGGTAACGGGCTCTTTGCATTTGCTGCAAACCGCAAAGGTATTATAACCTCTTCTGTTGAGAAGAAGTATTGTCTGCTTTTTATTATTAAGGTTTTCTTCGATTTCTTGCAGCAGAAGCGACGAGAAGCCTGTGGTATTACCGGCTTCAACTTCCTCGTTCATATCTGCCGTCAGTACAGTGGGAAGCTGTGCTTCACCGTACCTTCCCTGTAATGTAAACAGAGAGTATCTGCCTGTTTGGGCGTGATAAAAACTCTCCACATCAGGGGTAGCCGAAGAGAGAAGTAACATTGCGTTCTCATTGGCACAACGGAACTTTGCTACATCTCTGGCATGGAATCTGGGGGTATTCTCGGATTTGTAGGTATGCTCCTGTTCCTCGTCCATTACAATGAGACCAAGGTTATCGAAAGGAGCAAACACCGCACTACGGGTGCCTACTGCAATTTTTGCCATCCCGCGTCTGACACGCTTAAACTCATCAAGTCGCTCACCCAAGGAAAGACCGCTGTGGAAAACAGCTACCTTATCAGGGAAAAGGCTCTTGATGTGTCTTATTAACTGAGGGGTCAGGGCAATTTCAGGCACCATCAGGATAACACCTTTGCCGTCATCCACGCACTTGCGGATAAGATGAGTGAAAACAGATGTTTTTCCTGAACCCGTAACTCCGTAAAGAAGTGCTGCAGCGGCTGTGTGCTTTTCATACATTGCTTCAAGTCCCTCAAAAGCCTTCTGCTGTTCCTGTGACAGTACGGGAAACTCACCCCTGACATCAGAATATGTGACGGGAGTTCTGAAAACCTCGCTGTCAAAATACTCGGCGATTCCTTTTTTTACCAAAGCATCCGTTACAGCCGTTGTCACACCTGTGTAGTAACAGATTTCCTTGAGGGAAGCTTCACCTGCCACACAAAGCAAATCCATAACGGACTGCTGTTTGTCGGTGAGTTTACAGTTTGCATCAAAGCCGTCGCTTGTAAGCCGAAGCATTCTCTGTGACTTATCCCCTATTTTTCTGAAAGCATCGTCGGATTTAAGCAGATAACCTTTATCCGCCATTCTTTCAAAAACGGTATAGTCCTCATAGCCGAATTCGCTCATAAGGTCACGGCGTTTCACAGGCTTCTTTGAAGACAAAAGGAAGGAATAAATCCTTGCCTCTTCATCTGACATCAAAGATTTGTCCGCATCAGTTACCGCCTCATACAGGGTGGTAATGCTGTAGCCGATACCCGCAGGAAGCATTGCTTTCACTGCATCAAAAATGGTGCAGTAATAATTCCTCTGCATAAACTCTGCAAGGCAGAGCATATTCTCGGGCAGTACAGGCGTAAAGTCCAACACCGAACTGATATATTTAAGTCCTGCGCTGTCCCCTCTGTGAAGGCTCATAACCATTCCCTGACGAGGGGCATTGCCCCTTGCAAAAGGAACCTTTACCCTGCAGCCTGCCCTTAAAACAGCAGAGTATTCCTCGGGCACTGCATAGTCGAAGGTTTTGTCAAAGTGATATACTGTACCCTCAACTGCCACCGAGGCAATGAGGTTGTCCTCAGTCTTCATCCTGAGGCTCTAAAATGTTGAATTTGTGATTCTTGAACTCTTCAACAGCAAGAAGTACAGGCTTCTCGGTGGTAACTACACCCTCATCCTCAAAACCCTGTGCAATTTCTCTTGCTCTCTTTGCCACACCGATTACCAGTGCGTAACGGCTCTCCTTGCCGCTTAACATATCGTCGATAGATGCTCTAATCATTTTATATACACTCCTTGAAAATAATGATAAATTTATTAACTGCACCAAAGGTGCATGCAAACGAAATTTTTTATCAGAGATTACTCTCTGCCTGTTTCCTTGCGGATAATAGAGAGGACCTCCTCAACCGCTTTGTCAATATCGCCGTTTACCACATTGTATGTATAGCGGTCAGAAAAGGAAATTTCCCTCAGAGCTGTTTCCAGACGGAAACGAATCTGTTCTTCGGTTTCGGTAGCTCTCTTGCGCAGACGCTTCTCAAGAGTTTCAAAATCGGGAGGAAGAATAAAAATACTGACACATTCGGGATAGTCTCTGATTATATTGAGAGCACCCTTTACGTCAATCTCCAGAAAGACGTTGTTGCCCTTCTCAAGTTCTTCTTCAACCGCCTTTTTGGGTGTGCCGTAGGAATTGTCGCAATAGGTGGCATATTCCATAAAGCCGTTGTTCTCTATCATCTCGTCGAACTCTTCTCTTGTGACAAAGAAATACTCCTTGCCGTGAGTCTCTCCGGGTCTGGGTGCTCTGGTAGTTGCTGAAACAGAAAGGCGCACAGTGCTGTCTTCTGCAAGAAGACGCTTCATAATTGTGCCTTTTCCTACACCCGATGCACCTGAATACACAAAGAGTCTGCCTCTTTTATTGTTATCACTCATTCTTGTCACCCTCCTCAATTCGGTTTGCAATAGTCTCGGGAGAAATTGCAGAGAGAATAATATGGTCGCTGTCTGTGAAAAGTACCGCCTTGCAACGTCTGCCGTAGGTGGCATCCACAAGGTTTCCCTTCTGCTTTGAATCCTGAATTATTCTCTTGATAGGAGCAGAGTCAGGACTGAGAACAGCGATAAGGCGTTTGGCGGAAACAACGTTTCCGAATCCGATATTAATAAGCTTCATACCTGCTCCTTATTCAATGTTCTGAATCTGCTCACGGATTTTCTCAATTTCCGCTTTGATATTTACAACCTGATGTGCAAGCTCTGCATCCTGAATCTTGGAGCCTGTGGTATTTGCCTCTCGGTTCATTTCCTGAACAATGAAGTCAAGTTTTTTACCGATAGACTCATTGGAATTCATAAATGATGCCATCTGGTCAATGTGACTGCGGAGTCTGACGGTCTCCTCAGCTACTGCCACCTTATCGGCAAAAACAGCCACCTCGGTGAGAACACGCTGGGGGTCGTATGTATTGTTGCCCAGAAGCTCCTCGATACGGTCACGAAGACGTCTCTCGTACTCCTCAACAATGCGGGGAGACTCCTTCTCGATTATCTCAACTATGCCGAGGATAGTTTTTGTTCTGGAGAGCACGTCCTCATAAAGACGTTTTCCTTCCACCTCACGCATAGCTATGAACTTGTCTACCGCTTCCTTGGCAACAGGAAGCACTGCATCCAGCACCTGCTGTTCATCCTCGGGAGCCTTGTGGATTGTGAGCACATCAGGAAAACGCGCTATCATGGATGCGGTTGCATCATTTGTCACTTCGTAACGGGTTGCGATTTCCTCCAGTGCCTTTGCATAGCCTGATGCAAGACTATGGTTAACGATAACCTGTGCATCTGCATCCTCGTCGCAGGTAATTACAGATACATACATATCTATCTTTCCGCGGGAGACACGGGAATTGACATAGGACTTGAGCTTTTCCTCAAGGAAAGCATAGCCTCTCGTTGTGCGGCAGGAGAACTCAAAGAAACGGTGGTTCACACTTTTGAGCTCAACAGTGATAACCTTGCCGCCCACCTCGGCTTCAGCTCTGCCGTAGCCTGTCATTGACTTAATCATAACTATCATCCTCTCTAAAAGATATACTCGTGTTTATTCCTTGCCTGAGCCTCTGATAAACATCTTGAATATTATAGCACTTATGTATTATATATACAATAGATTTGTAACAATATTGTAACTTTTAATATTTGCAAATATTGTATTGATGTGTTATAATATCAGCGAATTTTTTATGATAAAGGATGATTTTAATGTCAGGACATAATAAATGGAGTACCATCAAGCAGAAAAAAGGTAAGAACGATGCTGCTCGTGCAAAGATTTTTACAAAAATCGGCAGAGAGCTTATCGTTGCAGTTAAGGAAGGCGGCAGTGCTGACCCTTCCGTAAACTCCAAACTCCGTGATTGTATCGCAAAGGCAAAGGCAAACAACGTCCCCAACGACAACATCGACAGAATTATCAAGAAGGCTGCCGGTGAAGGCGACTCCACCAACTACGAATCCGTTACATACGAAGGCTACGGCGCATCAGGTGTTGCTGTTATCGTTGAGGCACTCACCGACAACCGTAACCGTACCGCAGGTGACGTCCGTCACTACTTTGACAAGTTCGGCGGCAATATGGGTACTCCCGGCTGTGTAAGCTTTATGTTTGAGCAGAAGGGTGTTATCGTAATTGACAGAGAAGACCTTGAGGCTGATGAAGACACCGTTATGGAGGCAGCACTCGAAGCAGGTGCTTCCGACTTTGAGGCAGACGAGGATGTATTCACCGTTTACACCGAGGCTTCCGATATGGGTGCTATCAGAGACGACCTTGCAGCAAAGGGCTATTCCTTCGTTACAGCAGAGGTTGCTATGGTTCCCAACACCTATGTAAAGGTTGACGACAAGGATATTCAGGAAAAGCTTCAGAAGATGCTTGATATGTTCGAGGATAATGATGATATCCAGAACGTATGGCACAACTGGGAAATGACTGAATAATTATAAATTAACTTCAGAAAAAAACGCCGCTTCCTCTGCGGCGTTTTCTTTTTATCATTTTATGTGAAGGTTTTTCCCATTTTGCTCCTATTCTCCCCTGTTGGGTTTATTATAAACTCAGGAGAAGGGAGTGGTTATTATCAGAAAGAGAATCATATCGGGCATCCTTATTATATTGCTCACGTCCCTCTCCGTACTTAGCACAGGTGCCGCTGAGAATACAGTTGTCTGCGATAGCGAGAGCAACACTATTTATACCGTATCTTTTGATAATGATTATGTCAGTATCTCGTCCGATGATTATCAGGTAGTTTTTGAAAACACCAATCATCTTTTTGCCTGCGATGTTCACGACGGTATCTTTCGTTTTCTTGGCTATAACTATAAAGACAACGGTAAGGAGCAAACTGTTATTTACAGTTATGATATCAGAAGCGGTGACAGCAATCACATAGCGGTAAACACCGAAGCATCGTTTTCTCCTCATAATTTTGCAGTTTCCCGTAACGATGAGTGTTTCTTTGTATCCAGATTCGATAACAAAACCCTCTGCACACTCTCAAAAGACGGCACACTTAAAGCCACAACCCTTAAAGGTACCATAAATCAGATTATCTGCCACGATGGTATAACTGTTAACGTTATAACCTCCGACGGACTGTATATTCTTAAAAATTCGGAGGTTCAGAAAATTTCCAACGCTCCTCCTAAAGACCCTCTTGTTTATACAGACAGCGAAACTCTCAGGGCTTATGACGGCAAACACCATCACTTCTTCGATGGCGTGCTTGCTCCAATCCAAGAGGAAACTCCTGCTGCACACTCTCCTCAAATCAACTTTGATGACAGCTTCTGCATAGTGCCTCAGGGCGTTACCATCGCAAAACTCAGAGACTCACTGGGTGCTCACAAGGACAGTTTCTCTATATTTGATAAAGATTCAAAAGAGATAGCCTCGGGACATCTGGGTACAGGTATGGAAATCAGATATAACTCTAAAACTTTCACGGCAGTGATTTACGGCGAGCTGACCTCTGAGGGTAATATAAACTCCCGCGACCTGAAACTAATGATGAAATTCATTACCGGAGAAGAAGTTCCCGACAAAGTTCAAACCAAAGCCGCTGATATAAACCGCGATGGAAACATAACGGTAAAGGACCTGCTACTTCTCTCTAAAATGTACTGATACTTTCACACCTTACACATATAATAATGGCGACAGATGAATTTCTGCCGCCATTTTTTTACTTATCTGCTTTTGTGTATTTTCCGTCGGGAGTTATCAGGGTGTTTCCGTTAATGGAGTAGCCCTCGATTACAGAATCCATCTTCTCTCCGCTATAACTTTCGCTGGTAATGTATACAGAACCATTGTGCACGGTATATTTGAAACTGCTTACAGCATCATACTCAAAACCATAAGATGCAGTCAAATCGAAATGATATCTTTCACTGCCTGTACCGTCTTTTTCAAACACAAGAGTTCTCTTGGGATAACCCATCTGAACACTGGACTCATCAAGCTGCTCTGTCCACTTACCAACCAGAGCCTCATCTGTCTTGAATGTGGTGATTCCCATCTCGTCGGCTGATGCGTGGGTTATTGTCTCTGCATCAATTTTGTAATCGGGCAATTTGCTCTTGGTGAAATTGATGGTGTAATACTCATTGCTCCATGTCATAGACTTTTTACCTTCACCAAAAGTCACTGTATGGTCTGTGTACATCTGAACAGCATAAAACAAATCACTCTTGACGGAATATGTGCCATCTTCTGATTCCTCAAAGATATATGTGCCTTCGTATCTCATTCCGCCTGCATCAATTGCCACAGTACCCTTTTTATCAAAAACAAAATACACACCCTCGGCAAAAACATCGCTCTGCCAAACACCGTCTATTCCCTTTCTGAAGAAAAGGTTATACACACCAAGGGTTCCGAAAACAATACATGCTACAAGCACAAAGCAGATAGCCGCAATAATCACAGGAGTCTGGATTATGAAAGGCTTCTTCTTTTTGGTTTCTTCCTCCTCAGTCTCTGCTTCACTCTCGGTATCTACTCCGTAACGCTGAAGTTCTGCATCAATATCCGCAGTGTCAACATCCAGAGTTGTGGTTGCTTCCTCAGAAAGTTCCTCTGTGGTATTTTCCTCGGTTAAAATCTCTTTATTTTCTGTATCCAAAACAGTTCCTCCTAAACAAAATCAAAAAGTTATTTCTATATTACTCTTTTTCATTAAATAAATCAATAGATTTTCTGTGATGTTTGTGTGAATATTTGAGATTTTATTTACACTTGAGTGTTCAAAATCAAATATGACTTGAATTTTTTTGAATATTATGGTAAAATATCAATACTTATTGTTTTTCATTGTATTT
>JAFQNJ010000004.1 GCA_017395925.1 Ruminococcus sp. | reverse complement strand
TTATTGTTTAAGTGCAAAGTGAATAGATACACAATTCAAATTCCGTGTTAATTATTTGCAGTGCAACGCTTTTTTGTTGTGATTTTTTATGTGATTTTGTAATGATGCCGGTAAAATCAATAATCCTATCGTTAATTTATAGAGTAATCGTTAAACGACTGAATTTTTGTTTCAGCTCGGCAAATTGGAAATTTACGGGTTAGCCACCCGTAGGGCAACTCCGCCTTTGGAAAAGTTTTGGTGTAAAACTCACCCTCATAAACGGCGGTATAAAATGCACTTACTATCTCCGCCGTTAAAGAAACATTATTGTAAAATACATTTATAAATAGGCGGAATCGGCTCAAGCGTCACGCTTGCAAATTCAAGTTTGTCGAGATAATTATAGCGCTAATAAAAAACAAAAAGCAACAGTTTTCAGGCTGTTGCTCTTGCTATATATGCTGTTGTATGTTTCAAATCTCCACCTCACCCCCATTCTTGAAGCTGAACACCACGCTTCCGTCTGCGTTGACAACAACTTTATCAACTGTTTTAAAAACATCTTCACTTGATGTTTGTTGAATTATTTGATATATTTTATAGTAAACTAAATAAAAAAGAGGTTCGTATGGTTGAAGTATTACTAACAGCAATCGGAGTAGGATTTGCTACGGTTTTAGGTTCTTTACTGGGATTTGCTTTCAAGAAAACATCTCATAAATTCGCAGATATTATAATATCATTTGCAGCCGGAGTGATGTTATCAGCGGCAATTTTAGGGCTTGTTCTTCCGTCGCTGGAATATGGCGGAAAACGCGGAATATTTGTAACTATCTCGGGTATTTTTACGGGTGCAATATGCCTTAACCTGATAGATAAATTAGTCCCTCATCTGCACAGACTCACGGGAACAAACCCGGAACATCAACCCGATTCGCGCACCAACAAAGTGTTACTTTTTGTCATTGCAATCGCCATACACAATCTGCCGGAAGGAATTGCGGCAGGTGTCGGATTTGGTTCTGAGGATTTATCTCAGGCACTTATAATTGCAGGAGGTATTGCTCTACAAAACATCCCTGAAGGTATGGTTATCATCGGTCCTATGCTATCTGCAGGAATCAAACCATGGAGAACTTTTGTAATTGCTTCATTTACGGGTGTTGTCGAGGTTATCGGAACCATAATAGGATATTATGCAGTCAGTTTATCCTCAGCCATACTTCCGTTTGCACTGAGTTTTGCCGGAGGCACAATGCTATATATTATCAGCGACGAAATGATACCTGAAACCCACGCACACGGAAATGAAAGAGTAGCTACTTATGCCCTGCTTATAGGATTTTGCCTTATGCTTTTAATCGATACTATAATTTAAAAAACGAAAAACAAGCGTTGCAGTTTGAGGGAGTGTATTCCCCTCTTGTGCAACGCTTTTTTGTGCGTGAATATATAGTTTGATAATTGTTCGTCGGGCATCTGTTAAATAAATACCCGCTCATTTTCGGCAAAAAACTTACAAAACCGAGCACAGTATCTCTGCAGATTGGTAGCGTTCCTTTGGATTTACCGCGGTACACTTTCGGACAATCTGACCTGCACGCCCCGATGCCATGGTTTCGCTGGGATGAGAACCGGTCAGCATAACATTATATAGAATTCCTGCGGCATAAATATCAGTTCTGGCATCAGTCTGAGAAATTCCCAACTGTTCCGGAGAAACATAGCCTGCGGTGCCCATAATAACAGTGTCCCGACTGCCGGTTTTGACACTTCGCGATGCGTTGAGATCAATCAACACTACTCGCCCATCGTCAGATATCATCACGTTTTCCGGCTTGATATCCCGATGCACCAGACCTCTGGTATGGAGTACTATCATAGCGTGACAGAGTTCTGTCATAATTCGTTTGGCACCCTGCTTTTGGTAGCGGTTTGTTTCCATAATCTGCGCAATCGTCATACCGGAAATATACTCTTCCAGTACTATCTGTCCGTCATCCACAGCAATCACATCCAGAATCCCCGGCAGATTTTTACAGCGAATCGACACAAGTGTGTTATATGCCTCTACAGGATGAGGATAACTGCGCAACACAATATCTTTGCCGCTTTTCCGATGCCGCAATCTCAGAACTTTGTAATCGTTTTTTGCACTTAAAACATCCACAGTGGAAAACGTATTGCGTAGATTGCTGATATATTCTTCTCTTGTCATATATTTCTCCTGTCAGATGTTTTCCTGCTGCCACCGAAAGCCCAGCGAAACAGCAAGTTCACACCAGAGTGTACCTTCTGTATTGTCCAGATATTCCGGGCAGTGAATCGTCAGTTCTTCCTCACAGCCGGAAAACGCTATATCATCGATAAACACATCTTCGTGCAAATACAATTCGGTAAGGGAATTACCACCAAAGGCATTACCCCACACATAACGCACATTGTATCCAAGGTCAATCACCTGTGCGTCGGTCCCGTCAAAGGCACCATCCGCCACGACTGTTACCAACGCATTTGTGTCGTTACCTACAAAACTGGGTACCTGATAGAATCCGCTCGGCGAAGAGCCTTCCACACGAATCAACACGTATTTATTGTTCAAGGCAATCGCTGTGGGATATTCTTCCTCTGTTGCAGGGCGGAAGGTATAGGTAACACCATCCACTGTGCTAGTGCGTAAAGAGGTGTCTTCCACAGAAGACATTGTTGCAGAACTCTGTTCTGTATCCTCCGTGGCGTAATTACTCCCGCTATCGGGCGGAGTCTTCGACGCCTGAGGTTCGTAGTTTATCAAAAAAACAACAAGTGCCGAACCGATACCCCATAAGAGTACACAGAGAAGCACCAGTGGCCATCGGCGCTTTTTGCGCACCGACGGCGAAATCAGTTCTTTTTCATCCAAAGATGTCATACAACACAGGCAGAAACGGGCGTTATCGTCCATTTCAGCCTTACAATTCGGGCATAATTTCATGATAAGTTTTGTCCTAACGTTTCCATATCGTAGTCATACAGAAGCTCATTGATTTGCGCTACTGACATATTATTACAAATACCGTAAAGTACCACGCTGTCAAAAGGACGCTTTACATACAGTGTGCTGTAACCTGCAACCTTCAGAAGCTGCTGAATCTGGTCCAACTTCAGTCCCATACCAATGGCAAGCGCCAACACCTTGCCTCGCTCAGGAATCCGGGTACCTGCAAAAATATGGTAGCCGTAAATCTCGCTCATTTCAGCATTTTTGATAGCCTTGGCTTTGCTGATGCCGGTCTCCTGCAATAGTTGTTCCAGAAACTGCGCCAGGGTCTTGTCCACCATATATTCCTTGTTCTCCTGATAAAAGCGTTTAAAATCCGAAGAGAGCTTAAGTTCCTTTATTATCTCTGCTGTGTTTTTTGACATAAGAGTTCCCCCTTGTTATTTATACTTTAGCACGATGCATAAAAAAAAGCAACAAGAGAGGCGGAAAACCGCCTCTCTTGTCGTCAATCGTGCATTATATCACGCTTTTCACAAAAAAGCAAGATACTGACAGTAAATGGAATAATATTTTTTGCATAGTTACAATAAGGTAAAGATTTATATAAAACGCCTTAAGAACTGCCCTTGTTTCGGGAGTGTCCGTAAACGAAAACGGCGATTTTTCAGACGAAAGAAAGGTTGATGATCTGTGGGTATTCCTAAAAATGAACTGATTGCAAAGCTGGAAAATATTACTGCGCTATATCGGGACGCTGTAGCAATAAAGTCACAAATGGATAACTTTAATCCGGACGATTGCTATGAACGTCAGATAAAGGTGCCGCTGTTCCCCGGTGATTATAAGAGCGAAGAAGAACGGACTGCATGGCAAAAAACCATAGGCCACGATGAAGAAAACGCCATTGAAATCATGGAAATGGCATACGAGCACGTAATATCTCCCAAAGAGCCTGCCAAACCCAATGTCGGTAACAAACCCACAAATGTCCACGAGGCAGCTAATGCATTAAAGAAAAAGCTGGGCTGGTTGCTTCCCGTCGCCGGATTTGTTGCGGTTTGCGTCTTAATTTCCGGAGGACTGTTTTCCGGAGAGTTTCTTACCATTATCGGCAATCTTATAATTCTTGCCGCCTGTATTGCTGCAGGGGTTTTCTTCTTTATGAAGCACAAAGCCGCAAAGCAGGCAGACGAAGAAGCTACCAAACAAAAAATCAAAACCTATGAAAATGATAAACAGGAAGCAGAAAAAAAGTACCAGCAGGATATGGATGCTTATAAGAACGAATACTCTGCTTACCTTTTGTCAAAAAGTGATTTTATCGAAGAGTACACTTCCTGGAGAGAGATTTATCTTGCCCATCTGAAAGAAGAGGACGAAATCGCAGAGAAGCTGGAAGCAGACCGAATTGAAGCGGTCAACAAAATCCGCGAGGAGCAATATGTGCCTGCCCTGCACAAATTACAAGAAGCCAACGATTTAATAACAGAAAAGTACCTGCCTGTAGTGCATATAATTACAGACTACATCAAAAGCGGCAGAGCAGATGACCTGAAAGAAGCGGTGAATCTGTACGAAGAAGCCGTCTATCGCGAGAGGCAACTGCAGCTTCAGCGTGAACAGGAAGAACGTCGTCGCTATGAAGAAGAGCAGCGCCGCGCAGACGAGGAACGTCGCCACCGCGAAGAAATGCAGTTCCGTGAAGACCAGGAACGTCGGCGTCGTCGCGAGGAAGAAAAACGTCGTGCGGATGAGGACCGCAGATTACGTGAAGAAACACTTGCCCGCGAGGCTGAAAGCCGTCGTCTCGAATATGCAGAAAAAGAACGGCGCAGAAAAGAAGACTACAAAAACAGCATGGCGGAGTTAGAGAAACAGAACAAGCTCCTCAAAGCCGCACAAGCACAATGCCGAGCCTGTGCCCATGCAGGTCGCTGTAATATGATGACATACAATAAAACTCCCAACTGTACCGGGTTCACACCCAGACGATAAGGAATGACGGATAAAAATCAAGACGAAATGTCTTAAAAATAAGGAGGATAATATGGGATTTAAAGATTTTTTAGGTAAAGTAAAGGACGGCGCAGCAGGTGCAGCCAAGGTTACCGCCAGATACAATGCCGATTTTTACGGCAACGTGGATTACGGCGAGAAAAACAGTGATTTTGCACCGGGATGCTATCTGAACATGGAAAAAGGCCATGGATTAATTTACGGTTCAAAAATTGAAGACTACACCTTTACAGCAAACGATATTGCCGAATACAAATGGCTTGACACTGCACCCTCAATCAAAAAGGGCGGAGAGTCTCATCCCGCATCGCGCTGTGAGGTTGTTTTTAAGGACGGCAAGACTGCCCGATTGGACATTATGGTAAGCAAAGTACCTACGTTTAAGCAGACATTTAAAATGGATAAATAAAAGCAAAGCAGCGGCGGAGAAAATCCGCCGCTGCAATTTTATGAAAGTAAGTCGGTGTGAATATATTTTTGTGATTATATTTTAAAAATATATGCTCCTGTCAGACACCTTTTCCTCCGGTCTGCCAAAACAAACCTCTTGCACCTTCAATTTTTGCCGACAAGTGCCAGTCTGTCGTATTTGAGATTTCTGAAGTAAAGGCATACATCTATTGAAATCTCAATGAAGTTCAGAATATAGAAGAAGAAGCTCAGGTAGAATATGGGACCTGTGCATCCCAGTACGGAAAGCTGTATTATCTTGCGGATGATACCGAGAGCATAGCCCACCAGCAGAAAAACCTCAAAGAAGAGACTCTTGCCCTTGGCGGTTTTTGATACGTATGATTTTCTTATAGATATGGGCCATGAAAGACCAAAACAAAGTATGGTGAAAGCCTCCATCAATTCTGTAATAAGCGAAATATCCAACATATCCATTTTCAAAACCCTTTCTGTATTGACATCTTATTTCAGCCGTATTATAATCCCAATAGTGATATATGTAAAATATATAATTGCAATGTTAGATATATCAATTTTATATGGAGTAATTTATGAATATCAGCTACGAACACTACAGAATTTTTTACTATGTTGCCAAGTACAAGAGTTTTACCCGAGCAGCAGAAGCGATGCTTTGCAATCAACCGAACCTGACCAGAACCGTCAAGAATCTGGAGGAGCAACTGGGATGCACTCTGTTTGAAAGAAGTAACAAGGGCGTGCGTCTGACAGAGGACGGGCAGGAGCTTTACGAGCACATCTCCGCCGCCTTTGAGAGTATTCAGGCAGGCGAGCAGGCGATTTGTGCAAAGCACAATATGGATGAGGGTCTGGTGTCCATCGGTGCCACAGAAATTGCCCTTCGGTGCTATCTGCTTCCCATCCTCAGCCGTTATCATCAGCTCTATCCGGGTGTGAGGATTAAAATCCTCAATGTCTCCACCCCTCAGGCAATTAAAATGATAAACAACCGCCTTGTGGATATCGCCATCGTCACAACACCTGTGGACATAGATTCCAAACTCAACATAACCACTCTGTCCACACTGCAGGAAGTGCCGATTTGCGGCAATGATTTTGACATAAAGAGTGATATCTCTATCAAGGAATTATCGGCTTATCCTTTAATCTCTCTGGGTTCAAAAACCTCCACCTTTGACTTTTATTCCGAGGTTTTTTCAAAGTACAACTGCAGCTTCTCTCCTGATATTGAAGCCGCCACCGCTGACCAGATAATCCCCTTGGTAAAGCACGGTCTCGGGGTAGGCTTTGTCCCCCGACAATTCACAGAGGAGGACGCTGATATCCGCACAATCTCATTAACAAAGCCCCTTCCTGCCAGAGAGATTGTTCTGGTAAGAAAAAAGGAACACTCCCTGCCACTTACCGCCAGAAAGCTCGTGGAATTGATGAAATCTGTCTGAAAGGACTTCGCCTCTTTTCCCGACTCAAAAGCTAAAGACACTTTCGGTTATCCGAGGGTGTCTTTTTTTATCTGCAACACAAAAATCAGGAATCCTTCTTAAAAAATCATCAATAAACCGCTTTTCGCCTCAATTCCGATATTGCATCAGCCTTCAACAATACACTTACTCTTTGCAAAAACTGAAGTTTTTGACAGTATCAACATCCGATTACAAGCCATTTTTTGCCTGTTTCAAGGGGGCTGTATTGTCATTAAATACAACTCCTCGGAGTATTCACATATCTATTCTGTGGAAAACTGAAAAATTCGACATTTTTTAATGAAAAAGACCTTTGTTAACAATTTGTTAATAATTTGAGTCGAAAAATGATGTATAATTTTATGTTGGTATACCTTGCATAAAATTGATGTATTTTTCGAATTGGGGTAATTATGAAAAGCACACTTTTAAACTTACAGGATTTTGTTAAAGAAATAGCTGAAAATTACGGCGACAGAGATGTTTACCGCTTTATCGAAAACGGTGAAATCGTGAGCAAAAGCTTCAGAACTTTTGAGCACGATATCAATTCCGTTGCCTCTTGGTTTGTGAATAAAAACTATAAGGGTAAACACATCGCCATTATCGGTGCTTCCAGTTATCATTGGATGACCGCATTTCTCGGCATTGCGTGCAGTGCCAACGTGGTAATTCCCATTGACAGAATGCTTCCCGACAATGAGATGCTCAACCTTCTTGTAATGGGAGACGTAGATGCTGTGTTCCTTTCAAGGGAGTACGAATATCTTATCCCCGAAATTGAAAAGCAGGACAATAAAGTTCAGGAAATCATCAGATTCTCCGACTCTCTCTTTGAGGACATTCTGGGTACCGAGCACACAGAATTACCCGAAATTGACCCCGATGCTCTCACCGAGATTCTGTTCACCTCAGGCACCACCGGCATCAGCAAGGGTGTTATGCTCAGTCAGAGAAACATTGTTTCAAACATCATCGAAATCCACAAGATGGACTATGCCCAGAACCTCAAGTGTAACCCTGTGGTATTATCCGTGCTCCCCATTCATCACACCTTTGAGCTGACTGTTGATAACCTTGGTGTTATCTATTGCGGTGCCACAGTCTGCATCAACGACAAACTCGAAAACATTGTCGCAAATCTGAAGAAATTCAAGCCTGCTGTTATTCTGGTAGTACCCGCTATTGCAGAGGTATTCTACAAAAAAGTCATGGACGGTATAGAAAACGGCAGAAACCGCCGCAAGGTTCAGTTCGCCAGAAAACTCAGCCATTACCTCAGAATGATTCACATAGATGAGAGACGCCGCATTTTTAAGAGTCTTCTCAACAATTTTGGCGGCAATCTTACCAATGTCATTGTAGGCGGTGCTGCACTCAGACCTGAGATTGCCCGAACCTTTGACGAGTTCGGTATCAATATGTATCAGGGCTACGGTCTTACCGAATGTGCACCTCTGATTTCCGCGAACTACCCCAAAGCTAATAAATTCGATTCCGTAGGTAAACCCGTTTCTTATATGGACGTAAAAATCGAGGACGGCGAAATTCTCGTTAAGGGTCCCGGTGTTATGCTGGGCTATTACAAGAATCCCGAGGCAACAGAGGAGGCATTCACCGAGGACGGATATTTCCGCACCGGAGACCTTGGCCGCTTCGACAAGGACGGCTATCTCTACATCACGGGCCGCTCCAAGAACCTTATCATCCTGGATAACGGTAAAAACATCTACCCCGAGGAACTGGAAACCCACCTGATAACTATTGAAGGTGTCAAGGACGTAATGGTTTACGAGAGCAACGGCAAAATCGCCGCCGCTTTCCAGCCTAGCGACATCCGCGACAAGAATATCCTCAAAAATATCAGACTCAAAGTAAAAGAAATCAACAATACCCTCCCCTCCTACAAGAGAGTGGTTAATCTTAACTTTATCGCCCGTGACTTCCCCAAGACCACTACAATGAAAATCAAGCGCAAGGAAGCCATGCAGATGATCGAGCAGGTCATCGACAAAAAGAATGTTCCCCACATAGCTCCCCAGACAGATGAGCAAAAAAGAATCGTTGAGGCCTTCGAGCAAGTTATCGGATGCAAAGACATAGGCATCAAAGAGGACTTCTTTGACATCGGCGGCGACAGCCTCGCCGCTTTTGAGGTTGCAGCAATTCTTGGCATTCAGGCACAGGAGATTTACGAGTGTCCCACCGCAGAGCAGCTGGAAATCGCTCTGATTTCAAACCGCGAGGAAGCAGAAAAAGACCGTGTAACCACCGATATCAACACCTACATCACCCACAATGCAAACATCGAGTATGACAAGGAGATTAACACCATTCTCCTCACAGGTGCCACAGGTTTCCTTGGCTCACATATACTCCGGGAACTCACAAAGAGAAATAAGAAAGTCATCTGCCTTGTCAGAAGCGAAGACAGACTCAAGGGACTTCTGACTTATTATTTCCCCAGAGGATGCAAGTTCATTAATTACACCGCTGTCAAGGGCGATATCACCCTGCCCCGCTTCGGTCTTTCCGAGGAGGAATATAAGAAACTCGCTAAGGAAGTGGATATGGTTATCCATACCGCAGCAAACGTAAACCACGCAGGTCACTATGAAGATCTGGAGCTTACCAACGTTATAGGCACACAGACTGTTATCGACTTCTGCTTCGAGGCAGATGCGATTCTTCAGCACACCTCTACCGCCAGCGTAAACGGCTCGGGTACTGTTGAACAGAGAAATCCCGAGGCAATGTTTGACGAGTTCGTTCTGGATATCGGCCAGAACTACGCACAGAACGTATATATTCACTCCAAATACAAGGCAGAGGAACTTGTTCTGCTGGCAAGAGAAAACGGCCTTAAATCCAACATCTTCCGTATCGGAAACCTCACTTGGAGAAAGGTTGACGGCAAGTTCCAGAGAAATGCTCAGGACAACGGCTTCCTTGACCGCTTCAGAGGTCTCATCAAGGTAGGTATGTACAGTCAGGAACTGGCTGAATACCCCATTGACTTCACTCCCGTTGACGAGTGTGCCGATGCCTACGTCAGACTCTCTCTGAAAAAGCAGACTAACAGTATTTATAATCTCTACAATCCCAACTTGTTCAGTGTGGATATGCTGGTTAAGAAATTCTTCTGGGGCATCAAGAAGGTTTCTGCAAAGACCTTCGAGAAGGCTCTCAAGGACCTGATTCAAGACAAAGAGGTTGCTGTGCTTTCTTTCTACAACACCATCGCCTCCGCATCCAAGAACATCACCACCAGTAACTCCTATACCGTCAAGGAACTGGAAAAACTGGGATTCAAATGGTCCAGAATAGGAATCAGATATCTGCACTACGCAAATAAGATTAAATAAATTAAAGAAGGATAGTCTATGAGAATAGGTATAGATATAGGTTCTACAACTATCAAATGTGTCGTGCTTGATGACAAGGGCAACCTTGTACACAAAAGCTACGAGCGACACTTTGCAATGATTACGGAGAAGACAAAAGAAGTAATCCGTACATTAATAGACAAATTCAATATAAAAGAGCCCGTAGTGTGTGCCGTCTCCGGCTCCGCAGGAATGGGCCTTGCACAGAAGGCAGGGCTTCCCTTTGTGCAGGAAGTTTATGCCACTAAGGTTGCTATGAATCATCGCCTTCCCGATGCCGATGTAGTTATCGAGCTGGGCGGCGAGGATGCCAAGATTCTCTTCCTCAAAGGAAATCTGGAGGTCAGAATGAACGGCACCTGCGCAGGCGGCACAGGTGCATTTGCAGACCAGATGGCAAGCCTGATGCAGATTGAAACAGGAGAGATGAACGAGCTTGCCAAAAAGCACGAGAAGATTTATTCCATTGCTTCCCGTTGCGGTGTTTTCGCAAAAACCGATATCCAGCCCCTGCTTAATCAGGGTGCCAGAAAAGAGGATATCTCCGCCAGTATTTTCTATGCTATCGTTAACCAGACCATCACAGGTCTTGCACAGGGACACCCCATAGAGGGAAATATCGTCTATCTGGGTGGTCCTCTCACCTTCCTTTCAGAGCTGAGAAAAGCCTTCGACAAAACTCTCTGTTGCGAGGGAATATGTCCTGAGGACTCCCTTGTATTTGTGGCTCTGGGAGCCGCTTACTATGCAGAGGAAAAAGTAGACCTTGAAAAAGTTTATACAAGTATAGGTGAGAAATCTGAATTCTCTGCAAGTTCTGCACTTAACCCTCTCTTCACAAGCAAAGAGGACTACAACGCCTTTATCGAAAGACACAACAAAAACCGCGTCCCCAGAAAAGAAGACTCCGACTATTCAGGAGATGCTTATCTGGGAATCGACTCCGGCTCTACAACCCTGAAGGTTGTACTCACCGACAAAGACGGCTCCATTATCTTCTCAAAATATCAGTCAAATCAGGGTAAGCCCGTAGACGTTGTCAGGGACACCCTCATAGAAATGTACGAAAAGTATCCCAACATCAGAATCGTATCCTCTGCTGTCACAGGCTACGGTGAGGATATGATAAAGAACGCACTTGGTGTTGATATCGGTGTTGTTGAGACTGTTGCTCACTTCACTGCGGCCAAATATTTTATGCCCGACGTTGAGTTTATCATCGACATCGGCGGTCAGGATATGAAGTGTTTCAAAATCCGCTCGGGCGCCATTGACAGCATCTTCCTCAACGAAGCCTGCTCCTCGGGTTGCGGCTCATTCCTGCAGACCTTCGCAAACTCTCTGGGACATCCCATCGAAGAATTTGCCGAGCTTGGCCTCTTCGGCGATAACCCCGTTGACCTTGGTTCCCGATGCACCGTATTTATGAACTCCTCTGTGAAACAGGCACAGAAGGAGGGTGTCAGCATTGAGAACATCTCCGCGGGTCTCTCTATAAGTGTTGTAAAGAACGCTCTCTACAAGGTTATCCGTGTACACTCTGCCGACGAGTTGGGCAAGAAAATTGTCGTACAGGGCGGTACCTTCCTAAACAATGCCGTACTCCGTGCCTTCGAGCAGGAAATCGGTGTAGAGGTTATCCGTCCCGATATAGCAGGTATGATGGGTGCCTACGGCGCCGCACTCTATGCAAAGCAGATGAAAAAACATAAGGGCTATTCCTCAATTCTCTCCTATGACGAGATAAAGGAATTCACCTACTCCATCAAGAGTGTCACCTGCAAGGGTTGCAACAACCGCTGTCAGCTCACCGTCAATGACTTCGGCGGCGGCAGAAAATTCATCGGCGGCAACCGCTGTGAAAAACCCGTTACCAACAAGGCACAGGACGACTCCCTGAACCTTTATGAATACAAAATCAAAAAGCTTGACGAATTTCCCGAAGGAGGCGGTACCAGAGGTGTCATCGGTCTTCCTATGGGTCTCAATATGTGCGAGATGTACCCCTTCTGGAACACCCTTTTCAGAGAGCTGGGCTTCACCGTCCGTATGAGCGGTTTTTCAAACCGCAAGCTCTACTTAAAGGGTCAGAGCACCATCCCCTCCGACACCGTCTGCTTCCCTGCCAAGATGATGCACGGTCACATTCAGCAGCTTATTGAAATGGGCGTTGATGCCATTTTCTATCCCTGCCAGACCTACAACTTCAACGAGAAAAAGGCAAAGAACAACTACAACTGTGCAGTTATCGCAGGCTATCCCGAAGTAATCGGCGCCAACACCCTGAACTTCGGCAACATTAAATATATCAACGACTATCTGGGTCCCCACGTGAAAAAGGAATTCCCCTCACGTATGCACAAGACCCTCACAAAACATTTCGGCAGTTTCACAAAGGCAGAGGTTTCTTCCGCTTGCAAGAAGGCTTATGCCGCTTACGACAACTATATGGCAGATGTCCGCAGAGAGGGACTTCGCATCACAGAGGAGGCACGCCGTCAGGGCAAGCGCATTATTGTCCTTGCAGGACGACCCTACCACGCTGACCCCGAAATCAACCACGGCATCCACAAGCTTATTGCGGCATTGGGATTTGCGGTAATCTCCGAGGATGCTATTGCTTCTCTGGAGCCCGCCTTCAAGGTAAACCTTCTCAGCCAGTGGACATACCACCAGAGACTTTTCTCCGCCGCCAGATACGTTGCCTCACAGGACGATATGTACCTTGTGCATCTGGTATCCTTCGGTTGCGGTCTGGATGCCCTCACCTCCGACGAGGTCCGCAGTATTCTGGAAGTCTGCGGCAATCTGTATACTCAGATTAAGATTGACGAGGTCACCAACCTCGGTGCTATAAAAATCCGTTTAAGAAGCCTTATTGCGGCTATCGAACAAGAACAAGAGGAAAGCGAATGAAGACAATATCTCATTACAGAGAGCGAGTTAAATTCACTCTCAAAATGAAAAAGGACTATACTATCCTCTCCCCCAGTATGGCTCCCATACATTTCAAACTTCTCCGCCCCGTATTCCAGCGACAGGGCTTTAACGTAGACATTATGGAGGACGAGGGTCCTGAAGTATTACAGCTGGCACTTAAATACCTCCACAATGATATGTGCTATCCTGCAATGCTTACCACAGGTCAGATGCTTGCCACCATGAAAAGCGGCAAGTACGACCCCAAGAAGGTGGCAATGGTCATCACCCAGTCAGGCGGCGGTTGCCGAGACAGCAACTACATCAACCTGATGCGTAAGGCATTTGAAAAGGCAGGCTATCCCGATGTACCCTTTATCTCTGCCAATATCTGGGGACTTGAGCTTAACACCGGTCTCAACCTCACCCCCATAACAATGCTTATGGCGGTGGCAGGTCTCATATATGGCGATATGCTGATGATTGTCAGCAACCAGATTCGCCCCTATGAGGTAGTGAAGGGCGAAACCGACCGTGTGCTTAACGAATGGATAGAGAAGCTGGGCAATACCTTCAAGAAGGGCAGAGGCTATTCCATTAAGGCTATCAGGAAGAATCTCAAAGCCATTGCCGAGGACTTTGCATCCATCGAGATAAAGAAAGTTCCCAAGGTCAAGGTTGCGGTTATCGGCGAGCTTTACCTCAAGTACTCTGCACCCGGCAACAACCATCTGGAGGAGTTCCTTGCAGAGCAGGATTGCGAGGTCTACGTACCCAGCATTCTGGGCTTCGGTATTTACAAAACCAACGGTGCTCTGGAGGATTTGAGACTTTACGGCGGCAACAAAATCAAGAAGCTTATCCTTGAAATTGCTATGAAGTATATGTTCAAGATGGAGGATATCCTTATATCCGCTATTGAGGAAAATCCTGCTTTTGTGCCTCCCGAGAGAGTCTGCGACCTGAAAAAACGTGCCGAGGGCATCATCGATATCGGCAACAGCATGGGCGAAGGCTGGTACCTTGCCGCAGAGATGCTGGAGTTTGCCGACCACGGCTACGAGAACATCGTTATCGTACAGCCCTTCGGATGTCTTCCCTGCCACGTTGCGGCAAAGGGTATGATTAACAAGGTGCGACGCGTTGACCCCAGACTCAACATCGTGGACATCGAGTACGACCCCGGTGCCACAAGAGTAAATCAGGAAAACCGCATCAAGCTGATGCTGGCGGTGGCAAAAGAAAAATTTGAATAATTAAAATCACAAGCTCAGGTCAGCACATCTCACCGCCGACCTGAGCGTTTTATTAATCTATACTTTTCCCAAAAAGCCACTGATAATGCGGCATGCAAGTGCCGCTTGACAAAATCAAGTGATTAATGCTTTCATTTTTCACACATATATACTATAATATTGTCAGCTAAAGGAGGTACCCTTTATGACAGTTGGAGAAACCATCCAGAAATACAGAAAAAATCTCGGGATGTCACAAGAGGAGCTGGGGCAAAAACTGCTTGTCAGCAGACAGACCATCAGCCAATGGGAAAAGGGGCAAACTGTCCCCACCATTGATAATTTAATGAGGTTGAGAGAAATCCTCGGTGTTTCCGTTGATGAACTGTTGGGACTTGAATATCATACAAATGATACACCTGAAACAGAACCGACAGAACCAAAAGAAGCATATAATTTTAATTTTTCCAAAGATGAGCTTAAAGAAATACATCAAGTTCAGAAGAAAATAATTTATAAAAAACTTGTTATTTATATTTTGGTTTATACTCTTCTTTTTGCTCTGTTGTTTGCATCGTCTACACCTACCATTATCCCTGGTATTCTGATTGGTATGGTTATTATTTCTGTCAAAACCACTATCAAAGGAATTCGACAGTTTAACGAATCATGGAAAAAGAACATTGAACGAATCAGCGAATCCACTTATGAATACAGCGTTTTTGATGACTACATAAAAATAAAAACCTACTGTAATAACGAAACGACCCGCAATCTGAAAGTTCCATTTGAGGACATAGAACGAATACAGCCTATCGGAAATCACTTTTTCCTGCTGGTTAATAACCAAGCTTTTATTATCCGAAAAAGCGACTTAATGGAAAACTCCTTTTTCCGTCCCTACACAGCACCCAAAGCAAAAAAGCCAACTTACGAAAAAGCCCCGACAGTGTGGCGCACCCTGTCAATAATACTTTTTGTTGCATCTATTCTCTCCTTGTGGGGCGCGCTGGTTACAGTCGGATTCGTATCGGAAATTAATCATCTTTTCGTAGAAAATATGTGGATTCTCTTTTTGTTCTCTCCCATTCCGCTTTCATCCGTAGTTCTGGGTTTTGTACTAAGGTCAAAAGGCTATAAATACCTGAAAAATCTTATTATCGGAATAATTATGCTCACTCTGCTGTGCGTATACGGATCCTTCACCTATATTTTTGCAGACACCTACGACCACAGCGATAAACAGATTGTCAAAGCGGAGCAGATGCTCCGTATAGATATACCCGAACACAAACAAGTCATCACCCAAGATCACACGTCGGAAAAACCTCTCAATTCAGGAGAAATCCTTTACTATTCCAGTGATGTTTATTTTGAAGAAGATGTAGCCTCTGTCTTTGAAAAGCAACTTTCAACTGATGAGAAATGGCTATACTCGGTTCCCAACGAACTGATTGGTATCACATCTTCTCTTGGCTCTGACAGTTATGATTATGAGTTAATTTATAACGCAGATACCTACGAATTTAATGCCCTGCCCGACCAAAGCGACACATACCATTTTCTGAATATTCTTTATAACGAAGAATATAATCACATGTTAATCATTGAGTATGACATCAACTATGTGAAATAATCAAATTATTACCATCAACTCCCGAGGCTTACACTCGGGAGTTTTCTTATGCGCTAAAAGTCCGCTTTCCCACGAAACCGATGATTACAGTTCTAAATTTTATATGGTAATTTTTCATAGTTTCCACAGGTGGATTTTATTCATAATATGCAATACAGGGAAGCTCTCTGTCAGCTATTGACACTATTTGTCGAGAGTGATAATATTTTGAACGTTGCGGTTTTATGAACCAAATCATATTGAAATGAGGAAATATATGAAATCATTTTATTTGAAGCCAATGCTTTTCGATGCCCTCAAAGGCTACACAAAAGCACAGTTTCTCAAAGACGTTATAAGCGGTCTTATTGTTGCAATTATCGCACTGCCGCTGTCCATTGCTCTTGCTCTTGCATCGGGAGTTGATCCCCAGGCAGGTGTTTACACCGCCATTGCCGCAGGCTTTGTGGTTGCTCTTCTGGGCGGAAGCCGTGTGCAGATTGCAGGACCCACCGCCGCCTTCGCCACTACCGTGGCAGGAATCGTTGCCACAAAGGGACTGGACGGACTCTTTATCGCCACAGTTATGGCAGGTATAATCCTGATTGTAATGGGTCTTTGCAAGCTGGGCGGACTTATCAGATTCATCCCCCACACCATTACCGTAGGCTTTACCTCGGGTATTGCCGTCACCATTCTCGTAGGACAGATAAAGTCTTTTCTGGGTCTTTCCTACGCAAAGGGACTGAATCCCATTGAAACTCTGGAAAAAATCGAGGCCAACATTCACTCTATAGGTACCTTCAGTTGGCAGACCCTTCTGGTGGGTGCCGTGTGCCTCGCTATATTAATTATATATCCTATATTTGAGAAAAAAGTTCCCCCTTCACTCATTGCTGTTGTGGCAGGTGTGCTTATGGTGAAATTCATCCCCGGTATGGAGGAGAACGTCTTCACCATCGGCGACCTTTACACCATTCCTGCAGGACTGCCCTCCATAAGTTTCGCAGGCTTTGACTTGAGCCTCGAAAACATCCTTTCTCTCGTCCCCAGCGCTGTTACCATTGCGGTGCTTGCAGGTATCGAATCTCTGCTTTCCTGTGTGGTCGCAGACTCTATGACCGACTCCAAGCACAACCCCAATGCCGAGCTGGTGGCTCAGGGTCTGGGCAACATCGCCTCCGTATTCTTCGGTGGAATTCCCGCCACAGGCGCCATTGCCAGAACTGCCGCAAACATCAAAAGCGGCGGCAGAACCCCCGTTGCAGGTATGGTGCACTCCGCGGTACTCCTGCTTGTGCTCCTTTTCCTCATGCCTCTGGCAAGCTTCATCCCCATGCCCACTATTGCGGCTATTCTCTTTATGGTAGCCTACAATATGAGCGAGTGGAGAAAGTTTGCAGGTATCATCAGCAAAAAGAAAATTGCTGATATTCTTGTGCTTGTGCTCACCTTTGTACTCACAGTTATCTTTGACCTGGTGGTAGCTATCGCCGTGGGTCTCGCACTTCATTACCTGATAAAGCTTGTGACATTTCTTGTGACATTTATCGTAAATAAATCAATGAAGCCTTCCAAAGCATAAACTATATATAAAAATCAAAACCACCCGTTGAACGGGTGGTTTGCACAACCCCTATAAGGGGTTTTTACAGGCTTAACCCCTGCAGCAGGGGTACCGAATGTTTGACAACGCATTACAATCTCAAGCAGCCGCTCACGTGCGGCTGTTTATT
>JAFQNJ010000027.1 GCA_017395925.1 Ruminococcus sp. | reverse complement strand
TCCTTGTATTTTAGGTAATGCGTCGCCAAACACACTACCATTATACTCGGAGGTTTTCTTTTGCTAAAGCTTTTTATTTTCCCCCGGTTGAACCGGGGGTTTATTTCCACACCTAAAGGCACCAAACAAAGAAAGCCCCTCCGCACGGGAGGGACTTTCGGTCTCAGGCACCAGATTATAATAGGGAGATTATCTGAAACTATGCTTTTTAAGAATAACTGCGCCCGAGAGCATAATCAGAGTCATAAAAATTGCTGAAACAACTATTATTCTCATATCACCTGTGGCTACCGTATCCGCAGTATCTTCTACGACCTTGTCGGTAGAACTTGTAGCATCAGTAGCAGGTACATCTGTCGGTTCATTCATCTGAGGTTTATCTGACCATTCGGGTGACATGGGGTACGCATCGGAAGGCATCGTCTCGCAGGGGTCGGTCACACAGGGCTCCGTGGGAGGAGTATCCCAAGGCTCTTCAGGCCACACCTCGTCAGGAGTTGCAGAAGAGTCGGGATATTCAGGATAAGTGGGTCTCACCACAGGATAAGTGGGACGGATGTAGTCGGGTCTCATAATGTCATCCAGGATTAAGGTATCCTTCCACTCATAAAGAGCAACATACATGCCACTTGAATTGGTAACATAGATGCCTTTAAATACTGCCACCTGACTCTCATTTGGTACAGGCATATCCAGAGTCTGATTTGAAAAAGAATCGGTGAAAATCACATACGCAGCAGTTTCAGGCACCTCTACAGAATAAACACCGAATCCCACGTCTTTACACAAGGTACCGGGCCAGGCACCATTTGGCATATTCATTCCGTTGTAGGAATAGCAATAAACTCTGTCTGACCAGTCCTCATCGGCATAGAAGTAGAGAGTTGTGGTGTGCAGAGGTCGTGAAGGAATTGTGGGGCTTATGGGAACAGTTGTGGGCGCCGTTGTAGGCTCTGTGGGTCTTTCGGGATAGTCGGTGCACTCCTGCATATCCTCAACGTAATCGTTGATAAATATTCCCTCGGTGACCTCGGGAGCACCTTCTATAGTCTGGAAATACGCTTCCTCTCCGCCCTTGATCCACATTTCCTCCACATCATACTTAATGACTGCGAGACCTTCCTCAACAACTTCAAACTGAACATTGAAAAGATTTTTCTCTACCTTGAAGTTGTAGCCTGAAATCTTTGAGCCGAGAAATCTCACAACTCCGGAGTTCTGCAAATTAACCATAGCATCCTCAACATTAGGACATCTGAGAGGACTCTCAACCTCCCAAAATTCCATACCGGGAACATCATCTTCTCTTATTACCTTGAGTTTGCTACTGTCGTATGTAATATGAACCTGAATGTTCTCAAAGAGCTCCTCTGCCTGCAGGTCTATTTTATAGGTAATTATATCACCCACCTGCGGGTTGTAGACCTTGTCAGCGGTATATACATAGAGTCCGTCGCCGCTCTCTGCCGATGCAGTCACAAGGGATGCAATGCCCAGTGAGAGCACCAGCATCAAAGCTATAACAATACATCCTGCTTTCCTTAACATAATTATTCCTCCTTTTCTGTGGTCAAACCGCAAGCGATTTGCCTCTTCTGTATACAATACAAATGAAATGTGCAAATTGTCTCAATCAAATAATAATATTTTTTCAATAACCCGTCAATATAAATAATGAGAAATAATATGTAATGCATTATTCGGAGTAACCGAAAAAGCTGAATCTTGTTAAGAAGGCAGAATACTTTGGTTACCCTACAGAAAATTTCAGAAAAGAAAACGCCCCTCCATATAGGAGGGGCGAAAAAGCATAGAATTAAGTTAGAAACTTATTCTCTTATAAACTTTTCTAATTAGCCGTTAACCTTCTTGCGAAGAACAACAACTGCGCATGCAGCCATTGCAAGAACTGCAAATACTACATATACGTATGTTGCTGCACCTGTGGGAGGTGTATCAACGGGCTTCTCAGTTGCGCCTGTGCTGGAGTCAACGTCAGTCTCCTTGGGCTGAGTAACTGTGGGCTTGGGCTGAGTGGGCTCAACCTTACCGGTTGTGGGCTCAGTCTTCTCAGTTGTAGGCTCAGTCTTCTCAGTTGTGGGCTCAGTCTTCTCAGTTGTAGGCTCAGTCTTCTCAGTTGTGGGCTCAGTTACAACGGGAACTGTGTTACCGGTGATAGCCTGCTTGAGTGTGAGACCGTCAGTGATAACAGCCTGGCCGCCAGCGAAGTAAGAATCGTCGCCGCCCTTGATTGTCATCTCTTCAACAACGAGGTCGATAGCTGTGTTGCCATCAGCAACAACTGTGAACTCGAGAGTTACGAGGTTCTTCTCTTCCTTGAAGTTGTAGCCAGCTACCTTGGAAGCGTTGAACTTAACAACACCCTCAGTACCTGCATTGAGGATAACGCCTTCGAGGTTGGGGCAGAAAGCAGGGCCTTCAACTTCCCAATCCTCAACGTCGGGATCGTCGGACTTAATTCTTGTGAGCTGGAGCATCTCTGCATCGTAGTTAACGATAGCCTGGATGTTCTCGAAGAGACGACCAGCAGTGAGGTCAACTGTGTATGTGAGCTTGTCACCAACAGTTACAACGTACTCTGTGCCGTCGTTGAGAGTTACTGTGTTCTTAACAGCGGGCTGAGTCTCAACAGGAACCTTCTCTGTTGTGGGCTCTGTCTCTACAGTAGTTGTCTCAGTTGTGGGCTGAGTCTCAGAGGGCTCTACGGGGAGAGTCTCAGTGGGAGTAGTCTCGTCCTCAGTGCCAACGGGCTCTGTGGGAAGAGTATCAGAGTAGTTGAAGCCGGGATCTGTGAAGATCTCGCTCTCGCCCTCAACGGGAGATGTGCCGTACTTGCCATCGCCGTAGTAGTAGTACCACTCGCCAGCAAATGTCATCTTACCGCTGAAATCGTTGATTTCAACCTGATTCATGTCGGTAACATAGATCATACCGTCAAAGCCGTCGTTGCCTTCGGGATAGAGATCGCTCTCGCCGGGCTCATAGTACTCACAGCCGATGTTCTTTGTCTGAACAGCTGCAGTGTAGATGTCGAGAGTCTTGTCTGTGCCGCCATCGATGAAGTTGTTCCAGATAATGGTACCAACATCGGTGGGAACGTCACAGTAGTACACGCCGGGTACGTCAGCCTCTTCAGCTGCCTGACCGGGCCATGTGGTGTGTGCGCCAGTGCCAGACCACCAGTAGATACCAGCGGTGTAAGCGTAGTCGTTCTTCCAGATCTCAGGCATGTAGAAGAAGTATCTGTTGCAGCCCTCTGCTACCTCGGGAAGAGAAGCAAGATCAGCGGAAACAGAAACAAGTGCTACAGTACCCATACCGAGAACCATAACTACTGCCAAAAGAACACTGATGAGTTTTTTGGTCATTTCGAATTCCTCCTAATAAAATAGTACTATTCTACCGAATGAATTTTCGGCAAGTACATTATATAATAAGAGCCGCAAAAAATCAAGTAATTTTTGATTTTTTGCGGCTTAATTTAAATGTTGTAATATTTAAGGAAACTTTGTTACAAAATTTATCCCTTGAATTTCAATTTGTAAATTTGAGACTGAATTTAAGCAGTCTTGTTCTTTTTGTCCATCATAATCTTTGCAACAACGAGAGCTGCAATAGCGGCAACGATTATTGCCACAACCGAGATGGTAATAACCAGGGTCTTGTTGACAGGCTTCTTGGGCTTTCCGCCACCGACACCGTCTGCGTTATTCTGGAAATCACCTTTATCGGACACCTTGTCGAGCTCGTCGCCTTCTGCAAGGATGGGAGCCTGATCTGTGATAACAGCAGTATCGCCTACGGTGAGGTTATATGTAAATGTATAGTCATAGATATTCACAAGGTCAATGTCGTAGAGATAGGGCATATAATATGTAATCTCTGTCTCTTCTGCCTTCAGAACCTTGAAGCTTACGGTTGCAAGGGTAGTCTTTTCCTTGATATCAAGACCTGTTGCACCGTTTATCATAGAGTTTGTGATGATAATCTGTCCGTCTTTGTTCTGATTATCGTTGACAATCAGGTTGCCTGTGAGGTTATCGGCATTAACTGACTGAAGCTCCAGAACCTCCTGGTCAAAGAAGACGCACATATGAATACCAGCCACATTCTGCTTGCCCTTTGCCTGAATATTGAATGTATAGGTTACTGTGTCGCCAACCTTTGCCTCTTTTCCGTTGACTGTAGCATTCTCTGCCGCAAAAGCAGGAAGCATGGAGAGTGCAAGCATAAGCACCATCAGGAAAGTAACCACAATTGTTTTGAATGTCTTTTTCATTGTTATTTCTCCTCAAAAGGTTTTAATTCAGAAATTACAATTATTATACTATATACCTTCCGAAAACTCAACCATTAATATTATCATTATTTGCAATATTCATATCCGACTTTGCCACGAGTGCCTTCTTTTTCTTCTTTTTCACGCAGACAACAATGATAATAATGACAACAACAGGCACCGCAATCGCAATAATGCCGCCCAGAATCACAAGGAATACCACACCGATAATTAAGAGGATACCCAAAACACCGCTCACTCCTGCTGTTCCCTTGGCGGTTTCAGCCTTTTCGGGAATACCTATATTCTCATTAGGTGACACAGAGTTAGCGTAATCATCATCGTCGTATACATACTCAGGCTCTTCTTCAATAGGAGTGTAAGCATATCCGTAATCATTATTCTCAAAATCACCGAGATCCATTATTTTTCTCTTGTCATCATCTGAAGCCAGCATCGGCATCTCGTTAAATGCAATACTATAGCCATCCTTGACGCCTAAATCAAAGGTGAACTCATAGTTAGAGATGTTATTAAGCTCAATATCATACATATAGGGCACATAGTAAGTGATGTTTGAAACTGAAGCTGATTTCACCTTGAAGGTAACTGTAAACAGTTCTGCTCTGGTGCTGATATCAAGTCCTTCTCCACCATTAACAAGGGAATCTGTTACAATAATCTGACCGTCATTATTCTGATTGTCGTTGATAACCGATTGACCATTAAGTCCATCGGCTGTGACACTTATAAGCTCAAGAGCCTCTTGATCAAAAAAAGTACATATATACACTCCTGCTATATTCTGGTGAGTTCCGTCGTCGATAAATTCCTCGACAAAAAAAGTATAAGTAATGGTTTCGCCAACTTCAACATCAATGCCGTTAATAGTAGCACTTTCTAACGCAGAGACAGAAGCTACACCTGACATGAGCATAAGTAAAGCCATGGTTAAGGAAAGGATAATGCTTACAACACGTTTCATAATAGAACCCCCTGTAATTACGGATTATATAAGCATTATACACCCGACAAAGCAGAATTACAACCATTAAGTATTCACGTGTCGAAACTTTAATAATCTGCTCACAGTTTTGCATCAAGGCAAATTGGGGAATACGCACCATCTATCAGTACTGTCGTAAAAAGCAAAGAAAAACGCCCCTCCTTGTGGGAGGGGCGAAAAAGCATAAGAATTAAAATTAATTAATCTTGTATTTTATTTAGGATTAGCCGTTAACCTTCTTGCGAAGAACAACAACTGCGCATGCAGCCATAGCAAGAACTGCGAGAACTACATATACGTATGTTGCTGCACCTGTGGGAGGTGTATCAACGCCGGGCTTAGAATCCTCGGTCTTGGATGTAGCATCAGTATTTGCTGTTGTGGGCTCAACCTTACCGGTTGTGGGCTCTACCTTCTCAGTTGTGGGCTCAGTCTTCTCAGTTGTAGGCTCAGTCTTCTCAGTTGTAGGCTCAGTCTTCTCAGTTGTAGGCTCAGTCTTCTCAGTTGTAGGCTCAGTCTTCTCAGTTGTGGGCTCAGTCTTCTCAGTTGTGGGAACTGTTACGATGGGTGTATCAGCTACGAGGTACTCCTCAACTGTGATACCCTCAGTGATAACAGCCTGGCCGCCTGTGAAGTAAGACTCGTCGCCGCCCTTAATTGTCATCTCTTCGATGGTAAGAGCGATCTCGTTAGCTGCTGTATCCTTAACCTTGAACTCGAGAGTTACGAGGTTCTTCTCTTCCTTGAAGTTGTAGCCAGCTACCTTGGAAGCGTTGAACTTAACAACACCCTCGGTACCTGCATTGAGGATAACGCCATCAAGGTTGGGGCAGAAAGCGGGGCCTTCAACTTCCCAATCCTCAACATCGGGATCGTCGGACTTGATTCTAACGAGCTCGAGCTTGTCAGCATCATAAGTAACGATAGCCTGGATGTTCTCGAAGAGACGAGCTGCTGTGAGGTCAACAACGTACTTAACAGTAGAATCTACTGCTGCATCTGTTGTTGTACCAGCAACTGTGATACCTGTGCCTGCAGGAGTTGTCTCTGTTGCAGGAGTTGTCTCTGTAGCAGGAGTTGTCTCTGTGGGAGTTGTCTCTACAGGTGTGTCTGTGGGCTCATAAGTCCATGTGCCGTAACCCCAGTGACCAAGCTCGTTCTGAGTGGATTCCATATCAATGTAGAAACCTGCATTGTTTACGATACCCTCTTTGATGTCCTGAGTCTGGGGACCGCTCTCGCCAGCAGTAAAGATGATACCTGCTGTGCCTGCGGGAACTGTGTACTTGTAAACATCCTGACCGAAGTCATTTGTGAAAGCAAGCTCCATTGCCTCGCCGGGCCATGTTGTGCCTGCACCAGCTGCATCCCAGTAGTGAATGTAAACTGTCTCCCAGCCCTTGCCGTTGGAGAAGTAAACAGTTGCGCTGTCACCTGTTGTAGGTGTAGTCTCTGCGGGAGTTGTCTCTGCGGGAGTTGTCTCTGCAGGAGTTGTCTCTGCAGGTGTAGTCTCTGCGGGAGTTGTGTCAACAGGAACATCAGAACCTGCTGTAACCTCAACGAGAGCCTTTGTGCCGTCAAAACCAACAGTTACTGTAGAACCGTCAGCATCAACTGTTACGGTAGCGTTGGGGCCGCCGTACATTGCATCACCCTCAAGGTTGAAGTCACCCTGATCCCATGCATAGTTTGTGGTAACCTTGAAATCGTAAGAACCAGCTGCAACGTTGGTAAATACTTTCTCATAGATACCCTTGTCTGCGTTCCATGTCATCTGGTTGTTTGTGTCAGCAGGATCCCAGTTGGAACCGCAAAGCTCAGGTGCACCAGCAACAACGTGAACCTCGCCATCAGCGAGAGCAGATGAAGAAACGATGGCAACAGTTGCCATTGTCATAACCAGTGCTACTGTAAGAAGCAGGCTGATTATCTTCTTTGTTTTGGACATAATAATTTCCTCCTTTTAATTTTATGCTTTTTTAAGCAATTATCATTATAAGGTATGTAAAGCAAAAAATCAAGTCTTTTATACATATTTGAAGGGACTTTTTTTGGTGATTTTTTATTTTTATGGGTAAATTTTATGCTAATTTGCAATATTGTAGCCGCTAATTACATATTTGTTATTGTTTTCAGGCAATATTTGCATATTTTTTAATATTCTTACAAATTAATTTGCTTATTTTTATCAGGTATAAATTCAAACAAAGCACCCTGCTCTGGTTTTGCAGGGTGCCGTAAAGATTCACCTAATTCTAAAATCGGTCATTTTCATCTGTAACGCTCTCGTTTTTATTTCTCTGTGAGAATATACAACCACAAAAATTCTGTCGGTACAAGGAGTATTCCCTCGACAGCTCCAGAGAACGCTTGTATCCCTCCCGCTTTTTAAAATCCGAGGCAAGATACTTTACTCCGTACTCCATCGCGAGAACCTCGCCGATTTCATTAATCGCCTGAGCATTCTTCAAGGGGCTGAGTGTAAGGGTTGTAGCAAAATAGTCCGCCTGTATTTCTGCCGCCATAGCCGCAGTCTTCTCAAGCCTCAAGCGATAGCATCTCAGGCATCTCTGACCTCTCTCGGTGCAATTCTCAAAACCTTTGGCGATTTCGTAAAACTCCTGAGGACTATATTCATCGCCTATGAGAGATACTGAATTTTTAAACTTCATAGCATCAATAAGTCTCCGCTGTTCTGAAAGCCTGAGGTTATATTCTTCCTCAGAGGAAATATTGGGATTATAATAAAAAACAACTATGCTAAAATACTCCGACAAGTACTCAAGGACGTAGCTTGAGCACGGTGCACAGCAACTATGCAAAAGCAAAGTCGGCACTTTATCTTCATTTTTAAGCCTCTCCAGAAGGCTGTCCATTTCTCTCTGATAATTTCTCTTTTGCATATATCTGTCTTTTCCTCGGTTTTCTCTATACCTTATATATTAAAGCGAAACAATTTTGTCAAAAAGCTCGTCACTGTTTTCTGCAAGCTCTTTTGCACCTGCTTCGAGGAGTTCATCCTTGCTACGGAATCCCCACAAGACGCATATAAGGTCTATTCCTGCGTTCTCTGCTGTGAGAACATCCACCTCACTGTCGCCGATATACACACTGTCCTCCAATGTGTATCCAAGCTCCTCTGCAAGCATCTTAACAGCTGTGCCGTCGGGCTTGCGTGGGATACCTTCGCGCTGGCCGTAAGCCACCGCAAACTTATGATTTTCAAAGGCCTTTTTGAGAATAGGCTCAATATACCTCTGAGCTTTGTTGGAAAGCACCGCAGTTTCAATTCCCTTTTCCGAGAGTTTTCCGAGTAGCTTTTCAACCCCGGGATATGGCACAGTTCTGTCGTTTGAATGCTCCTCGTAGTGCTTATCAAATATTCTTCGCACCTCAAGGTATAGATCATCATCCGTCGCCTTATCTTTCAAAGCATTTCTAATAAGACGCTCCATTCCGTTACCCACGAAGTGATAATATTCTTCAAGAGAATTTTGAGGAAGGCCTTTTGCTTCAAGGGCAAAATTTGCAGAATATGCCAGATCCTGTATGGAGTCCACCAATGTTCCGTCCAAATCAAAAATTACAAGTTTTTTCAAATTATCCACCGTATTTCACTATTAGAATCAGAAGCCTTTTTCCTGCTCCATAAGTATAGCACGACAAGGTGCCGCCTCAGAATCAGAAAGCTTCAGCGGAAAGGCACAGAGAGTATATTCACCGTCTCTGATACCCTTGAGATTGAGTCCCTCCAGCACCGCGATATCTCCTCTCGCCAGCTCCATATGTACTCTAGCCTCGTCAAAAGCAGTAGAAAGACACAGTCCGTCAGTACCCACCAGCACAATGTCGCTGTCAGCAATAACTACCGCTGCGCTGAGAGAAATATATGCCTCGCCGTCACCATGAAGAATGAGTCTCTTTTTGCAGTAAGGCAGAAGCCTCTCCATATCCTGACCCGTGAGAATCCCCTTGATAGTAACTACCGTACATTTACCATAAAATGTAGAAAGACGCATCTCCCCTATCCTCTTGCCGTCGGTATCAAAATGGAAGGGTGCATCAATATGGGTGGCATTGTGAGTACACATCGAAAACTCGGAGAGATTATAGTCATCTCCCGATTCGATACTTTTTATGTATCTGTATTCGGGCTTCGGGTCCCCCTCGTAAACCTTTGCGGTAAGAATTTCTGTCGAAATATCGTATAAAAGCATGATACCACTCCCTTTTCATTATATTATAGCAAGATTATTTCTCTCTTACAAGTACAAAAAAGAGGCTGACCGTAAAAGGTCAGCCTCAAACGCTTATTCAGTTATTGATTACTGAATGTTTAATCCAATATCTTCAGATTAACCAGGGTATGTTACGGAAAGCTTGGAGTCATCCATACCGAATGCAAATACATATGTACCTGCAGCCTTTGTGGTAATCTTGGTGTTACCCTGAATGCTTGAGCTGAATGTAAGACCGGATACTGTGTTTGTAATGCTGAGAGTATCCTTGCAACTTGTCCAAGTGCCCTCACGAACGATCTTGAACTCGTAAGTTGTGTTAGCGGCAAGCTCTAACTCAACATAAGCAATCTTTTCGCCTTCAGCCTTGAGCTTAAACTCTGTAGCAGTTGTGCTCCAGTTGTTGAAGGAACCTGCAAGATATCTGTCAGTTGCAACTGCGCTTACTGCAGGAACATCATCAAGGGAATCGTACCACTTTGCAGACTTGATATCAAAGTACTTGCCTGCCTCAAATGTAAGGTCGGCAGTCTGTGAACCGTTGTTATTGTTGTTGAAGATGATGTTATCAGGAGCTGCATCAAATGTAAACTCGTAAACATCAAAGCCGTTAACCTTCTCAGCAGTCTTTGTCATTGCCTTACCGGGCCAGCTGACAGTACCTGCTGCACCACCCCAGTAGTAAGCGCTGACAGATGCCCACTTAACGGAGTTAATAGCATAAACTTTGATGGTTGTATCTACAGGCTCGGTCTCTGTGGGTTCTGTCTCTGCAACAGTAGTCTCTGTGGGTTCTGTCTCTGCAACAGTAGTCTCTGTGGGCTCTGTCTCTGCAGCGGTAGTCTCTGTGGGCTCTGTCTCTACAGGTGTTGTTTCATCATCAGTGCTTACGGGAGTTGTCTCTGTAGCTGTGGGCTCTGTCTCCTCGGGAGTTTCATCCTCGAAGGTGTATGTGCCAACAGTCCACTTGTTTGACTGATACTCTTCATCAGGATAGAAGCCTGCGTTGTCAGCGATCTGATCCTTGGGAACGTTGTCTGTACGTCTGTTTGTGCCATCAGCAGAACCGTTGGAGAACTTGATGTAGTCAACTTCCTCGGAAATCTCGTAGGAATAGATGTCCTGACCGTAAGAGTTGGTCTTTACGTAGTTCATCTCTGCACCGGGATATGTACCGAAAGGCTCGCTGTCGGAGGACTCGCCCTCTACGCCGTTGAATGCATAGATGTAAGCCTTGCCCCAGCCTCTTGCATCTGTGAAGTAAACTGTGATTGTATCATCAGCAGGAGTTG
>JAFQNJ010000026.1 GCA_017395925.1 Ruminococcus sp. | reverse complement strand
GAGGGACTTGACGACTCCCCTCTTGCCTGTGCATACGCAAGAGCCAGAGGTACTGACAGAATGTCATCCTTCGGTGACTGGATCGCCCTCTCCGACGAGTGCGACCTTACCACAGCAAAGATAATTGCCCGCGAGGTTTCCGACGGTATTATCGCTCCCTCCTATTCTCCCGAGGCGCTTGAGCTTCTCAAAACAAAGAGAAACGGCAACTACAATATCGTAAAAATCGACCCTGACTATGTTCCCAAGGAGAAAGAGACCAAAGAGGTCTTCGGCATCACCTTCGAGCAGGGCAGAAATAATTTTGAAATCAACGAGGCACTCCTTGAGAACGTTGTAACCGCTAACAAGGAACTTCCCGACAGCGCAAAGCGCGACCTTATTATTGCACTCATCACTCTGAAGTATACCCAGTCCAACTCAGTATGCTTCGCAGTTGACGGACAGGCTATCGGTGTCGGCGCAGGTCAGCAGTCAAGAATTCACTGCACACGTCTTGCAGGCAACAAGGCTGATATCTGGCATCTCCGCCAGCATGAAAAGGTTCTGAACCTTCCCTTCAAGGAGAACGTAGGCAGACCTGACAGAGACAATGCTATCGACGTATATATCTCCGACCAGTCCGAGGACGTTCTTGCCGACGGCAACTGGGAGAACCTCTTCACCGAGAAGCCCGAGGAGTTCACAGCAGAGGAGAAGAAGGCATACCTTGCATCCATTACAGGTGTTGCTCTGGGTTCTGACGCATTCTTCCCCTTCGGTGACAACATCGAGCGTGCAAGACGTTCAGGTGTATCCTACATCGCAGAGCCCGGCGGCTCCATCCGTGATGACAACGTTATCGAGGCTTGCAACAAGTACGATATCGCAATGGCATTCACAGGAATGAGACTCTTCCATCATTAATAGAAGCGCCGAGTGCCGAAGCCCGAGAAAATCAAGGTGCGACACCGAAATTACCGAACAGAATGCAAATAGAGATATACATTTGCATTCAGGTGAGTTCGTGGAGTGCACAGATTTTCGAGGAGATGCGTAGTGCATACGAGGCGTGACAGTCAGAAGCGCCGAGGCACGGAACCCTGAAAAATCAAGCACGATGCCACAAATCGCCGAACAGGCTGTGAATGCGGTGCATTCACAGGCAGGTGATTTTGGAGAGTGCGATGACTTTTTCAGGAGATGCGTAGTGCATACGAGGCGTGACAAATAGAAGCGCAAATGCGGCGCAGCCCCGAAAAATCCCCGGAGAATTCTCGGGGAAGCAGGCGCGTTTCATAAATATATCAGATTAATAATTCCTCGCATCCCGACTGATTTCGGGGTGCGGGGTATAGTGCTAATATTGGCAGTAAAGTTTTATATAGGGAAATGAGCTTTCCTGACCCCCCTGGTGGGAAGGTCGCATACTCCCGAAAGTTTAACAACAGATTTTTAACGAGGTGAACACCGTGAGAATTATGGTAGTAGGTGGCGGAGGAAGAGAGCACGCCATCATCAAGAAGCTCAGAGAGAGCGAAAAAGTGACCGAGATTTTTGCACTCCCCGGCAACGGTGCCATTGCGGCAGATGCAACCTGTGTTGACATCGGTGCAAAGGATATCGAGGGAATCACAAAATTCGCAGTAGACAATAAAATAGATTTTGCGGTGGTTGCACCCGATGACCCCCTTGTACTGGGCGCAGTTGACAGTCTCCACAATGTGGGAATTCCCTGTTTCGGTCCCGAGAGCAAGGCGGCTATTATTGAAGGCAGCAAAATCTTCTCCAAAAATATGATGAGGGACTTCGGTATTCCCACCGCAGAGTACGAGACCTTCTCCGATATGGATGAAGCTCTCAAGTACCTTGACACCTGCGCTATTCCCGTGGTTATCAAGGCTGACGGTCTGGCTCTGGGCAAGGGTGTTATCATTGCCGAGACCCGCGAGGATGCAAAGAATGCAGTTAAGGATATGATGCAGGACAAGGTCTTCGGCGAGTCGGGCAGTAATATCGTTATTGAGGAATTTCTCACAGGTCCCGAGGTTTCCGTGCTTTCCTTCACCGATGGTAAGGTGGTTGTTCCCATGGTTTCTTCCATGGACCACAAGAGAGCAGGTGACGGGGACACAGGTCTCAACACAGGCGGTATGGGTACAGTTGCTCCCAATCCCTACTATACTGATGAAGTTGCAGACAGATGTATGAAGGAGATTTTCCTGCCCACAATCAATGCAATGAACAAGCTTTCGAGAACCTTTAAGGGTTGCCTCTACTTTGGTCTGATGATTACAAAGGACGGCCCCAAGGTTATCGAATACAACTGTCGTTTCGGCGATCCCGAAACTCAGGTAGTGCTTCCTCTTCTTGACACCGACCTCTTTGAGATTATGCAGGCGGTTGAAGAGGAACGTCTCGGCGAAATTGATGTTAAATTCAAGGACGAGGCGGCTTGCTGTGTGGTTATGGCATCAAATGGTTATCCCCGGAAGTATCAGTCAGGCTTTGAGATAAGCTACGATGAGGACTTAAAGGCGGAAATCTATGTTGCAGGTGCAAAACTCTCCGAAGGAAAGTTGCTCACAGCAGGCGGCAGAGTACTGGGTGTTGTAATGACCGCACCCACCTTGAAAGAGGCAGTAGCCCTTGCCTATGACGAGACAAAGAAGGTTCATTTCGAAAACGCATATATGCGTAGTGATATCGGCAAAAAAGCCCTTGCGGTATTGGAGGAAAAGTAAGATGGTATACAGATTATATGTAGAGAAAAAAGAAGGACTTACCGCTGAGGCAAAGTCCCTTCAGAATGAAATCAACAACCTGCTGATGATTAAATCTCTCACCAACCTGAGAGTTATCAACAGATACGATGTAGAGAATATTGATGCTGAACTCTTTGAATACACCAAGAAGACTGTATTCTCCGAGCCCCAGCTTGACAATATCAGCGACACTCTCCCCGACACAGAGGGTGCTATTGTGTTTGCCACCGAGTATCTCCCCGGTCAGTTTGACCAGAGAGCAGACTCTGCCGCACAGTGCATCCAGCTCATCAGTCAGGGCGAGAGACCTTTGGTGAAGACCGCAAAGGTATTCATCCTCTACGGTGATGTTAACGATGCTGAGCTTGAAGCAATAAAGAAATTTATCATCAACCCTGTGGAGAGCCGCGAGGCACAGCTCTGTGAGTATGACTCCCTGCAGTTTGTCTGTGATATTCCCGAAGGTGTTGAGACCCTTCACGGCTTCTGTGAGCTTGACGAAAAGGGTCTTGCTGACTTCGTTGAGAAGTACGGACTTGCAATGGATAATGACGATATTGCTTTCTGTCAGGCGTACTTCAGGAGTGAGGACAGAGACCCCACTATCACCGAAATCCGTATGATAGATACATACTGGTCTGATCATTGCCGTCACACCACATTCCTTACAAATATCGACAATGTCACCTTCAGTGACGAACTTCTGGAGAAATCCTACCAGAGATATATTGATGCAAGAGAGAAACTGGGCAGAAGTGAGAAGCCCCGCACTCTTATGGATATCGCAACTCTTGCCGCAAGATTCTTAAAGGCAGAGGGCAAGCTCCCGAACCTTGACGAGAGCGAGGAGATCAACGCCTGCACAGTTAAAATCAAGGTTGACGTTGAGGGCAAAGAAGAAGACTGGCTTCTCCTTTTCAAGAACGAGACCCACAACCACCCCACAGAGATTGAGCCCTTCGGCGGTGCCGCTACCTGTATCGGCGGTGCTATCCGTGATCCCCTCTCGGGCAGAAGCTATGTATATGCCGCAATGCGTGTAACCGGTGCGGCTGACCCCACAGTTCCCGTTTCCGAGACTATCGAGGGCAAACTTTCACAGAGAAAAATCGTTACCACAGCCGCCGCAGGCTACAGCTCCTACGGCAACCAGATAGGTCTTGCAACAGGTATTGTTGACGAGCTCTATCACAGAGGCTATATGGCAAAGCGTATGGAAATCGGCGCAGTTATTGCGGCGGCTCCTCAGGAGAATGTCCGCAGAGAAGTTCCCGAGGCAGGCGACGTTGTAATCCTCCTTGGCGGCAAGACCGGCCGTGACGGTTGCGGCGGTGCCACAGGCTCCTCTAAATCCCACACACTGTCCTCTATCGAGACCTGCTCCGCTGAAGTTCAGAAGGGTAATGCTCCCGAAGAGAGAAAGCTCCAGCGTCTTTTCAGAAACAAAGAGGCATCCCTTCTTATCAAGCGTTGCAACGACTTCGGTGCAGGCGGTGTATCCGTTGCTATCGGTGAGCTTGCAGACGGACTCAAGATAAATCTCAATGCTGTTCCCAAGAAGTATGAGGGTCTCGACGGCACAGAGCTTGCCATCAGCGAATCTCAGGAGAGAATGGCAGTTGTTGTTGAGAGAAAGGATGCAGAGCGCTTCATAGAGCTTGCAGAGACAGAGAACCTTGAGGCAACTCTGGTGGCAGAGGTTACAGAGAGCCCCAGACTGGTTATGACCTGGGGTAATAAGAACATTGTTGACCTCTCCCGCGAATTCCTCAACTCCAACGGCGCAGAGAAGCACATCGACATCGCACCTCTCGCTCCTGAAGCTTATGAGCAGGAGGTAGGCGAGAACTTTACCGATAATATGAAAGCTCTTGTGGGTGACCTCAATGTCTGCTCCAAGCGCGGACTTTCCGAGAGATTCGACTCCACCATCGGCGCAGGCACAGTTCTGATGCCCTTTGGCGGTAAATATCAGCGCACTCCCATTCAGGCAATGGTAAACAAGATTTCCGTTGAGAAAAAACACACCGACACCTGTTCCTTTATGTCATGGGGCTACAACCCCTACCTTGCAGAGAAGAGCCCCTATCACGGTGCTTATCTTGCAGTTGTTGAGAGCCTTGCAAAACTGGTTGCAACAGGCGGTAAGCTTAAGGATGCTTACCTTACATTCCAGGAGTACTTCGAGAGTCCCCGCACCGACGCAAAGCGTTGGGGTAAGCCCCTCTCCGCACTCCTCGGCTCCTTCGATGCACAGCTTGACTTTGAGATTGCTTCTATCGGCGGAAAGGACTCCATGAGCGGCAGCTTCGAGGATATCGACGTACCTCCCACACTGGTTTCCTTCGCGGTAACTACCGGCAAGGTTCAGGATGTTATCTCTCCCGAATTCAAAGAGGCAGGAAGCAAGGTAGTTCTTCTTGCTCCCGAATATAATAAGTACGGACTCCCTGACAAGGCTTCCCAGAAGGCAGTATTTGATACTGTTGAGATGCTTGGCGCAGAGGGTAAAATCAAGGCAGCATACACTCTCGGCTTCGGCGGCATTGCAGAGGCTGTTTACAAAATGGCTATCGGTAACGGCATCGGCTTTGAGTATGCAGAGGGCGTTACACTTCAGAATATCTTCACAGTAAACTACGGTGCATTTGTTCTGGAGGTTGCAGAGGATACAGAAGTCGGCAAGGTAATCGGTAAGACCGTATCTGACGAGGCTATCACCTTCGCAGGCGAAAAGGTAGCACTTGCCGCTCTCGAAGAGGCTTACGAGGGTAAGCTTGAGGATGTATATTCCTGCAATATTGATCAGGGTAATCGCGAGATTCCCACCCTGAGCTTCGACGGCAAGGGTGCAAAGGCTCCCTCTATCAAGGTAGCAAAGCCTAAGGTGCTCATTCCCGTATTCCCCGGCACAAACTGCGAGTTTGATTCCGCCAAGGTGATGCGTGATGCAGGAGCCGAGGCAGAGATTATCGTTATCAAGAACCTGACTCCTCAGGCTGTTTCCGAGTCCGTTGAGTACTTCGCAGATAAACTGAAGTCCGCACAGATGGTATTCATCCCCGGCGGCTTCTCCGGCGGTGACGAGCCTGACGGTTCAGGTAAGTTCATTACCGCATTCTTCCGCAACAAGGCTGTTACCGAGCAGGTACACGAACTTCTCAAGAATCGCGACGGTCTCATGTGCGGTATCTGTAACGGCTTCCAGGCACTTATCAAGCTGGGTCTTGTTCCCTACGGTGAGATTATCGACACCGACGAGAACTGTCCCACTCTCACATACAACACAATTGCACGTCACCAGTCAAAACTTGTCCGCGTGCGCGTTGCATCCAACCTCTCTCCCTGGCTTAAGAATTCTCCCGTGGGTGAGACTTATCTCACTCCCATCTCTCACGGTGAGGGCAGATTCCTGGCTTCCGACGAGCTTATTCAGAAGCTTATCGCCAACGGTCAGGTTGCAACCCAGTACGTTGACCTTGATGGCAAGGCAACAGCAGATGTTCAGTACAACCCCAACAACTCCGCATACGCTATCGAGGGTATCACCTCTCCCGACGGCAGAGTATTCGGCAAGATGGGTCACTGCGAGCGTATCGGCTCAGGCCTTTACAAGAATGTTGAGGGCAATTCCGATATGGGCATTTTCCGTGCCGCAGTAGAGTATTTCAAATAATTTTGCGTAACCTGAAAATTATCTGAAAAAACTCATTGACTTTTGAAGTCTTTTGTAGTAGCATAGTAAAAATATTTAAAAAGTTATGATAAATTAAGAGGAGGAATAATTATGGCATACTATTTCAATGAGCCCTCTCGTACATTCAGCGAATATCTGCTGGTACCCGGATACACTTCTGAGGAGTGCATCCCTGCAAACGTTAACTTAAGCACACCCCTTGTTAAGTTCAAGAAGGGTGAGCAGTCAGCTATCAAGCTGAATATCCCTATGGTTTCTGCTATTATGCAGTCCGTTTCCAATGACACAATGGCTATCGCTCTGGCAAAAGAGGGCGGTATCTCCTTTATCTACGGCTCACAGACCATCGAGGATGAGGCTGCTATGGTAGCACGAGTAAAGAACTACAAGGCAGGCTTCGTTGTAAGCGACTCAAACCTCAAGCCCGACGACACTCTGGCTGATGTTCTTGACCTCTACGAGGCAAAGGGCCACAACACTATGGCAGTTACTCACGATGGTACTGCAAACGGCAAACTTCTGGGCATTGTAACAGGCAGAGATTACAGAGTCAGCCGTATGTCCTTCGATATTCCCGTTTCTGAGTTTATGACTCCTCTGGATAAACTCGTTACTGCTCCCGAGAGCACAACTCTCAAGGAAGCAAACGATATTATTTGGGACCATAAACTCAACTCTCTCCCCATTGTGGATGGCGAGGGCAGACTTCTCTATTTTGTATTCCGCAAGGACTACTCCTCTCACAAGGCTAACCCCAACGAGGTTCTGGACAGCCAGAAGAGATTTATTGTAGGTGCTGGTATCAACACTCTGGACTACGAGCAGAGAGTTCCCGCACTTGTTGAGGCAGGTGCAGACGTTCTTTGTATCGACTCTTCCGAGGGTTACACAATTTGGCAGAAGAGAACTATTGACTTCGTTCGTCAGAAGTACGGCAATTCCGTAAAAATCGGCGCAGGTAATATCGTTGACCGCGAGGGCTTCCGCTTCCTTGCAGAAGCAGGCGCAGACTTTATTAAAATCGGTATCGGCGGCGGCTCTATCT
>JAFQNJ010000025.1 GCA_017395925.1 Ruminococcus sp. | reverse complement strand
CCGTTCATATCGGGACGGAAAAGTCTGGGCTCGCCGTCTGCACCGCGATATGCTTTAAGACCCTCGAACATCTCCTGTCCGTAGTGGAACACCATAGCGGCAGGTGAAAGTGAAACATTCTCAAAGGGTACGATTCTTGCATCGTGCCAGCCCTTACCCTCGGTGTAGTGCATCACAAACATGTGGTCGGTGAAAATCTTACCGAAGCCTAAGTTGTTTTCGTCCTGGGGCTTTGCCTTGGGACAAGTTGTTTTTGTAATCTTGATATCAAGCATTCTGAACACTCCTTTTATGCTGTTTCTATCTCTTCTGCTTTTGAGAGATTATATTTTTTAACTGCGTCTTCACGCATCTTATATTTAAGGATTTTACCTGCAGCATTCATGGGGAAGCTGTCTACAAAATCAATGTACTTGGGCACCTTATGTCTTGCCATGTGGTCAAGGACGTACTTTTTGAGTTCCTCTACGGTCATTTCCTCGTTTTCTTTGAGAATGACGCAAGCCATAATTTCTTCGCCGTACTGCTCGTCGGGAACGCCGATAACCTGAACGTCGCTTACCTTGGGATGAGTGTAGATAAACTCCTCTATCTCCTTGGGATAGATATTCTCACCGCCTCGGATGATCATATCTTTGAGTCGTCCGGTAATTCGGAAGTTGCCCTCGGGAGTTCTCATGGCAAGGTCGCCTGTATGGAGCCAGCCGTCGGCATCAATGGCCGCATCCGTAGCCTGAGGCATCTTATAGTAGCCCTTCATTATGTTGTAGCCTCTTGCCACAAACTCACCGTTCTCGCCGTCGGGGAGTTCCTCGCCGGTTTCAGGGTCTACAATCTTGCACTCAATCTTGGGGAGAGGTCCGCCAACTGTGGAAACTCTCACCTCCAAGGGGTCATCCGCACTGCTCATAGTGCAACCCGGAGATGCCTCGGTCTGACCGTAAACAATGGTAATCTCCTTCATATTCATCTTGTCAACCACATCCTGCATAACAGCAATGGGACAAGGTGAACCTGCCATAATACCCGTTCTCATATGAGAGAAGTCCGTCTTCGGGAAGTCATCGTGCTCCAGAAGAGCAATAAACATAGTGGGGACGCCGTGGAAGCAGGTGATACGCTCATTGTTGATACAAGCAAGTGAATTCTTGGGTGAGAAGTAAGGTATGGGAGACATTGTAACGCCGTGAGTCATAGCCGCAGTCATGGAAAGCACCATACCGAAGCAATGGAACATAGGCACCTGAATCATCATACGGTCGGCGGTAGAAAGGTCCATTCTGTCGCCGATACACTTACCGTTGTTGAGAAAGTTGTAATGTGTAAGCATTACACCCTTTGGGAAGCCTGTGGTACCTGATGTGTACTGCATATTACCGACATCGTGGGGATCAACCAGAGAAGCTCTTCTGCGAACCTCCTCCAGAGGAGTTTTTGAAGCAAACTCCAGAGATTCCTCCCAAGTGAGGGCACCTTTCATTTTACAACCTACTGTAATAACGTTTCTGAGGAAAGGAAGTCTGCGTGCATGCAGAGGCTCACCGGGTGTGGTGTTTTCAAGCTCAGGGCAAAGCTCTCTCACAATGTCCACGTAGCTTGCATCCCTTGAGCCCTCTATCATAACAAGGGTATGTGTATCCGACTGACGGAAGAGGTACTCTGCCTCGTGGATTTTGTATGCTGTATTTACGGTAACAAGCACCGCACCGATTTTTGTAGTTGCCCAGAAAGTTACAAACCACTGGGGAACGTTGGTTGCCCACACAGCTACCTTGTCGCCGCTTTTGACTCCCAGAGAGATAAGCACTCGTGCAAACTCGTCAACGTCATCGCGGAACTGCGTATATGTTCTTGTGTAGTCAAGAGTTGTATAACGGAAAGCGTACTGGTCAGGGAAGTGCTCGCAAATCTTATCCAGCATCTGAGAGCAAGTCATATTAATGAGGGATTCCTTTTTCCAGATAAACTTTCCTGTCTTTGCCTTATTGTCATAGAGATGAGTCTGTACTGCGGAAGTATCGTATCGGCTCATATAATTCACGAAATGAGGGAATACAATACCTGCATCGCCAATCTCCTCAATCCATGAGGGAATCCACTCAAAGGAGATAAATCCCTCGTAGTTAATGGAGGAAAGAGCAAAAATCATCTTATCAATGGGCATGTCGCCCTCGCCCATAAGGCGGTAAGAGGTTTTTCCCTCAACCTTCACGCTATCCTTGATATGGACGTGCTTGATATATGCACCAAGGTTTGTGATAGTCTCCTCGGGTGCCTCCCCTGCTTCGCGGTAAGGATGGCTTAAATCCCAGAGAGCTGCCACGTTGTCGCTGGCAAAGGAGTTAAGCAGGTCTCTCAGGCGCTTTGTATCAGCATAGATGCCTGCGGTCTCCACAAGGAGTGCCACCTTTGCCTTCTCTGCATCTTTGAGACAGGCTCTGAGTACCGCCTCTACCGTGGCATCGGCACTCTCCCCGTCTCTTTTACCTGCGTGAACCCTTACATAAGGGCAACCCAGTTCAGATGCAAAATCAATATATTTTTTGATTTCCGCGATACTCTCTTCCTTCTTTTCCTCATTGGAAATATCGGAAAGTGCATCAATACAGGGAACAGAAAGTTCCAAAGCATTGAGGTTTCTCACGGTCTTCTGTATATTTTCTTCTCTGAAAGGGCCATTCACCCCGTGGTATACACTACGGGTTATATCGTGAATTTCTACTCCTGCAAAGCCCAAATCCTTTGCCATTGAGTAGAAATCTTCCCACGAAAAGCCCTGCCAACCGTTGGTTGAAAAGGATAATTTCATAATCAGTTATCTCCGTATACGATTTTGTTGAGAGCATTTACATAGGCTCTGATGGTAGCACCGATGATATCGGTGGAGATTCCTCTTCCTGAGTAGAGCTTGCCGCCATCGCGAAGCTTGATAAGTGCTTCGCCCATAGCCTCTCTGCCCTCAGTTACAGACTGAATCTGAAAATCATCGAGCTCATAGTGGTGACCCACAATCTGTTCAAGTGCTCTGAGAGCTGCGTCAATAGGTCCGTCGCCGGAGCTGAGACCTGTGTAGTTCTTGCCCTGTTTCTCCAGAACAATATGGGCGGTAGGGTTGATGATATTACCGCTGTTTACAACGAAGCTCACCAGTCTGTATGTAGGGGGAACCTGCAGAGCCTCTGTGGCAACAATAGCATCCAGCTCCTTGGCACCTATCTGCTTTCTCTGTGCAGTTGAGAGAAAAGCCTCGTAAACCTTGGCAATGTCGTCATCGGAAAGAGAATATCCCAGTTCTCTGAGAGCCTTGCTTACATCGGATATATCGGAATTAACATCCAGTCTCAAGGACTTCTCCTCAGTGGAAGTCTGACTTACTGTGAAGGGATTGTCTGTACGTTTTGTCTTGGAAATAGTCTTAATCTGGCTTACTGTACGATTGAGCTCAGTAACATTAACTCGGCTCTCTACACCGATACTCTCACCGCGGGTACGGAGAAGATGAGCAAAAGCCTCAAGTTTGGGAAGGAGAGTTTTGTCAACGGAAACCTTAATCTCCTCTGCCCCGCACTTTACTGCCTGAAGTGCACAGGCAGGTGCCAGATAAAGCTCACTCTGGGTGCTGATGGCAAGAGACACCTCTTTAAGTTCGGGAGCCTTTTCGTAAACAGACTCTATAAGTGTCTCATACTCATCAGGGAGCATCTGACCTGCAGTGTCGCAGAGAGTAATGGTTGTAGCGCCTGCCTTGATAGCAGTCTTCACTGCAGATGCGAGGAAATCCATCTCACTTCTGGTGGCATCCTGAGCTACGAACTCAACGTCATCCACATAGGATTTTGCCGAAGTCACGAGTGTATCTATAAGTTCCAGCATCTTATTGGGCTTGCATTTACAGAGATACTCCATCTGTACGGTGGATGTAGGAAGTTCCACACGCAATCTCTTGTTCTTTGCCTGTGCCACACATGCTGCAGAAAGTTTCACAGACTCCTCAGTCATACCTGCATCTACGCTAAGGGTGCTGTTTAGCAGTAGTGATGCAACGGACTTAAGAAGCAGGGAATCTGCTGCCTCGTTCTGGATAGCGGGCATTTCGATAACATCAACATTGATTCTGTCAAGGAGCTTTGCAATCTCAATCTTCTCTTTGAAGCTCAAGGTTGCGCCCTGTGCTATCGTGCCCTCTTTAAGTGTCACGTCTGCAATTCTTACTGTTTTCATAACAGCACCTCCAAAAAAACGAAATAAATAAAAAAACAAAAAGCCCCGAAGCGAATCTGCTTCAGGGACGATTATAAACCGCGGTACCACCCAGTTTGCTGCCCGAAGGCAACCACTCTGAAGTCTTTAACGGAACTTATCCGAGAAACCTTAACGGCAGAAAGCTCTCTGCTTTAGGGGATCCTGCTCGGGAACGAGAAACAAAACTACTGCACATCGGCTTTCAGCAACCGCCGACTCTCTGTAAGTGCCAGAGGGTTTTGCGCTTTCCTTCAACGCATTTACTAAAAATATAAAGATTAGTTCATATAATACGACGAAAACAGTCCTTTTGTCAAGTTTTTTGCATTTGTTTTTGAGGCTTTTTTGCATAATCTCCAAATTGCCCTATTAAAGCCCCCAAAATTCCCCTCGGCTTGGTGAAGATGATAATATTTCTTTCCATATATAAGTAAAAGGCGAAACCGCAAATCCTTGCGGCTTCGCCCTGATATTACTGATATGCGAACATTCAGTTGATTATTCCTCTGTTTGACTTGCGGTGTTCGGGGATAATCTCGCCCGCCTTGGTAAGAGCAATCTTTGTGAGAAGAGGTCCTACCAGCTCATATATCATTACGGAGAAAAGTGTGATATTTCTTATAGTAGCAGCCTGTGTTCCGCCGATTTCGTTCATGGCAACCAAGGTCATTCCCAATGCCACACCTGCCTGGGGGAAGAGGGTAATTCCCAGATACTTCACAACATTCTTGTCGCAGTGGGTAATCTTTGCACTTGCACCTGCACCCACATATTTTCCGAGGCATCTGAACACAATATAAACAATACCGATTATTACCATTGTTATATCGGCAAAAACCTCAAGCTGAAGCTCTGCACCGCTGATTACAAAGAACAGAGCAAAGAGGGGGGCAGTCCAGCGGTCAAGTCTGTCCATAAGTTCCTCGGAAAAGTCACACATATTGCAGAAAACAGTTCCCATCATCATAAGGAGAAGCAAGGGTGAGAATTCGACGATACCGAACTCCATCTGAGAAATTGCCACAGCAAGAAGCACGAAGGCAACGGTAATGGAAAGTCTCTTGCTTCGTGAGTGGAAGAGACGCTCGGTGTAAGAAAGAAGAGCACCCATAATGCCGCCGATAATCAGCGACAGCACAATTTCAAGAAGAGGTCCGACAGCAATGGAGAGCACGTCGAGATGATTTGTATTGATAGCCTTTGCAACTCCGATAGATACTGCAAAGATTATCAGTCCTACGGCATCGTCAATAGCAACAACGGGCAGAAGCATCTCTGTCACAGGTCCCTTTGCCTTGTACTGACGGATAACCATCAGAGTTGCCGCAGGAGCAGTAGCAGCCGCAATAGCACCCAGAGTCAGGGCTATGGGCAAATCAACGGATCCGGGCATTATAAATGACAGAACTATAAGCGCACCATCAACAAAGAGTGTTGCCACAAGGGCACCAAAAATCGCAATGGCAAAAGCCTGTTTACCGATTTTCTTAAGGCTGTTGAGCCTGAATTCATTACCGATGGTGAAAGCAATAAAGCCAAGTGCCACCTCGGAAACTATTGAGAAATGCTCTACATTCTCAATGCTTGTGAATCCCAGACCGGTAACACCAAATCTTCCAAGACAGAAGGGTCCGATGAGAATACCGGCAACGAGATATCCCGTAACAGCAGGAAGTCCCAGAGGCTTACAGAGTCGGGTCATCAGAAGTCCCGCAAACAAAGCAATCGCCAAGGGGAACAGAATTGCAGTAATGTTTTCCATAATCATTTACCTGATTTCCAAAAAAATTGCACTTAAACTCTATTAAGTGCGACTAAATAATAAACCCTTAATTTACCTTTGTCAACACAATTTGCCCGCAACTCATTAATAATTTCCGCATCACACAAAAAAGCCTTCTGCTTTCTTCAAATGTTGGGCATTATTTCAACAAAAAGAGCGTCTCCGCTTAAGCAGAAACGCCCTGTCATCTGTATGAAATATTTAATCAGCCTTTGTAATTTTCAATGGAAAACTTCTTGAAGGAGTCAATGAGAATGGTGTAAATACTTTCACTGCTCTTTGAATGAAGCTCTTCGTTTTTGCTGTCGCCGTAGCCCTTAAAACCAAAGGTTACTGACTTTTTCTTGCAATCGGCGAAATGTGTGTCACCGATTTTTTTGAACTCCTGCTCGGTGATAGTATTGCCGTTTGCATCAGTATATGTGATGGTGGGAACTTCGCTCTCACCCTCATATATAGTGGACTCTGTAGCGATTACGGTTTCGTAGACCTTGCCGCCATAGAGGGATACTGCGACCTTGTGGTTGTAGGTCTCTCTGATGCTGATTACCTCGTGATTTGTGAAAACATAATAGTAGCGGTCTGTATTCTTATCAAAATAGCAGTAGTCAGTCTCGAAAGCAATATCTGCCTCGGAGTCACCCTCGACAATATGCTCACACTTGAGAAGGCTCTTGCCATCCTCGGAAACCTCGTAATAATCGGTAACGGTTGTATCATTAAAACCGCTGTTCCGGCTTGCGATAATCTCGGGTCTGCCGTTCTGGTCAAGGTCGGTGACCGCATAGGCAAAGGTAGAAATATCCTCTGTTGATGAAAGCAGCCACTGCTTTGAATTATCGCTTATAACGCCAAGATATTTTGTTCCTGCGTTATTGCAGCCTGCAAGCACAACTGTCAGCAACAAAACCGCCGCAATTACAGACAAAACTCTCTTCTTCATAATACGTATCCTCCTGTTTGCACTATTTATAGTATCTGATAATTTTCTGTTCTTTATGATACTCCAAAGCAGGATATATGTCAACCTGAAGGGATGCTTATCCTTCCATAAGTTCTTCCCAGACAGAGTAAGCCTTGCTCTGTTCATTCTGGAGTTTTTCAAGCTCTGACGTAAGTTCCAGAAGCTTTTCGTAATCTCCCGACACCTCGTCGGTGGAAAGCATCTCCTCCACGCGGCTTATCTCGGCATCAAGCTCCTCGATTCTCGCCTCCGCTTTTTTCAGGTCGTTCTGACGCTTTCGCTCTCTTGCCTGCTCTTCTTTTCTGAGCTTGTACTCATTAACCTTGGGTTTCTGCTCCTCTTTTTTGATTTGAGCATATATCTCGAGGCCCTGGGTTCTGCTGTCTTCCGAGGATTTCTCCAGATAATAGTCATAGTTGCCCAGATATTCTCTGACGCCGGAGGGAGCAAGCTCAAGAACTCTTGTGGCAAGCTTATTGATGAAATATCTGTCGTGGCTTATTATGAGCATCGTTCCTTCATATTTAAGGAGAGTTTCCTCAAGTGCCTCTCTGGAAGGAGCATCCAGATGGTTTGTAGGCTCGTCAAGCAGAAAGAAATTTGCTCCCGAAAGCATAAGCTTCAGCAAAGATATTCTGGCTCGCTCTCCGCCGCTTAAGGTCTTTATAGGTTTAAAGACATCGTCGCCTTTAATAAGGAAAGAACCCAGTGCAGTTCTTATCTCCGTGTTATTCATATAAGGAAAGGCATTGCTGATTTCAGTTATTGCATCGGCTTCACCGTCAAGGTCGGACTGCATCTGGTCAAAATATCCCATATCCACTCTGGCACCGAAGGTTATCTCGTCATAATCCGCATCGCACTTTCCGCACAACACTCTGAAAAGTGTGGTTTTTCCCGAGCCGTTTGAGCCCAGCACAAAAACTCTCTCTCCCTTTCGGATGTGCATATCAACATTTGAAAAAATCTTTGCACCATCAAAGGATTTGCTCAGATTACGGCAGATAAGCACATCGTTGCCGCTATCCCTTTTTGTTTCAAAAGAAAAATGTATGGAGCTCTCTTCGCTTTCAGGCTTTACGAGTCTCTCCTTGATTCGGTCCGCTTCCTTCTGTTTGCTTGCGGCAGTAATGAAGTTATGCTCTCTGCCCCATCTTTTCTGTTGCTCAACAATACCCTCTATGCGCTTAATCTCTCTTGTTTCTTTTTCATAGAGACGTCTCTGTGCCTCAAGCTCCCGCGCCTTTTTCTCCATAAACACAGTGTAGTTGCCCTCATAAGAGGTAATCTTCTTGTGTTCAAGCTCTATGGTCTTGTTGGTAACAGCATCCAGAAAATATCGGTCGTGGCTGATTATGAGAGCCGCACCGCGAAAATCCTTGAGAAAGCCCTCAAGCCATCTCACCGCATTGATGTCAAGGTGGTTGGTGGGCTCGTCAAGCAGAAGGAAATCCGCACCTGAAAGCAAAAGCTTTGCCAACGACAACTTCGATGCCTGACCGCCGCTTAAAGTTCCTACTTCTCTCGAAAAATCCTCCTCGGTGAATCCCAGTCCCGTAAGTGCCGACCGTGTGCGGCTTTTATAAGTCAGTCCGCCGTCGCGGTTGAATTCATCTATAAGTAAAGTCTGGTGCGCCACAAGCTCGTCAATATCGCCGTCGCCGCTGTCAATTCTGTGAGCAAGCTCTT
>JAFQNJ010000024.1 GCA_017395925.1 Ruminococcus sp. | reverse complement strand
TGAGCCATCCAGTCCATGGTAGCAGCACCGTCGTGTGTTTCGCCAAGTTTGTGGCTAACACCGGTGTAGTACAGAATACGCTCTGTAGTAGTAGTTTTACCGGCATCGATGTGAGCCATGATACCGATGTTTCTTGTCATTTCAAGAGATACTTGCCTAGGCATAAAATCCTCCTATATATTCCACGTAGATACTTATTACCATCTGTAATGTGCGAAAGCCTTGTTTGCTTCTGCCATCTTGTGTGTGTCTTCACGCTTCTTAGCAGCGCCGCCGGCACCGTTAGTAGCATCAAGGATCTCTGCTGCAAGTCTTTCCTTCATAGTCTTTTCACTACGAAGACGTGAATAGTTGGTTAACCAACGAAGACCTAATGTCTGTCTTCTCTCAGGTCTAACCTCCATGGGAACCTGGTAGGTAGAACCGCCGACACGGCGAGCCTTTACCTCAAGCACAGGCATGATATTCTCCATGGCAGCCTCGAATGTCTCGAGGGGATCATTACCTGTCTTCTCGGAAATAATATCGAATGCACCGTAAACGATCTTCTGGGCAGTACCCTTCTTACCGTCGAGCATGATATTGTTGATAAGACGTGTAACTAACTTGGATCTGTAAATAGGATCCGGCAAAACATCACGTTTTGCGATTGAACCTCTTCTTGGCACTTTACTTCCCTCCTTCACAATATTTGAGATATCATAGGTACTCGAAAGCGACAAACTCCCGTACGCCAATACAGAGGCTGCATATATATAAAGCCCTGTATTGAAAATACAGATACGAAAAATCTAAATTCTTTCGTTTAATTTGTCAATTCCTTATTTACCCTTCTTCGGACGCTTTGCGCCGTACTTGGAACGTGCCTGATTACGATTGGCAACACCCTGGGCATCCAGTGTTCCTCTGATGATGTGGTAACGCACACCGGGGAGGTCCTTAACTCTACCTCCGCGAATCAGAACAACAGAGTGCTCCTGCAGGTTGTGGCCTACACCGGGGATGTAGGAACTGACTTCAATTCCGTTAGAAAGTCTTACTCTGGCGATTTTTCTCAGAGCTGAGTTAGGCTTCTTGGGGGTAGCAGTCTTAACTGCTGTGCAAACTCCGCGCTTCTGGGGGGAGTTCTGGTTGATAGCTCTGTTCTTCTTGGAGTTCCAACCCTTCAGAAGTGCAGGAGCTTTAGCCTTTTTCTCAGATACTTCTCTTCCCTTACGTACCAACTGGTTAAAGGTAGGCATCTTTCACATTTCTCCTTTCTCAAATTTTTTTATGTTCAAGGGCTATGATAGTATAGCCACTGAAACAACGGTATATGCATATATTGGTAAAAGGCACAAAAAACGCAGTAAAAAAGCGGATTTTGTAACTATAATTACCAGTGCGGAAAGCCCTTTTTGCGCATTATCCGACAATTACTAAATATAGCAAATAATCTGGATTTTGTCAACAAGAATTTTAAATAAAAAACAAGGTGTGTGCAAAAAAACTGCACACACCCTATTTCACCTATGCTTTTTATTTCACTGTTTACTTTTTAATTAATAATGAAACTTATCTGAAATTAATACTCCAGTCCTGCGATATATTTCTGAATCGCGGTGGCGTCCTTTACATTGCGCTCGCCGTCGCGGTTGAAGTCACAAATTGTCTCGTACAGCAGGGCATCCGTATTTTCCTGCTCGCCTGAGGCTATCCCCGCTATCTGCTTCTGAATAGCTGTAGCATCCTTTACATCAAGTCTACCGCTTTGGTCCGCATCACCTAAAAGTCCCGCTTCGATACCGCTTTCCTCAAAGACTCTTTCAATGCATTCCACTTCCGCATCATAAGCCTCCGAAAGTGTCAGCACCTCGTTCTCGTCGGGTAAATATACAAAGTATCCCGCTTTGTAAGTCTGCTCCCAACAATTATTAAGAACCGCATACTCGCCGATGCGCTCGACAGAATACATCAGGTCTGCTGCAAGATATGTGTTCACAAGGACATAAACGAATGAAGCTTCATCAGATGAAGTTTCTTTGTAACAGCTGTAAACCTCTCTGTAAAACTCGGCTTTATCCCAGTTTGTCATATACTTCTGAGAGAGCAAATCCAAAACCTTCGATTTGTGCCAATCAGTGTCAGAATTATCCACAGGACTTCCGAATACGGAAAGCACGTACTCTATTCCCGCAAGGTCCGCCTCATAGGCTTCGTCAAGATTGTAAACCTTGCTATCGGCGGTGGAGTAGATATGATATCCCAGGTCATAGGGCTCATTGATGCGGTTTGATTTCACCATATAGTTGCCTATCTGGCGATAGTGGGATGAGGGAGAGCTCAAGCCATAAGAAACATCCACAACCACGTAATCGGGAGTTGCCTCTCCCGTGGAAATTGTGCCGTCTGCATTGTAGCCGAAGTAGGTATAGTAATTGCAGCTCTCATCAGCTGTGGCATCAAAGCCTAAAGCAGAGAGGACCTCTTCCCTGTACTTCTGGTCCAGAGTGAAGGAGGGCTTCTCCTGTGCCGATACTGTAACACTCACTACTCCCAGAAGCATCATCATAATGATGGCAAAGCACAATATTTTCTTCATAATATCACCTCATATTTTTAAAATATATCATCTGCTTACCGTCTGCTGATAAGCAGCAACATCCGTGATAATAACCGCCTTACACCCTCTGCGGGAAAACCTTAATTCATTACTCTCAAGTTATTGATACATCGCACCTCATTATTAATCTTACGAGCTTTCTCTTCATTTTCAGTATAGCATCACATACAGGTCTGTGTCAATAATATTTTGTGTTTCGAATTATTGATATATCAACGCAACATCACACTGAAAAGCCGAATATAAAAAGGCTCCGAAAGTTTTCATACTCTCAAAGCCCTTAATAATACTATTAGTTTTTTGACTGTGCTGAAACCAGCTCAAACGAGTTACATACCCGGTCGAAATACAAGCGAAAGATCCTTGCCGATTTTTCTGAAAACGACCATTGTGGGGGTAGCGCTTATTTCAGCAAGACCCTTCTTTTCATAAAAAGCCTTGATATCTGCGCCGTAGTTTTTGACCTCCATTGCATCCTCTTTACCCCCATATATTCTGCGTTCATCGTTGATAAAAGCAAATATTTCTCTGAGTTTTCGGAGTTCTTCTTCGCTGTATCCCACCGATGCAAGATAGTTGTCCACAAGAAGGGACGTCTCTGTTTCTTCACCTTCTACTTCATTCGTACCGCTTATCAATTCCTTGTTAGCTTCCATTAAGTCAAGGTAAATCTGTACCAGCGTTTTTTCTTCATATCTTGCACTGTCCAGTCTGAGCAAAGTGTTATATAAATTTATGCACTTGAGTGCATAATCACTGAGAAGTGCAAATTTTTCTCTGTGTTCGTTGTGATACTCGTAATAGAAAGGGAAAAGATCGCTATGGGACGTAATAAACTCAAAATTTTCCTTTACACCGAAATCGGATACCTGATCAGAATAGTTATCAGCAAAAACCAGTTCTTCCTTGTATTTTTCAAAATACTCGGTGCCCGGAAAAATGGCGCAAAGATGCAACTGTAAGGAGGTTACTCCCATTTCCATAAGTTTGCGCATCAACTGCAATGTCTGCTCCAGATCCTCCTCGGTTTCCTCCGGGAATCCGTAGATAAAGGATGCTGTAATACGCACGTCTCTGTCTGTGAGCATTTTGCAGACATCGATGACCTGTGGAATTTTCAGATTCTTATGGGTGATTTTTTGCATGCGGGGAGAACCTGTCTCTATGCCAAAGTACACGCCTGTGAGACCCGAGGATGCCATTGCATCTATAGTTTCCTCATCCAACGTATCGATTCTGGAGGAGCACATCCATTTGATGTTGTTTCCGCTTTCCTTCACATATTTGCAAAACTCCAGAACATTCTGTTTTTTGGCAGTGAAAAGGTCGTGAAGAAAGCTAAACTTGCTGACACCATACAAATCCTTAATTTCCTCAATTTCCTCTATAATTCTTCCGGAAGTCTTGATTCTGAATTTTCTCTTCCAGAAAAGGCAGGTTGAGCAAAACGCACAGTTAAAAGGGCAACCTCTGCCAACCTCCACAGGGAAGGATTTATTATTATTCACAGTATCCTGAATCGTTTCCTCGGGAACCAAAGAATAGTCTACAAAAGGCAATTCATCAAGGCTCTGCTTGAGAGCGGGTCTGGGGTTTGTCACCGACTTCCCTTCATCGTTCCGATAAGTCAGTCCGTCGATACCTGTGACATCTCCGCCGCTCAGGATTCCGCTTACCAAGGGATATATGGTTTCCTCGCCCTCACCGCTGCAGCAATAGTCAACTTCAGGAATCTCGTCGAGGAGAAGGTCGGATACAGCATCTGCCTGAGGGCCGCCGAATATAACAGTGATATCTTTATTAATAGTCTTAACTCTCTGGGCAATTCTGATATCTGCAAGGAAACAGTCGCATCTGCAGTAAAACGATACAATCCTTGGCTCTTTTGCGAGTATGTTATTTGCAGTTTCCTCCACAAAAGAGTCAAATCCCTTGGATTCATCAGATTCATAAAAGCGGTAAATGTCTACATTTATTCCTTTTTGCTTCAGAATTGTAGCAAGAAGAAGTGTTCCCGTACATTCGGCATTCAGATTTATTTTAGCCGTGGGTGTCAAAAACACTATATCGCACATTATTAATCACCTGAATTCATTGATAATTTTACAGTTAATTTTATTATAACCCCATTACACAAACATTGCAAACAAAATATTCACTCACACCTTTTATCAATACCCCCCATAAACAAAAAGGCTCCGAAAGTTTTCATACTCTCGGGGCCTTATAAGTTGTATTAAGATTTCAGCCTTAGGACTTGCTGTATTAATTACTGCTCGTCAAAGGGCTGGGGTGCCTGAGGAATGAAGTTTTCCTCCAGCTCAACATCAGTATAGCGGCGCATACCTGTACCAGCAGGTACCAGCTTACCAATGATAACGTTTTCCTTGAGACCAAGGAGAGGATCAACCTTGCCCTTGATAGCGGCATCGGTGAGAACTCTTGTAGTCTCCTGGAAGGATGCTGCAGACAGGAAGCTGTCTGTTGCAAGAGATGCCTTGGTGATACCAAGGAGAAGCTGAGTCCACTCTGCTTCCTTGAGACCCTCTTCGCCCTGTGCGATTCTGTCGCGAATCTTCTTATTGGCGTAGATAACCTCGCTCTTGTCATACATCTGACCGCCGAGGAACTCTGTGGAGCCGGGCTCGTCAACGCGAACCTTCTTCATCATCTGGCGAACGATAACCTCAATGTGCTTATCGTTGATATCAACACCCTGGAGACGGTAGGTGCTCTGTACCTCGCTGATGAGGTAATCCTGAACAGCCTGTGCACCAAGGATAGCAAGGATATCGTGAGGGTTGACTGCACCATCGGTAATCTTGTCACCTGCTTTGATGACGTCACCCTCCTGAACCTTGACTCTGAAGCCGAAGGGAATCAGATACTGCTTCTCATCGCCTGTCTCTTTATTGAATACAACTGCGTGGCGGTTGTTCTTGATAGTATCGAAGCGAACCTCACCGTCGATTTCACTGATGATAGCAAGGCTCTTGGGCTTTCTGCTCTCAAACAGTTCCTCAACACGGGGAAGACCCTGTGTAATATCCTCTGCGGAAGCAACACCACCGGTATGGAAGGTTCTCATTGTGAGCTGTGTACCGGGTTCACCGATGGACTGTGCAGCGATGATACCAACTGCTTCACCAACGGTTACGGGCTGACCGTTTGCAAGGTTAGCACCGTAGCACTTGCGGCATACACCGTGCTTTGCGTGACAGCCGAGAATAGAACGGATAGTGATGCTCTTCACACCGGAGTTGCAGATGATGTCTGCCTCGTCCTTGCCCATAAGGGTATCCTTGGAAACAAGAACATTGCCCTCTGCATCCTTGAAGTCCTCAACAAGGTATCTGCCCTGGAGACGCTCGTGCATACCTTCGATAACGTGCTTGCCTGACATAATGTCGAATACTTCGAGGCCTTCGGTGGTATGGCAGTCGTCCTCACGGATGATAACATCCTGAGAAACGTCAACCAGACGACGGGTAAGGTAACCGGAGTCAGCGGTACGAAGCGCTGTATCGGCAAGACCCTTACGAGCACCACGGGATGAAATAAAGTATTCCAGAATATTAAGACCTTCACGGTAGTTAGCACGGATGGGGATTTCGATTGTCTTACCGGAGGTATTGGCGATAAGTCCTCGCATACCTGCCAGCTGACGAATCTGGCTCATACTTCCTCGAGCACCGGAGTCCGCCATCATAAAGATGGGGTTGTAGCGGTCGAGACCATTCTGCAGAGCCTTGGTAACGTCGTTTGTAGCCTTCTCCCAGATTTTGAGAACCTCGTTGTATCTGTCCTCATCTGAGCGCAGACCCATCATAAACTCGTCACGTACGATATCAACGTCTTCCTCAGCCTTTTTAAGGATTTCCTTCTTCTCCTGAGGAATAATTGCGTCGCATACAGCTACGGTGATAGCGCCGCGTGTGGAGTACTTGTAACCCTGAGCCTTGATATCGTCAAGAACTCTGGAAGTAATCTCTGTGCCGTGGATGCGGATACAAGCATCGATGATTTTTCCAAGCTGCTTCTTGCCAACAAGGAAGTCGATCTCATATTTGAAGTAGTTGTCGGGGTCACTTCTGTCAACAAAGCCCAGATCCTGAGGAATGGGATTGTTGAAGATAATCTTACCCATTGTTGTGTCAACAAGAGCAGATCTCTCAACGCCGTCAACAACAGCTGTACGGCGGACTTTAATCTTGGAGTGAAGCTTGATTACACCTGTGGAGTAAGCCATCATAGCTTCGTCGGTATCTCTGAACACCTTACCCTCGCCGGGCTCGCCGTCCTTGTCAAGGGTCAGGTAGTAGGAACCCAGAATCATATCCTGAGTAGGAACTGCAACGGGGTGACCGTCGGAGGGCTTCAGGAGGTTTCCTGCTGCAAGCATCAGGAATCTTGCCTCAGCCTGTGCCTCTGCGCTCAGAGGTACGTGAACAGCCATCTGGTCGCCGTCGAAGTCAGCGTTGTAAGCGGTACATACCAGCGGGTGCAGCTTGATTGCCTTACCTTCTACCAGTACCGGTTCGAATGCCTGGATACCCAGACGATGCAGGGTCGGAGCACGGTTCAGCAGTACGGGATGATCCTTGATTACTTCATCCAGTACGTCCCAAACTTCCGGGCTCACCTTTTCTACCTTGCGCTTTGCCTGCTTGATGTTGTGAGCCTTCTTGTCCTGTACCAGCTTCTTCATGATGAAGGGCTTGAACAGTTCCAGAGCCATCTTCTTGGGCAGACCGCACTGATAGAACTTCAGTTCCGGACCAACAACGATTACGGAACGGCCGGAGTAGTCAACACGCTTACCCAGCAGGTTCTGACGGAAACGACCCTGCTTACCCTTCAGCATGTCGGACAGAGACTTCAGCGGACGGGAACCGGGACCGGTTACGGGACGGCCACGTCTGCCGTTGTCGATCAGAGCGTCCACTGCTTCCTGCAGCATACGCTTTTCATTTCTTACGATGATGTCGGGTGCACCCAGTTCCAACAGTCTCTTCAGACGGTTGTTTCTGTTGATCACACGACGATACAGATCGTTCAGGTCGGAAGTGGCGAAACGACCACCGTCCAGCTGTACCATGGGGCGCAGGTCGGGCGGGATCACGGGGATCACTTCCAGAACCATCCATTCAGGACGGTTTCCGGAGGTTCTCAGCGCTTCGATGACTTCCAAACGTCTTACGATTCTGATTTTCTTCTGGCCGGAAGCATCCTTCAGCTTCGCACGCAGGTCAGCAGACAGCTGTTCCAGGTCGATCTGAGCCAGCAGATCGCGGATCGCTTCTGCACCCATGGCAGCCTTGAAGCTGGACCCAAACTTTTCTCTAGCTTCTCTGTACTGCTGTTCGGTCAGAATTTCCTTGTAACCCAAATCGGAATCTCCGGGCTCGGTTACGATATAAGTTGCAAAGTATAATACTTTTTCCAGATTTCTCGGAGAAATATCCAGAACCAGACCCATTCTGCTGGGGATACCCTTGAAGTACCAGATGTGAGAC
>JAFQNJ010000023.1 GCA_017395925.1 Ruminococcus sp. | reverse complement strand
GTTCCTGCTCACGTTGAGATGATGGGTCTTATCGGTATGGGTAACAACCCCATGGTTGGTGCAACAGTTGCTTGCGCAGTTGCAGTTTACAACGCAATGAAATAATTTTACCTTTGGTAAATAGGAAAACCCCTGCTCGTTTGAGCAGGGGTTTTTTGCGTCTGTTGTTGCAAACTTTCAATAAATGTGTTAAGATTAGGGTACCACACCAACTCAATATTTTTGTCCCACGTGAGGAAAACTACCTAGGTAAAAGGTGTTTTCCTCTATTCTCGCGTGGGAGTATGGGTTGGTGTGGTAACTTACCCGAGGAAACACTTTTTCGGCACATCCTTCGGGGTGTGCTTTTTTTATTGAGGTAGTTGAATGAAAAAACTCCCCGTCAAAAGAGTTGTAATTGCCGGTTGCAGAACATACACCGATTATGAAGAAGCGAAAGTTTTTATTGATAACTGTATTTCCAACATAAGAAAAGAAAATACAATTATTATTGTGTCAGGTGGTTGTAGTGGTGCTGATAAGATTGGCGAAAGATATGCCGAGGAAAACACCTTTCCCATAGAGCGTTTTTTGCCCGAGTGGGATAAATACGGAAGAAGTGCAGGACCAAAAAGGAATAAGAGTATGGCAGAAGCGAGCGACTTTGTAATATGTTTTTGGGATGGAAAAAGCCGGGGCACAAAGTCTATGATTGATTACGCAAACGAGTATAACCGACCCTTGAGAATTAAGAAAATATAGAATGAGTTTTACTTATGAGGCAGAATATTCAGCACATTTTTATGATGCGGTGACAACTCCGAGGCGTGATATAAAACCGCTGGGCTGTCTGTAAACACATTTCTCTTTTGGCAGACCGCCATCTGATGAAGTCGAAAGCTTCCTGTTTACTAACATCAGACAACATAAACTGACAATATACTATCCAAATAACAACTAATACGCAAAATTTATTGCAATTTGCAAAAGGCTGTGATAGAATACAACCGCAGTCATAGTGTTGACTGCAACAACATTCCAAATAATGGAGGTATTCAAATGAAAATCAAGTCTATTCTTCCCATTGTTCTGGCTTTCTGCCTGATTTTTGCTCTCTGCGCTTGTAACAACGACACATCAGGCGACGGCACTACTGCTCCCATTACCACAGAAGACATCCTTGACGGTAACGAAACCACCGCCCCTGCAGGCACAGATACAGAAACTGCAGAGTTCACAGCAGAGGATGCTATTGAAAAGGTTAAATCCACCTACACTCTTGAAGAAAATTGTTACTTACTCGCAAGAGGCACCGAGGAAATTGACGGTGTAACTTACTACGCAGTTGACCTGATGAAGAGCATGGAGACAAACTCCACTTATCTCTCAACTTACTTCGTAAAGGCTGACGGCAGCGAAATCGTTCTCGGCTACTACTATAACGGCGAACCCGTTTTAGATGAGAGAGGAACCGTTGAGTTCACCGAAGAAGATGCAGTTAAGATGGTAGAGGAAAAATACACCATCGATACAAATTGCTACTTGCACGTAAGAGGTATCGCCGAGGTTGACGGTGCTGAATATTACGGTGTTGACTTAATGAAGTACATTGATTCACACACAACATATCTTTCAACCTATTTCGTAAAGACCGACGGCTCTGAAATCAAAGAGGGCTACTATCAGAACAACACTCCTGTATTTGCAGAGAAAACTGCCCTTGAGATTACCGAGGAAAATGCAGTTAAAGCTGTTGAGGCAGCATACGATTTCGAGGATGGTTGCTACCTTATGCTGAGAGGCACCGAGGAAATCGACGGTGTAACATACTCCGCAGTTGACCTGATGAAGAGCATGGAGACAAACTCCACATATCTCTCTACTTTCTTTGTAAAATCCGACGGTACTCAGATTGTAAAGGGTTACTATCAGAACAACACTCCTGTGCTTGCAGAGTAATATCAAAAGATAATCGACAAAATGAAAAGGAGCAGATTTTACTCTGCTCCTTTTCATTTTTAATATTTACTTATCGTTGGTGATGTCGCCGTTGCCGCTGACAGGAATCGCCTCGCCCAGATATGTGGGTTCAGGCTTTGTGATGCTTGTAACTACGTCCTTGCATCTTGCAAGCATCTCTCGAATTTCACGACCGCCCTGTCCTGCATAAATGTAGTAGTCCGCGGTGACACCGTAGGCGGTGACTCCCAGCTTCTCACAGAGGAAGAGAGCTCTGTAAATGTGGTACTCCTGGGTGATGACCACCATATTTCTCACCTGAAAAATCTCCTTGGCACGGTAGATACTCTCGTAGGTTGAGAAGCCTGCGTGGTCCATAAAGATTTTCTCCGAGGGGACACCTCTGTCTATGGCGTACTGCTTCATAACGTTTACTTCGTCATAGTCGGTTTTTCCGTGGTCGCCGCTCATAATAATTCTGTCGGAAACACCTGTAAAGTAAAGCTCAACGCTCTTTTCAAGGCGGTCTCTCAGCATTGCGCTGGGAGTGCCGTCCTCATTGACTCCGCATCCCAGAACCAGTATACAGTCGGTGGGTGCATAGTCCTTTGCTTCTTCTGCGGTAACAATATATTTACCGCCCACAGTCTTGACGTATATATTAAGCACAACTACTGTGCTTGAAATCAAAATAACAACTGTAAGTACCAATGTGACAACAGCCATGAGAATTCTTCTCTTTTTCTCCATGATACCCATCCTTTCGCAACAATTTGCGTATATATATTAATATAACATAATATTTTGACAAAATAAAGAGGCAGATGCAATATTTTTTGCATCTGCCCTGATTATTTCGGATTGTATTTTATGCCCAGTTCAAAAGCTCATTGATTACCGCATTGCCACAGTCAAGACCTGTAAGCCATTTCTGAATGGCGGTGGCGTCCTTGACGTTAAGGGCATCCTCGGTGTATACATTTGCCGCTAAATTCTGTGTGGTTGTAAGTGTAACAAGTCCTGCTATGGATTTCTGAATCTGTGTTGCATCCTTGATGTTTACAGTGCCGTTCGAGTCGGCATCACCCATGAGAATTCCTGCTGACCGCTCCCATCTTGCATATACTGCGGTGTGTGAGTCAAATACAGGTGTGGCAGAGGTAATCTTCTCGCCGCCTGATTTCTGGGTATACCAACCCTTGAAGATATAGCCTGTGCGTACAGGTGTGGGAAGGTCCGCATAGGTTTTTCCCACGGTGTAGGCTCTTGTGGGGAAAACTTCCCAGGTTTCTTCTCCTGTGGGAGCAGATGCTCCCTCATCAAGAAGCACCATATCCTTGATATAGAATGTTCCCGCCTTGTCAAGGTAAGGGTGCATATGTGCACCGTCGTTGGGCTGTTTGGACATATCAATGGTATATTCCTTCCACTCTTTGGTGAGGGTAACTGTCTGAAGGTCTGTGGTATATCCCCAGCGGAAGTACATTTTTGCTCCGTCCACAGAGGACTTTGCCTTGAAGGTAAGGGACATTTTACGATTGTCGCCATTCATATAGTTTGCACATATTGACTTGTTGGTCTGGGACTTGAAGAGCATATCTTTTCCTGTGCCGCCTGCTGCACTGCCGACAATTTTCAGCGCGCCGTCCTCTATGGAGAGGTTATATACGGATGTGTCTCTGCTCTGATAGAAGTCTGCAAATGTTTCGCTGTTTATAGCAGGCATATAATTTGTGCCCGATGTATTGAGATAAAACTCAAGATTTGTCTCAACGGGTTTCCACACAGGCACCAGAGTAATGGTATCACCCACAAAGCCGCCGTCCTTGCTCCATGAGGTGTTCATTGTGAAGGTGAGCCCCTCTTCGTAGACAGAACGCTGAAGGTTTCCGTCGCGGATTTCCTGCAGGGTTTTCCAACCCACTCCTGCAACGTGCCATTTGGAGTCGGATTTACGCTGTGCGTAGTAGCCGTCACAGGTGTAACCATCGTAAGTGAAGGTACACTCGGGGAAGGTGACTGTAGCGTCAAGCTTTGCCTTGATATCTGCCATTGTGCCGCTGCCGCCTTCGGTGGCAAACTTAAAGGTATATTCGGTATTCACTGCTTTTTTGGGGTATGCGATTTCCTGCAGACCGCCGCCGCAGTAGGTAATCCATGAGTCAAGGTCCACATAGCAGGACATAAATGAACCGCTGGCAGAGTCTTCCTGGGGATTATTTGCATATTTGTTGTAGTAATCTGCACTGTTTACCCACCAGTAACCCACCTTTGCGGTAGTCTTTTTTACCTCAAGAACGGTAAAGCCTGTGGGCTCCAGTTTGGTAGTAGAGCCATTGTAGCCGATAACTACCGACGCGTGGCCGCCTGTATAGACGATTACGGGCTTGCCCTGTGCCAGCTGATTGTAGATTTTCTGATAAGTTGCGGCATTTCTGCCAATGTCCTTACCGTCGTCCACCACCATCGGAACGGGATATCCGTTCATATTATTTTCACTGTTGGCGTAGCCGTTGGCTTTGTCTTTAAAATACTTTGTAATGGCATCTGCGCGGTCGGTGTATTTATAGTCCTTGCCGGGGATGCGATAGTTAGTGGTGATACCTCCGTAGGTGTATGTACCAAGGCAATAGCCCTGAACTGTGGCAACACTTGACCAGTAGCAGAGTATGTTATCCTCGGGAGGCTGATATACTCTGGAAATCTGCAGTGCGGGAATTTTCGCATAGGTCGCTGCCGCGGTCTCAACCGCACCAAGCACAGATACACCCGAAACAGAGATGACCATTATCAGCATCACTGCAAGAAAAGACCTGAATTTTTTCATAACATTTCCTCCTTTTTATGAAGAGATTCGCGGTGAAGGGAATGAGAGTACCGCATAAATAACCTCTGTTTTCATTATATAGAGGATGCCTTTCTATGTCAAACACTTTGTCTGAAAAAACGGCACAGAGCTCACTATCAGAACTCTGTGCCGTTTTAAAATTTATTTAGTTCTTGGGGAAGATTTTCTCAACACCGCCCATATAAGGACGAAGTGCTACGGGAATATTCACAGAACCGTCTGCGTTCAGGTTGTTCTCCAGGAATGCGATGAGCATTCTGGGAGGAGCAACTACTGTATTATTGAGGGTGTGGGCAAAATATTTGCCGTTTTCCTTGGAGTTTACGCGGATTCTCAGTCTTCTTGCCTGTGCATCGCCAAGGTTGGAACAGCTGCCAACCTCAAAATACTTCTGCTGTCTGGGAGACCATGCCTCAACGTCAACAGACTTAACCTTCAGGTCGGCAAGGTCACCTGAGCAACACTCAAGAGTTCTGACGGGGATATCCATGCTGACAAAGAGGTCAACTGTGTTCTGCCAAAGCTTATCGAACCACATGGGGCTCTCCTCGGGCTTGCAGACAACAATCATTTCCTGCTTCTCAAACTGGTGGATACGGTAAACGCCTCTCTCCTCAATACCGTGTGCGCCCTTCTCTTTTCTGAAGCAGGGTGAATAGCTGGTGAGAGTGTAGGGAAGCTCCTCTTCCTTGTTCATTGTATCAATGAACTTACCAATCATAGAGTGTTCACTGGTGCCGATAAGATACAGGTCTTCGCCCTCGATTTTGTACATCATTGCATCCATCTCGGCAAAGCTCATAACACCCGTTACAACCTCGGAGCGAATCATAAAGGGAGGAATGCAGTATGTAAAGCCTCTCTCAATCATAAAGTCGCGTGCATAGGAAATAACAGCGGAGTGGAGTCTTGCGATGTCACCCATAAGATAATAGAAGCCGTTGCCTGCAACCTTACGTGCACTATCAAGGTCGATTCCGCAGAATCTCTCCATAATCTCGGTGTGGTAGGGAACCTCAAAATCGGGAGTGTATGCCTCGCCATAGCGCTTAACCTCAACATTCTCGGAGTCGTCCTTGCCGATGGGTACGGAGGGGTCGATGATGTTGGGAATTGTCATCATAATTGTCTTGACGCGCTCGGAAAGCTCTGCCTCTTTAGCCTCAAGCTCCTGAAGTTTCTCTGCCTGAGAAGTAACGAGAGCCTTCTGTGCCTCTGCCTCTTCGCGCTTGCCCTGTGCCATGAGTGCGCCGATGAGCTTGGAGTTCTTATTTCTCTGTGCTCTCAGCTCGTCAGCCTCTGCCTTTGCGGCACGGCTTTCTTTGTCAAGCTCGATTACCTCATCAACCAGAGGAAGCTTTGCATCCTGAAACTTGTTTCTGATATTCTGCTTGACTATCTCGGGGTTTTCTCTCAAAAATTTAATATCTATCATTTGTATGTCCTCTTTTCTGATTACTATTTGTAGAAATTATTTATTTATATACTAAAAGTATTATTTCTCGCCTAATCTGTTGGCAAAATCCATCAGTTCCTCGTCATTGTAAAACTCAATGCTTATGGTGCCTGTGGTGCCTGAAGTCTTTGTGACTGTGACTTTTCTGCCAAGATTCTCTCTCAGCGCCATCTCTACCTCCTGATAGAGGGTGGGTTTTGCACTATTTTTGCGGGTCGATGTGCTTCTCTGCTTCGAAGGCTTTGCAGCTTTCTCGGTTTCTCTGACGGAGAGCCCTTTGTCCACAATTTCGCAGGCAAGTTTAATTATATATTCGGGCTCCTCAATAGATGTAAGTGCTCGGGCATGACCTGCGGAGAGTCTGCCGTCGGAGACCATCTGCTGAACCTCCTCGGGAAGCCGAAGAAGTCTCATGGCATTTGCCACTGCGGGACGGGACTTACCCACCGCCGCCGAAACCTGCTCCTGTGTCATTGAGTAGGTCTCTGCCAGAGTGCAGTAGCCTTTTGCTTCTTCAATGGGATTCAGATTTTCGCGCTGGAGATTCTCGATAAGAGCAAGCTCCATAGTCTTTGCATCTGAAAGTTCCCGAATTATTGCAGGAATCTCTGTGACACCTGCCATCATGGAAGCTCTGTATCTGCGCTCACCTGCCACTATCTGGTATCCGCCGCCAAGTATGGGACGCACCAGAATTGGCTGAAGAACGCCGTTTTCCCTGATACTGTCGGCAAGTGTTGCCAACGCTTCGGGGTCGAATTCTGTTCGGGGCTGTGCTCGGTTCGGTTCGATTTCCTCAAGTTTGAGAGTTACCGTACTCTCTCGGCTTTCGCTTTCGTTCTCAAGGAATATCGCATCCAATCCTTTGCCGAGACCGCCTGTTTTCTTTGCCATTATCCTCGCTCCTTCCTGAGAATTTCCTCTGCAAGCTCGGTATAAGCCTTTGCACCCTTACAGGTGGCATCGTAGTAGATAACCGGCATTCCGTAGCTGGGTGCTTCGGAAATCCTGACACCTCTGGGAATGGGTGTGGAATACACGCGTCTGGGGAAGTATTTTTTGACTTCACCCACAACCTGCTGGGTAAGGTTCAGTCGTCCGTCGTACATGGTAAGAATAACTCCCTCGATATCCAGATGGGGGTTGTACAGTCTCTTTACACGTCTCACAGTATTCATAAGCTGTGAGAGACCCTCAAGAGCATAATACTCACACTGAATTGGAATCATCACCGTATCGGAGCAGTTGAGTGCATTGGTGGTAACAAGTCCCAGCGAAGGCGGACAGTCTATGAAAATGTAGTCATAATCGGACTTTATGGGGAGAATTGCATTTTTGAGAAGTGCCTCTCGCTTGTCTCTGTCAACGATTTCAAGCTCCGCCGCCGCCAAGTCAAGGCTTGAGGGAATTACCGAAAGATTCTTGAATCGGGTAAGTATCACCGCCTCGGAGGCAGGCGTATCGTTTACAAGTATATCGTATGTTGTTTTCTTGGCGGCTCTGCGGTCAACGCCTACGCCGGAAGTCGCGTTTCCCTGTGGGTCAACGTCAACCAGCAAGGTCTTCTTGCCCATAGCACCGAATGCCGCCGCCAGATTAACGGCGGATGTGGTCTTTCCCACGCCGCCCTTCTGGTTGGATACAGCAATAATCTTTGCCAAAATATATCACCTTTTCGAAATCGGAATGAATTAATATAAATTCTAGCACATTTCACTGCAAAATAAAAGACTTTTCTTTATAAAAACACAGAAAAACATAAATGTTTCACGTGAAACATCAAAGATTCCGATTTTTCTCATATATGATATTAACCATAGTTAATCCGAATAACTTTGCCCATAAATGCCGAAAGACGCACAGCGAAAAACTGTGCGCCTCTTGGCAAGGGGTTCAGATAAGGAAATGGGTATGAGTGGACGGGTGAACAAAGCGGGCATCATATCCGACTATACATTTATTCGGATAATCCACCTCCCCTGTACACCCTAAGGGGAAAGCTATGTATATATCTTTCAGGCTGTGCGCTTGGGAGACTTGCTGTTTTTTGCAAGCGCCTCTTCCTTTGGAATTCTTACGCTGTATTCAATATACTTTTCCGTTTCATGCTTACTGCTTTCGGCACGAATACCCGAAAGCCTCATAGTATCTATCGCTTTTGTTATGGTGTTGATAAAAATTCTTACATCTTTTATTACGTATTTCTTCTCCTGAGAACGGGTTTGTGTTACGGTTGCTTTGGAGAGAATCCTGACGACCTCTTCCTCTGTATCCTTCGCAGAAAGGCTTTCGGCAATAATTCTGCTGAGAACTTCTCGTCTGACTTCCTCATTCTCTATTCTGAGGAGTGCTCTGGCGTGTCGCTCCGAGAGACCCGCCTGTATTATCCAGTCCTGTTCCTCAAAGGAAAGCTTCAGAAGCCTCAACTTATTGGCAACGGTGGACTGCTTTTTTCCAAGTCGCAACGCCGCCTCTTCTTGGGTGATGTCGTATTTTCGGATCAGACGTGATATTCCTCTGGCTTCTTCAAACATATTAAGGTCTGCACGCTGAAGGTTTTCAAGCAAAGCAAATATGGCTGACTCCTTGTCAGTGCATTTTATCAGCACGCAGGGAACCTTTGTAAGACCTGCCATTACTGCGGCACGTAGTCGTCGCTCTCCTGCAACGAGCTCATATTCTGTGTTGCTGAGACGTCTGACAGTTAACGGCTGGAGTATTCCGCTGGTGGATATAGACTGTGCCAATAGCCTCAGTTCATCCTCGTCAAAGGTTTTTCTGGGTTGGGTCTTGTTGGGTCTGATTTGAATTGTGGGTATTTCCAGCACTCTGTTCTCATCTTTCGAGAGGAACACCTCATCACCTCCCGGTATAAATGCTTGTCCCGTCTTTTTGTGGCGGGGTCACCCTACGCATATATAATATCATCCGGACTACGATAATACTGTCGGAGTTTGAAAAAGTTTTATAACGCTTTTTAAGAAATAGTGAAACTCTTTGTCACAATGATAGTTCATCTCTCTGAATGCGATGTTTTATCGGGGATTCCTATGAATAATCTATGATTTTTCCCTGCCACGACAAAAAAAGAGATGTTTCACGTGAAACATCTCATAATTTTTTGTATGCTCTCTTTGAATAATGTAGAAGAGTGCGAGTTAAATATTATTAAATCAAAGAGGCTTTGATTTAATCTTTGAGTTGTGCCTTGGATACTTTGCAGGAGTTTTTGAGACCTTTTTGGTAATAATGAGACTACGGCAGCTTTCATCGGAAAGGGTATACTCCAAAACATTCTCAACTTTTCCGCCAAGAAGATTTATAGCATTTGCCGCCTCCTTCATTTCATCTCCTGCCTGCGGTCCTTTCATTGCCACAAACATTCCACCCACTTCGGTGTAAGGCAGACAATATTCAGAAAGCACACTCTGGCGGGCAACTGCACGGGAAGTAGCAAGGTAATACTTTTCTCTGAACTTAGGATTGTTGGCGGCTTCTTCTGCGCGGCTGTGGACTATCTCTGCAGTTAGTTCAAGTGCATCCAGAACATCCTGAAGGAAAATAAGACGTTTATTGAGTCCGTCAAGAAGTGTGAGCTTGATATCGGGACGGGCAATAAGCAGAGGTATTCCGGGGAAACCCGCGCCGGTACCTACATCTATAACAGTTGCTCCTTCTGGAATGATCACCTTGGAAACTAAACAGAGGCAGTCACAAAAATGCTTGACTATAACCTCATCTTCCTCGGTAATTGCTGTGAGGTTCATTCGGGTATTGTAATCTATGAGCATCTCATAGTACTTTTTGAAACGTGCGAGCGCAGTATCATCAAGCTGAACTCCGACAGTTGATGCTTCCTTTTTCAGTTTTTCTTCAAAGCTCATCCCATCTCACCGCCGTTCTTATTTGCTGTCAGCCAGATTATCAGCACGCTGATATCAGCAGGAGATACACCTGAAATTCTGCTTGCCTGCGAAATATCCAGAGGCCTGATTTTGTTGAGTTTCTCCTGTGCTTCAAGTCGGAGACCCTTGATTTCGCGGTAATCAAGATTCTGAGGCAGTACCCTATTGCTCATTCTGTGCATCTGCTCAACGCGATCAAGCTGTTTCTTGATGTAGCCTGCGTATTTTATCTCGATTTCTACCTGCTCGAAAACCGCGGCAGGGTATTCGGGTCTTGATTTGTCAAGGGGAACAAGGTCCTTATAGGAAATCTGCGGACGTCGGAGCAAGTCAGCAAGTGAAACACCTGTAGTGACAGCAGATGTTTCACGTGAAACAAGTATTGCATTCAGCTCTTCTGTAGGGGAGAACACGGTGTTTTCCGCACGCAAAAGCTCCTCCGCTATGTTTTTCTGTTTTTCTGTGTAATGCTCCCATCGCTCGTCTGTGACAAGACCTATTTCTCTGCCCATAGGCGTCAGACGTTTATCTGCGTTGTCCTGACGGAGCAAAAGTCGATATTCGCTTCTTGAGGTCATCATACGATAGGGCTCGTTTGCACCCTTTGTAATCAGGTCATCAATAAGTGTGCCGATATACGAACTTCCTCTGTCGAGAATAAATGGCTCTTTACCCGTTACACTCAAAGCGGCGTTGATTCCAGCCACAAGTCCCTGGGCCGCGGCTTCTTCATATCCGCTGCTTCCGTTGAACTGTCCTGCGCCATAGAGACCCTTAAACTCCTTAAACTCCAGAGTAGCACTGAGAGAAAGAGGGTCAACGCAATCATATTCTATTGCGTAGGCAGGACGCATAATAACTGCATTTTCCAAGCCTTTGATAGTGTGGTAGAACTTGAGCTGAACTTCCTCAGGAAGGGAAGAAGACATACCCTGAAGATACATTTCTTCGGTATTGATTCCGCAGGGCTCGATAAACAGCTGATGTCTCTCTTTTTCGGAGAAGCGAACAATCTTATCCTCAAGGCTTGGGCAATATCTGGGTCCTACTCCTTCAATAACTCCGCCGTAAAGGGGACTGCGGTGTATGTTATCAAGAATAATCTTCTTTGTTTCCTCGTTTGTCCAACTGATATGGCACTTTACTTTATTTTCTCCCATATTTTCAGTTTCAAAAGAAAATGGCTCGGGAGGCTCATCGCCGCATTGCTCCGAAAGTTCGGAGAAATCTATGCTTGAACGGAGAACTCGTGCAGGAGTGCCTGTTTTGAATCGGCGAATGGAGAGACCCATATTTCTGAGGCTCTTACCCAGTTCAGTTGCGGCAAAGGTGCCGTCAGGACCGCCTTCAAAGCATACTTCGCCAACGTAAATTCTGCCGCCAAGATAGGTGCCTGTGGCAATAATTACCTTTTTTGCCATAAATATAGCACCCATTCGGGTATAGAGCTCCCAAGGGTATTCCTCGTCACCTGTTGCTTTTATATCAATAATCTCCGCCTGACGAAGCTCCAGATTCTCCTGAAGTTCCAGCTTGTGCTTCATAGTGGCGGCATACTGCATACGGTCTATCTGCGCACGCAGAGAATGCACTGCAGGACCTTTGCCTCGGTTAAGCATTCGCATCTGCAAAAAGCAACTGTCTGCTGTTTTACCCATTTCACCGCCCAGAGCATCTATCTCACGGACAAGATGTCCTTTTGCGGTGCCGCCGATAGAGGGATTACAGGGACAATTACCCACGGCGTCCATATTTATAGTAAATACTGCGGTGAAGGCACCAAGTCTTGCGGAGGCAAGTGCTGCCTCAATTCCTGCGTGACCTGCACCTATTACCGCTACATCATATTTTCCTGCCTGATATGTAATCATTTAAATTATCCTTTTTAGGTAATGTAATAATATATAGAAGAGGTTACTTTCCAAGACAGAAGTTGTGGAAAACCTCATTAACTACTGTTTCGCTTAAATTTTCACCGGTAAGTGAGAGGAGATTTTCGATTGCATCCTCAACACACACCGTCACCGCATCCAGAGAGAAGCCGAAGGTCAGAGTGTTTACAGCATCCCTGACGCTGTTGAGAGCCTTTTGGGTTGCCTCTCGCTGACGCTCGGTAGAAAGAATTCCTTCTGACGGATTAAAATCCTTAGTACCAAGCAGCTCGGTAACGGCTTTCTCAAGTTCGTCTTTGCCGTCGCCCTCTTTAGCACTGATAAATACTATCTTTCCTGCTTTACCGTTAAGATATGAAGTATCAAACTTCATTTCAAGGTCAGTTTTATTGACAATAGCAACTGTGGGAACGCCATCAAGGCTGTCTGCAAGAAGTCTGTCCTCTTCATCAAACTCACGACTTCCGTCAAATACTGCCAGAACGAGAGCAGAGGAATTGAGCTTCTCTTTTGCACGAAGCACTCCTATTTTCTCCACTTCGTTGTCGGTTTCTCTTATTCCTGCAGTATCCGAAAGGCGGAGAGTAACGTCTCCCACAATAACTGATTCTTCAACCACATCTCGGGTTGTACCGGGAATTTCAGTTACTATACTCTTTTCAAAGCCTGAAAGGAGATTCATCAGGGTAGATTTGCCAACATTGGGTTTGCCCGCAATGACAGTATCCACACCTTTTGTAACAGCTTTTCCTTTTTCATAATCTTCAAGGAGTTTAATAAGAGTATTTTCACAGTACTGAAGGTCTGAAAGCACCGCGCTATTTTCAACCTCGGGAATATCTTCCTCGGGGAAGTCCGCCCAGGCAGAAAGGTGTGCCGCAAGGGTCAGAAGCTTTGCTTTCATTGTATTGATTTTCGCAGAGAGTGCGCCCTGACGGACACTGACTGCTGCTCTTGCCGCCTGACGGCTCTGTGCAGATATAATATCCATAACAGACTGTGCTTCACAAAGGTCCATTTTTCCGTTTATAAAAGCTCGCTTTGTGAATTCACCCGGCTCTGCCAGAGATGCACCCTCATCAATAACGGCTCTGAGAACCTGACGTGTAACATAAAGACCTCCGTGACAGCAAAGTTCCACAACGTCCTCACCTGTATAGCTGTGAGGTGCGCGGTACAAAACCGCCACAGCCTCATCAATAACCTGATTATCGGATACAATTTTTCCATAGGAAGCACGGTAACCCTTGAGAGTTGAGAGGGGTTTCTCGGAAACTGCAACAAAAACTCTGTCAGCTACAGCTATTGCATCGCTTCCCGATATTCTGATAATACCGATACCGCCCTCTCCCTGGGCAGTACTTATGGCGGCTATGGTTCTCTCTGTCATCTCTTCACCTTCACCTTATGAGAGTTTGTTTAAGTTATCAACATTCGTTTACCATATTGTTGATAAAACGTTTTTGTTTAATAAAAAATATAGGGCAGCTTACCGCCGCCCTATAAACCGACGGGCAAATTCCGCCGTAATTATTTATCAATTCTGCCGTAGAGACCTGTGCCGTCACCCTCATTGATGGGTGCACGCTTTGGAGTATTATCTACGTTTTCATTGCCTTCAAAGTTTCTCTTGGGACGTCTGTCATAGCCGCCTCTGCCTCTGCCGCCGCGACCTCTCTGTGCGCGGGGTGCCTTGGGGTCAGGACCGATAACAACGTGACGGTTAAGATTCTCACCTTCGCTCCATGAGGTAGCGCCGTTTACTTTCTGAACAACGGTGTGAATGATACGTCTCTCATAGGGATTCATAGGCTCAAGGCTTGTCTTGTAGCCTGTCTTAACTGCCTTGAAAGCAAGCTTTCTGCCGAGAATTTCAAGAGTTTTTTCTCTCTTTTCTCTGAAGTCACCTGTATTGATGGTAACTTTATAGTAGGAATTGTCTACGTGATTTGCAACGAGACCTGTGAGATACTGGAGAGCATCCAGAGTTTCGCCGCGTCTGCCGATAACGTATCCTACATCTTCACCTGAAAGGTCGATTACAACTCCACTTTCTTCGGATTCTTTAATGTCAAGATTAATATTTTCAAGACCCATAGCTGTAAGAACATTTCTTACAAAATCCTCTGCAGCATCCGCAGGAGTAGCCTTGATATAAGCACGAACCTTTGCACGGCAGCCGCCGAAAAGTCCGAGAATTTTCTTTTCTGCTCGCTGGATAATTTCAAACTCTGCTTCGTATGTTTCAACACCAAGCTGTCTGCAAGCATCTTCCTGAGCTTCTACTTCGGTATCACCGACACCGATAGCTTCTCTAATCAAACAATTCACCTTCTTGAAGATAATTTTATTAATTCAAGTTAACAGACCTAATCTGTCAATGTTTATTTTCTGTTTTATTACTTGAAACGTGCAACTCTTGATTCTTCGCTCTCAAGTCTTGCGACTCGGGCTGCCTCTGAACGTGCCACCATCATATCAGGTCCGAAGAAGTAGTGCATAATAAGTGACTGGCCGAATCCCAGTACTGTGGAACAAATCCAGTAGAAACCAACAGCAGAGGGAACTGTGAAAGCAAAGTATGCGGAAATAAGGGGAAGACCGAAGAGCATAACCTTCATGCATCCCTGCTGATTTGCAGCGGTACCGTTGAGCTTTGTCATAAGGTACTGTGAACCTACGGATGTTGCAAAGCAGAGTACGGGAATAAGCAGATAGATGGAGAAACCGTGCTCCTTGGGTATTTCAAGGAGGTTGAATCCTGTAAGGTTAAAGGAACTACAGAATTCGCTGATTTCAGCAATGCTGTGACTGCTGCCTTCAAAACATGCTCTGATACACTCAAAGGAACCAAAGTATCTGAGAATGTCAATCTGTCCGCCATACATAGCAGTAGCACTGATGTTGATGCCGGGAATGGAAACAAGTACATCCTTGGCACTTTCAACCATATTCTTATCAATATGCAGTGTATTTGTCAGAGGATAGGCAACTGCATAGAAAACACCCAGCATGATAATCATGGGGATAATAGAAGTAAGACAGCCGCCATAGGGGCTTGTGCCCTCTTTTTCGTAGAGTTTTTGTGTTTCTTCGTTAAGCTTTTCTCTGTTGTTTGCGTATTTTTCGCGCAGTTCGGTCATTTTTCTCTGAAGTCTTGCGTTACCCGCCATCGACTTCTGCTGTTTAACAGAAGGAGGAAAGAGTACCAGCTTCGCAAGAATTGTGAAAATGATAATAGCAAAAGGATAGCTGTGAACCAACTCGTATGCAAACCACAGCACATAACCAAACAGACTGCCGATAATTTCCATAAGCTTAACCTTTCTTCTTTTTCTTTTCTTTTTTCTCAGGCACAGGGTCGTATCCACCCTTTGAGAAAGGATTACACCTGAGAAATCTCCACAATGCAAGCGCTGAACCTTTGAAAATTCCAAAGCGCTCCACTGCCTCGTATCCGTATTGAGAACAAGTGGGATGATACTTACAGGCAGGGGGAAAAAGCGGAGATATAAATTTCTGATAAAAACGAATCACAGAAAGCAGAATTTTTTTCATTTTACTTCTCCAGAAGACCTGCTTCTTTAAGATGCTTTCTCATACTTTTGAGAATGTCATTGCTCTTGCGGTGAGGAGTTTTTCCCCTTGCAACAAACACAAGGTCAAAACCTCCGCGGATATTGGGATAAACTTCCCTGAGAGCTGCTCGGATGATTCGTCGTGAGCGATTACGCTCATATGCCTTGCCGATTTTTTTTCCGGTAGTTATGCCTATTCTAAGGTTATTTGTATTATTTTTGATAACGTATGTAACAAGGTCGGATGAAACAAAGGACCTGCCTCGTGTGTAGGCACGTCTGAATTCCCGATTCTCTTTCAAAGTGACAAATTCACTCATCTAACCACCTGAATCTATCAGCCTGACAAAATTTTTTCTCATAAAAAGAAAGACCACCTTTGAGAGTGGTCCTCACTTTTAATAAGAGAGTCTCTTTCTGCCTTTTGCTCTTCTGCGGGCAAGAACCTTGCGTCCGTTTTTGTCGGACATTCTTTTTCTGAAGCCGTGCTCCTTCTTTCTGTGGAGCTTCTTGGGTTGATATGTTCTGAGCATATTAATCCTCCTTTCGGATACATAACCTTACAAGTTAGCATTATAACTCAAATTTACGCTGTAGTCAACAAAAATTTTTAATATTATTATGATTAAAAAAAATTAAAATTTTATACACAATATCTTGTATTTATGCCATTTAACCCACACAAATTACAGAAACATCAAATTCTTCCCACAGGGGGTATTATTAAAATGTTATATATACTTTAATAATGTAAAAAAAATATAGTCAAAGCATTGATTTTTAATTAAAATTTTGATAAAATGTTACAGTAAGTAGTTTTGTCTGTTCATAGGAAAGATATTATCCTGAATTTTGTAAAGAACAGACCATGTAAGTAAAAAATCTTAACAGGAGGATTAAAATGAATTCCTTTAGTGAAGCATGGAATATTATATGCAACTATCTGAAAGATAAAATTACAGACGTTGCTTTTGATACCTGGATAAGCCGCATTGAGCCTGTATCTCTTGATTTTGAGAAAGGTCAGACCAGGCTTCTTGTTCCCAGTGAATTTCACAGAGAAACTCTTCAGCGCTGTTATATGCCTCTTTTAAATGAAGCTTTCTCCACAGTTTTCGGTACAACCTTTGAAATTTGTCTGATTCTGCCCGAAGAGGATGAAGATAAAGAAGAGGAAAAAAATAATAACACTCCTACATCAATTTACGAATACACTTTCCAGAATTTTATTGTTGGTTCGTCAAATACCTTTGCACACGCAGCCGCTATGGCAGTTGCCGCAAATCCTGCCAATGCTTACAACCCTCTGATGATGTACGGAAGCTCCGGTCTGGGTAAAACTCATCTTCTCTATGCAATAGGCAATGAGATTAAGAAAAATGACCCTGATAAAAAAATCCAGTATGTCAAGGGCGACGACTTTATGAACGAGCTTATCGAGTCTATCGGTAATAATACTACTGCAGAATTCCGTCAGAAATACAGACAGGCAGATGTTCTTCTGGTGGATGATGTTCAGTTCATTGCAGGCAGAGACAGAACTCAGGAAGAATTCTTCCACACCTTCAATACTCTCTATGAAGCAAGAAAACAGATTGTCCTTACCTCGGACCGTCCTCCCAAGGAAATCAAGATTCTTGATGACCGTCTGCGTTCAAGATTCGAATGGGGTCTTCTTGCTGACCTTCAGCCTCCGGATATCGAAACAAGAATTGCAATCATCAAGAAAAAAGCTAATATTCTGGAGCTTCCTCTTACCAATGAGCAGGCAGAATACATAGCAAATAAAATCAAATCAAACGTTCGTCAGCTTGAAGGAGTAGTCAAAAAACTCAACGCAAGATATCTCCTTAATAATGAAAAAATCAATCAGATAGTGATTGCCGAGGTTATCTCCGATATTCTCAATAATGAGGCTCCTCCCGAGCATACAGTTGAGAAAATCATTGAAGAAGTTGCCCGTACCTTTGGTGTTGACCCTGAGGACATCCGCTCACAAAAGAGCAGACGTGCCAATATCAATCACCCCAGACATATTGCTATCTATATTTCCAGAGAACTTACAGACCTCTCTATGGTAGCTATCGGTGAAGCATTCGGCAACCGCCACTACTCCACAATCGTCTATACAATCCAGCAGATGGAAAAGAAAATGCAGACAAATACAAAACTAAAAGAAACCGTTGAGGATATTATCAAAAATATCCGTGACAGATAAAAATATTTCTTTATTTGAAAAATAAAAAGAAAAGTTTTCAACATTTTCATAAACATTAATAAACATATTTTAAACAATTTTCACTTTGTAAAATACTAAAAATATTGCTTGTTGAAAAACTTAATTTTTTCCTCATTCACGCAAGGAAAAAAATTCCGCTTGTTTTCTTGGTATTTTTGTCTTTTCAACAATTTATCACCCCCTACTATGTACTACTATATTATTTATAATATTTGATTGTCATTTGATATTTTTACTCATTTTAAGAAAGGATACATAAAAATGAAATTTAATGTTATGAAGTCTGACATTGTTCAGGCTGTTCAAAATGTATCAAGAGCTGTTTCTTCCAAGGCAACACTTCCTGCTCTTGAAGGTATTCTTATAAAAGCATACGACAATACACTCACTCTCTCAGGCTACGACCTGGAGCTGGGTATTACCACTACAGTTGAAGCATCTGTAGAAGTTCCGGGCGAAATCGTAGTGGGAGCTAAACTTTTTGCAGATATAGTAAGAAAACTTCCTGAGGAAATAGTTTCCTTCGAGACAGATGAAAGAATGATTATCTATATCAAAAGCGGTAATGTTGATTACCAGATTGTTGGTATTTCTTCTGTTGAATATCCCGACATTCCTACATTTGAAGCAAGTGACGAGATTAAAATCAACGCAGGCGTTCTCAAGAATATGATCAAGCAGACCATCTATGCGGTTTCCGATAATCTTGCCAAGCCTGTCTATACAGGTTCTCTCTTTGATATTTCTGAAGGTGAGATGAAGATTATCTCTGTTGATGGCTACCGTATGGCAATCAGAAGTGAAAAAATAAACTCTGAGGCAAATACAAAGTTTATTGTTCCCGGTAAGATGCAGAGCGAAATTCTCAAACTTATCGGCGATGAAGAACAGGAAGTTCTTATCTCTGTTGGTCAGAGACACGTGATTTTTAAAGTTGAAAACTATTGCGTGAATTCCAGACTCATTGAGGGTAGTTTTCTTGACTACCGCACAACTGTGCCCAAGACAGAAACTACAAAACTCAGGGTAAATACAAGAGAGATGATTAATGCTGTTGACAGAATGTCACTTCTTACCAGTGAAAGAGTTCAGAGTCCCGTGAGAGTAAAAGTTTTGAAAGACAGCATCAAACTTTCCTGTAAAACTGCAATGGGAAGAGCAAGTGATTATATCCCTGTTTCTACCATCGGTGACGAGGTTAAAATCGGATTTAATAACAAATATCTCCTTGACGCTCTTAAGAATACAGAATGTGATGAGGTTACCATTATTCTCAATGGAAGCCTTGCTCCTATGATTATTAAACCCTTGGAGGGTGACGAGTTCATCTTCCTTGTAGTTCCTATGAGGTTAAATGATGAAGTCTGAAGTAATTGAAATTAAAGAAGAATTTATAAGACTTGACAGTCTGATGAAATTTTCGGGAATGGTAGCTACCGGCGGCGAAGCAAAAGTTGTTATCCAGCAGGGTGACGTGCTTGTCAACGGTGAGGTATGCACCATGAGAGGAAAGAAAATGCGACACGGCGACGTTGCCGTATATAATGATTTTACAGTTGAGGTGTCTCAGGTTTGATAGTAAGCGCCCTGGAGTTTTCTCAGTTTCGGAATCTCTGTGACAACAAAATATTTCCCTCTGAGGGAGTTAACATTATTTTGGGAGATAATGCTCAGGGTAAGACTAATCTTCTGGAGGCTGTATGGCTTTTTTCGGGAGGTCATTCCTTCAGAGGTTCAAAGGAAAATGAGCTTATCAGAATAGGAGAAAACAACTCCTCTCTGAAGATGAATTTTTTTAGTCAGAAGAGAGAGCAGGAGGCTTCCATCCGTTTTCTGAAAAGCAAGAAGGAAGTAGAACTCAACGGAGTCAAAAAGCCTTCATCAGCCTATCTGTCACAATGTTTTTCTGCTGTTGTTTTTTCTCCCGAGCATCTTTCTCTTGTAAAAGGCGGACCGTCACTCAGAAGAAAATTTATTGACGGAGCTATTTGTCAGCAGGATATAAAGTATGCGGTGCTTCTCTCAAAATATCAGAGAACTGTTTTTCAGAGAAACACTTTGCTCAAAGATATTTCCCGTCATCCCGAACTTAAAGAGACTCTCTGTGTCTGGGATGATGCCATAATTGCTGCTGGCGCAAAAATAACCGAAAAGAGAATAAATTATATCAGAAAACTTCAAAAGTCGGCTTTTACTTTTCATCAGGGTATATCTTCTGGAAAAGAAGAGCTTACAATGGAATATCTGGGAAGCGGTGGAATTAACATTGATGATAACCTTTCGGTTATCACAGATAAGCTTTACAGAGAATTTGAAAAAAACCGCAGAGAGGATATTTATACAGGATGTACATCCGCGGGTCCTCATCGCGATGATATTGAATTTTATATAAACGGTCTGAAAGCCAGAACATACGGCTCTCAGGGACAGCAGAGAAGTGTAGTTCTATCTCTTAAACTTGCAGAGAGTGAACTCCTCAGAGATTATTTCGGAGAGCCTCCAGTGGTGCTTCTTGATGACGTATTGTCGGAAATTGACAGAAATCGTCAAGAGTTTTTGCTTTCAAATACCAGAGACTCACAGACCTTCATAACAGGTTGTGATGCTCCTGTAGTTAAAAACGATGAAAATAAGATATTTTTAATAGAAAATGGAGAGGTCAGGTAAATGTTTCTGCATCTCGGACAGGAAACAACGGTTAAAACTGAAAATATTGTAGGAATATATGACCTTGATACTTCTACTGTATCTAAATGGACAAGGCAGTATTTAAACCTTGCAGAAAAAGAAGGCAGGGTTGTGACCGTTTCATACGAATTACCGAAATCCTTTGTTATTTATAAAGAAAAGAATGATGAGAAAGAGACTGTTTTTATTTCTCCTCTTTCCAGTCAGACACTTTTAAGAAGAATAAATCAAAAAAATATTATCACTTAAGGTTTATGGAGGATAATATGAACAGAAAATATCAGTGTCCGTATTGCGGAAGAAAAATTAAGTATTTCACAAGACTTACTGAGCACAATATGGGCGAACATGAGTGCAATCATTGCAAGAAAAAATCGAATATCAGACAGGATAAAACTATATGGGCTCTGCTGGTTTTAACTGCAGTATTTGCGCTCATCATTATGATGATGTACTTTACATGCAGCGATAGTGTTATAGCCGCAAATGAAGCGGAAGGTAAGTTTAAAATTTTAATGTTCCTGTTTTTCGGAGGTATAAAAGAAATTAAGTGGCTTATTTGGGAACTTTTACCCTTTGTTGCTTTTTATTTTCTTTCTCCTTTATTTATGACATTTACACCTCAGCAAAGATATACTGTTGAGACTACCACAAGCATCGACCTTGGAATTCCCACCGAACTTCATAATACTGCAAGCATCGGTAATCCGAAGCCTGAGACCAATACAAGAGTAATTCCAAAAGCAGATGAAGTTGTTTTCAGCGGTGAATATGAGGATATATCCTCATCCTCAGGAATGGATAAGACAAGAGCTTTCAGTGTAAACGATATAAATCAGTCTGCTGCCAGTGAAAAAATCAATATAAACTCACAACCGACATCGGTTTCTAATTCATACAAAAGCGATGCACCTCTCAAGAGAATATATCACGAGCCACAGAGAGCAGAGATAGAAGAAGAGGATGCAAAGGTCTATGTAAGAGAAGAAAAAGAAGAGAAAAAAATGCCTGCTAAAACAGGAGGAAACTTCTCTGCAAACAGAAAATTCTGATATAAAGCAAATAAATCTCAGTAATTAAATGAATAGTAAAGTTTAATTAACCTTCAGGGGGTAATCTTTTTGGATAATGAAAAATTAGTTTACGGCGAAGCTACCAATACAAAAGTAGAAACAGATTATAATGCGGATGAAATTCAGGTACTCGAAGGACTTGAAGCAGTAAGAAAGAGACCCGGTATGTATATCGGTTCCACAGGTCCCAGAGGTCTTCACCATCTTGTGTATGAAATTGTTGATAACTCTATCGACGAAGCTCTGGCAGGATACTGCTCAAAAATTACAGTATCAATTCTGCCCGGAAATATCATAAGAGTTCAGGACAACGGCCGAGGAATCCCTGTTGGTATCAACCAGAAGACAGGTCTGCCTGCTGTAACCGTTGTATTTACAGTGCTCCATGCAGGCGGTAAGTTCGGCGGCGGAAGCTATAAGGTTTCCGGCGGTCTCCACGGCGTTGGTGCTTCTGTTGTTAATGCTCTTTCCGAGTGGCTTGAAGTAAAGGTTTGCGACGGTGAATATGAATATACTCAGCGTTTTGAGAGAGGTAAGGAGTGCTTTAAACTCAAAAAGGGTGATAAAACCACAGAGCGAGGCACAACTGTACTCTTCAAAGCGGATAAAGAAATATTTCAGGAGACAGATGTCTATGAGTTTGACGTGCTGAAGACCCGTCTCCGTGAGCAATCTTTCCTCAATGCAGGTATACATATTGAACTCCGTGATGAGCGAGACGAGAATAATATCATCGTAAACAACTACTGCTATGAGGGCGGTATCCGCTCCTACGTAGAACATCTCAATAAGAGAAATAACCCAATTCATCCTGAAATTATTTATCTTTCCGCTTCAAACAAAGAAGATACTGCGGCGGTTGAAATTGCACTTCAGTATACTGACAGTTACCGAGAACTGATGCTTTCCTTTGCAAATAACATCAACACAGTAGACGGCGGTACTCACGTAGAAGGTTTCAAGCGTTCACTGACAAGAGTAATGAACGACTACGCAAGAAAGTTCTCAAAGTTTAAGGATAATGATGAAAATTTAAGCGGTGAGGATATCAGAGAAGGTCTCACAGCAATTATTTCCGTTAAGGTGAAAGAGGCAGAGTTTGAAGGCCAGACCAAGACAAAGCTTGGTAACACCGAAGTCAGAGGTATGGTGGACAAGCTGGTTTCCGAGAAACTGATGACCTTCCTTGAAGAAAACCCTGCTGTTGCAAAAACTATTTTTGAGAAAGCCCTTGCATCACAGCGTGCCAGAGAGGCGGCAAGAAAAGCAAGAGAAAGTGTACGGAGAAAGTCTGCACTTGAGAGTGCAAAGCTTCCCGGCAAACTTGCCGACTGCCAATCAAAAGACACAAGCATTACAGAAATATATATCGTAGAGGGAGACTCTGCGGGCGGTTCTGCAAAGAGCGGACGCGACAGACGTTATCAGGCAATTCTTCCTCTCTGGGGTAAGATGCTCAACGTTGAAAAAGCCAGAGCCGACAAGGTTTACGGCAATGATAAGCTAATGCCCGTTATTACCGCTCTGGGTTGCGGTATCGGCGACCAGTTTGATATTACAAAGCTCCGTTACAACAAAGTTATTATTATGGCGGATGCTGACGTTGACGGCCAGCACATCCGCACTCTTCTGCTCACATTCTTCTTCCGTTATATGAGACCCCTTATTGAAGAAGGCCACATCTATATCGCTCAGCCCCCCCTCTACAGAATTACTCACAAGAAAGAGCACAAATATGCTTACTCCGACTTGGAGCGTGACCAGATTCTGGCTTCTATTGAGGGTAAGTCTGATATCCAGAGATACAAAGGTCTCGGTGAAATGGACAAAGAGCAGCTCTGGGAGACTACTATGAATCCTGAAACCAGAACAATGCTCAGAGTTGAACTCAACGATGCGGTTGAGGCAGACGAGACATTCTCTATTCTTATGGGTGACAATGTTGAGCCCAGACGTGAATTTATTGAACAGAACGCAAAGTATGTTCAGAATCTTGATATTTAATTTCGGGGAAAGGAGATATAATTATGGCAATAAAGAAAGACCAGTCCTATATGGTTGATGAAAGCGCATTTCAAAATACGAAAATCATTGATGTTGACGTAAATCGCGAGATGCGTCAGTCCTTCCTCGACTATTCGATGTCGGTTATCGTATCCCGAGCACTCCCTGATGTACGCGACGGCCTGAAGCCCGTTCACAGAAGAATTCTCTACACAATGCACGAGAAGGGTCTCACCCCCGACAAAGCATACAGAAAGTGTGCTGATACAGTAGGTGCGGTGCTGGGTTCATACCACCCCCACGGTGATGCCTCTGTTTACGATGCAATGGTAAGGCTTGCACAGGATTTTTCAATGAGATATATGTTGGTTGACGGCCACGGTAACTTCGGTTCCGTTGACGGAGACCCCCCTGCTGCTTACCGATATACCGAGTCCAAGATGAGCAAGATTTCCACGGAAATGCTCAGGGACATCGACAAAGAAACAGTTGACTTTATGCCCAACTTCGACGATCGTCTGGAAGAGCCTACAGTTCTGCCCTCACGATTCCCCAACCTTCTTGTAAACGGTTCGGGTGGTATCGCAGTTGGTATGGCTACCAATATTCCTCCTCACAACCTTGGTGAGGTTATTGACGCAATGTGCCTTGTCATTGACAATCCCGACGTGGAGATTTCTGAACTTATGGAGTGTCTCCCTGGTCCTGACTTTCCCACCGGTGCCACAATTATGGGCAGAAGCGGTATCCGTGCCGCTTATATGACAGGTAGAGGTAAAATTACCGTCCGTGCCAAGACCGAGATTGTGGAGGAGCATAACGGAAGATTTAAGATTATCGTTTCCGAGCTTCCCTATCAGGTAAACAAAGCAAGACTTATCGAGCATATTGCAGACCTTGTCAATGACAAGAAACTGGAGGGTATCTCTAATATTGAAGATCACTCAGACAGAAACGGTATGCACGTTGAAATTGACGTAAAACGCGATGCTTCCCCTCAGGTTGTGCTGAATCAGCTCTTCACTTATACCCAGCTTCAGGCCACCTTCGGCGTAATTATGCTGGCTATTGTAAATGGTGAGCCCAAGATTCTCAACCTTAAAGAGATGCTCACTCACTACATAGACTTCCAGGAGGAAGTTATCACCAGACGTACTGCGTTTGACCTTGGCAAAGCTCAGGAGAGAATGCACATTCTTGAAGGTCTCAAGATAGCTCTTGATAATATCGACGAGGTTATTGCTACAATTCGCGCCAGCAAAGATACCGCTGAGGCTGTCAGCAATTTGATGGAGAAGTTCTCACTCTCTGAAATTCAGGCTCAGGCTATTGTGCAGATGAGACTTCGTCAGCTCACAGGTCTTGAAAGAGAAAAAATCGAAGACGAAATCAAAGAGCTTGCAATCAAAATCGAAGACTTCAAGGCTATCCTTGCAAGTAAAGAGAGAAGAATGCAGATTATAAAGGATGAGGCAATTGAAATCCGCAATAAGTATGCCGATGAGAGAAGAACAGAAATCTGTTCAATAAGCGGTGAGGTGGATATCGAAGATCTTATTCCCGAGGAGGAGTGTGTGGTGACCTTCACACGCTTCGGATATATCAAGCGTCAGACCACCGATACTTACAAGCTACAGAATCGTGGCGGCAGAGGTGTCAGCGGTATGACAAGACGTGAGGAAGACGTGGCTACAGAACTCTTTATGTCAGGAAGCCACGACTATATCCTCTTCTTCTCTGACAAGGGAAGAGTATATCGTATGAAGTGCTACGAGATTCCCGAGGGAAGCCGTCAGTCAAAGGGCATCAATATTGCAAACTTACTGCCGGTAAATGCAGATGAGAAGATTACCTCTATGATTCGCGTGCCTTCTATGGAGGATGACAAGTACTTAATTATGGTAACCCGACAGGGTATCATCAAGAGAATTGAATTATCTGCATACAATACAAATCGCAAGGGCGGACTCATTGCTCTTGAACTGGGTGAGGGCGACAGCCTTGCATGGGTACATATGACTTCGGGCGAAGATAAAGTTATCATCGCCACCAAGAAGGGTTTTGCTATCCGTTTCGACGAGCGTGATGTCAGATGTATGGGCAGACAGGCAAGAGGTGTACGAGCTATCAGACTCCGCGAAGGCGACGAGGTTGTAGGAATGTGTATTGTTGATGATAACAGCCACGTTCTCACCGTTTCCGAAAAGGGATACGGCAGACTTTCGCTTGCTGATAATTACAGACTCCAGTCAAGAGGCGGTAAGGGTATCATCAATTACCACACCGAGAAATACGGCGATGTAGCTGCAATCAAGGTTGTAAATCCCGAAACCGATGATGTTATTCTGGTATCTGCCGACGGAATTATTATCCGTATTCTGGCAAGTACTATCCGTGTCTGTGCACGTCCTTCAAAGGGTGTTACGGTAATGCGTATCAAGGAAGGCAACAAGCTGGTTGCCGCCGCCTGCGTTCCTCACGACGAAAGTGAAGAGGCAGAAAAACTTGAAGCAGAAGCAATAAACCCTGAGGAAGAAGCCGCAGATTTAGCCGAAGATATTGTTGAAGAAGAGGAAACTCCCGCAGACGATACAGAGGAATAAAACTGAATAAATATAAAAGCCTTCTGCGAAGTTTAACTTGCAGAAGGCTTTATTTATTATTAAGTTATCTCATTAATAGGTTGAGTTGTCGGGATTTTCACTTTTCTTTACAATGAAAGCTGTTCCAAGGGAAGGAACTACAACTCGTCCGTCCTGAACTTTGGTGCCCATGAGAGGCTCGCCCTTGTAAATGAATCCCGGGGGAATATCAATAACCATATCCGTGAATCCGGAGTTGAATGCACAGAAGAGAGAGGAATCCTTGGTAGTTCTCATATAGGAGAGCAGTCTTCCCTGGGAGTAAACGTTAATAAGGTTGCCGTCCCAGAGAGCACTGATGCTCTTTCTCATCTCTGCAAGGTCTTTGTGCCACTCTATGAGCTCCTTGTTCTCTCTGCCCCAGGGGTAGCAGGCGCGGTTGAAGGGGTCGCGATAGCCTTCCATTCCTGCCTCGTCACCATAGTAGATACAGGGGAAGCCGGGAAGTGTGAACTGGATACCGCTTGCAAGCTTCATCAGCTTGATACCGCGGTTTCTTTGTTCGGGAGTGAGCTTCTGGTGTGCCTGCCATGAACGGTCTCTGCCGTTTAAAGGCTCGCCTGCCATAACGGTGAGAGCACGCTCTGTATCGTGAGTAGAGAGGGAATTCATCAGGACTCTCAAAACGGGCTTGGGGTAGTTCTCGCAGACACTCATAATGGAGTCCATAACATATTTACTGTCGGCACCTCTCACATAATCGAGGATAGCACCGCGGAAAACATAGTTCATAACGGAGTCAAGCTGTTCGCCAAGAAGGAACCGACGTCTTGCACCGTAGCTCTCCTTGTTGGAGGCATCCTCCCAGACTTCACCGATAATAAGTCCGTCTTCGTCCTCTGATTTCACGGCTTTTCTCAGTCTCTCAAGGAAGAGATCGGGTAACTCGTCGGCAACATCAAGACGCCAACCGCTGTTGCCGTCACGCATTCTCTGACGGACAACACCGTCTTCGCCGTTGATGAATTCGTTGTAGTTTTCGTCGGTTTCGTTAACCTCGGGGAGAGTATAGAATCCCCACCAGGAGTTGTAGCTGTGAGGCCACTGATGGAAGTAGTACCAGCTGGCATAGGGGGAATTCCGGTCGCGGAATGCACCGCCGTCACCGTATTTACCGCTGCGGTTGAAGTAGATGCTGTCCGCACCTGTGTGAGAAAAAACGCCGTCGTTTATAACGTGGATATCAAGTTTCTTTGCCTCTTCGCAGAGCTCGCGGAAGTCATCATCGGTACCAAGCATGGGGTCTACCTTCAGGTAGTCGCCTGTGTCATAGCGGTGGTTGGAATAAGCCTCGAAAATGGGGTTCAGATAGATACAGTTTACACCCAGCTCCTTAAGATACGGGAGTTTCTCCTGAATGCCTTTAAGGTCTCCCTTGAAGAAGTCGGTGTTGGTAATCTCACCGTGCTGGTTGGGCTGCCAACGGGGCATTGCGTACCAGTCATTCTGAATTTCAAGGTCGGTACGGGTGATGTTTTTCTCCTTGCCGCTGAAGTTGAAGCGGTCGGGGAAAATCTGATACATAACACCGCCCACAGGCCAGTCGGGAGTTTTGAAGCCCTTTTTATAGGCAGTAATCTGCCAGCTTCTGCCGGGAGAGCGTTCAATGGAGCTCTTTCTGTCCACATCGGAGGGAACGATGAAACGGGGACCCTCTGCAGTCTGGATGCGGAAGCTGTACCAGTAGAGACCGATTCTGTCAGGTGTGAACTCACACTCCCAGATGTCGGTGCCGTTTTCAAAGGGTCCGCGCCAGTACATATTGACGAAAACCCAGTCGTAGTCATAATCATATTTAACAGCAAGTTCAGCGTTACTGCAACGCAAGTCGTGGGGCAAGAGAACCCTCATGTGGATGGGAGTACCTTCCTCAACTGCGCCGAAGGGAGAACGATAAAAGCTGTTGCGGGAGTCAAAAGGGGGAAACATAGGTAAACCTCCAGAAAAATTACGCATAATAAGAAAAGCGTATATAAATACGCACAATACTAATTATATTAGTTTGATAAATAAATGTCAATAGAAGGGAATGCTATGGCAGGTATTTTCACCGAAAAGCAAAATGCCGCAGAGACATTGGATAGAAAATTTATGAAAAAAGGCAACAAGCCTTGACAAAATGCGGGGAACGTGGGAAAACTTCCCATATATTGTCCCTAAAGAAGACTGGATTTAAGCCTCTCGGGGTCGAGTATTTTGAAAGAACTTCGGTAGTAGCTTATAAGCCCCTCCTTTGCCATTCGGGAGAGCTCTCGGGAGAGAGCACTTCGGTTGACAGACAGCAGAGATGCCATTTCCTCTCTGGAATAATCAATATCAAAGGTGAGGGTTTCCTTTTGCTTGTGTGTGTCCAACAGAAACATTGCTACCCTCTGGCGCAGGGAGTTGGATGAAAGATAGGCAATTTTGCGGTTAAGTTTCCAGAATTTTTCCGAAACCGTTCCCAGAAGATTCAGCAACACACGGACACACAAGGGGTTGGTGCTGTTTTTGTACAGTTCCTGTACACTCAGAAAAAGCACTTCGGAGTCTTCTCTTGCAACTACGTTGACAGGGCTTTGGTGATTTTCAGCAGACATAAGGATATCGCCGAACAATTCTGATGCACAAAGCACGGAGATGATTCTGCGGTTTCCTCCGTATGAAACACTCTCGGCGGAGATGCTCCCCTTGAGAATGATACCGCTGTGGGTGACCTTTTCGCCTTGATTGAGAATAGTTGCACCTTTTGCAAATGCCACGGGACGAATACCAAGGGATGTAAGTACAGAGTCGAGCTCTTCGTCGGTGAAGCCGTTAAAGGCAACGCATTTTTTTAAAATTCCGTAGTATTGCTTCAAATAATCACATCCCCTGCTGTTTCAAAAGTAGTTTCGTTGCCATAGCAACGAAACGCCTGATAAAAATATACTATAATATAGGTGAAAAATCAATAGGAGGTTTTTATAATGAAAAAAATCAAAGCAATTTTAGCCGTTATTATGGCTTCTCTTCTTGTACTTTCTCTGGGTGCTTGCAGCAGTCAGGGCGAAAACACCCCCTCTGAGGGAACAGTGCCTACCACAGAGGCTGTAGATGCAACTCTTCCCGAGGGAGAGAGTATCAGCGTCTATACTCTGAAGGGTCCCACAGGTATGGGTATGGCACAGCTTATTGACGAGGATAAGGACAAGGGCGACTTCAGCTTTACAGTTGCAGGTGCTCCCGATGAAATTACTGCCGCTATTATCAACGGCGATGCAGACATTGCGGCTTGTCCCGTAAATCTTGCCTCTGTACTTTATAACAGAACATCCGGCGGAGTAAAGATTCTTGCTCTTAACACTCTGGGCGTTACCTATATCGTTACAAACGGTGTTGAGGTAAATTCCATTGAGGACCTTCGCGGCAAGACCATTGTTTCTGCAGGTCAGGGTGCAACTCCCGAGTATATTATTACAAAGCTCCTCACCGATAGCGGTATGGAAATCGGCAAGGATGTTTTTGTTGAGTACAAATCCGAACACGCAGACGTAGCTTCTCTGGTTGCATCAGGTCAGGCACAGATTGGACTCCTCCCCGAGCCCAACGTGACCTCCACAACCATTCAGAATCCTGATGTAAAGGTGGCTCTGGACCTTACCAAAGAGTGGCAGGCACTCTATGGTAAACAGCTTGTTCAGGGCTGTGTAATCGGCAGAACAGAGTTTGTTGAAGCTTATCCTGCAGAGGTTGATAACTTCCTCAAAAATTACTCCGAGTCTGTGGAGTTTATCAACACTGCTACAGACGAGGCAGCCGAAATGATTGTTGCCGCGGGCATCATCCCCAAGGCTCCCATTGCAAAGAAAGCCATTCCTCAGAGCTACATCACCTTTATCGCAGGAGATGATATGAAGGGTCTTACAAAAGATAACCTTCAGGTGCTCTTTGATGCAAATCCCAAATCTGTAGGCGGAAAACTGCCTGCTGATGATTTCTACTATGCTTACACAGGCTGATAAAAATAACAAAAAATTTAATAATACTTTTCGCGTGAACGCAAAGAGAGTCCTGAAAAAAGTGCTTGTTGCCTTGCTTGTGACAGCATTCTGGATAGGTGTTTGGCAACTTGTATATATGTTGGTGGCAAAGGATATCGTCATTCCATCGCCCTTGAACACTGTACTTCGACTGGGAGAATTGCTGAAAACGCCCGAATTCTGGAAGATAACTGCATCGTCAGTGGTGCGAATTCTTCTGGGATATACCCTCGGAGTGGTGCTGGGAGTGGTGCTTGCAGTGGCAACAAGTATGTCAAAACTTCTCTATGCCATCTTTAAACCTGCCATAAGCATTGCCAGAGCAACTCCTGTTGCCTCTCTTACCTTGATTATTATTATGTGGGTGACAAACTGGCAAGTACCATTGGCTATAGTGGGACTAATGGTATTTCCCATAATCTGGGGCAACACCTATGAGGGTATCAAGGAAACCGATAAGAAACTTCTGGAGATGTCCCGCACCTTCAGGGTTGGCACACTCTCACGGCTTCTATATGTGTATATCCCATCGGTCTACCCCTATTTCATAACAGGCGTATCTTCTGCTCTGGGTCTCGCATGGAAATCAGGTATAGCCGCAGAAATTCTGGGCACTACCCAGAATTCTGTGGGACAACAGCTCAATGACGCCAAGGTTTATCTGGATAGCGAGGGTAAATTTGCATGGACCGCTGTGGTGGTTATTCTCAGTATGATACTGGAGTTTGCTGTGGTGAATTTCCTGAAAAAATCCACCCTGCGTATCCGCTTGAAAGCAAAATCACAGAAAGACTCAGTGAATACAGAGGTTACAGATGAAGTTACTCTCCGTGCAGAGGATGTTTCCAAAACTTTCGGAGAAAAGGAAGTGCTGAAGGGTGTTTCCTTAAGCCTCAGAAAAGGCTATGTCATAGGTCTTCGGGGTGTATCGGGAGCCGGAAAAACCACCCTGCTTCGTATACTCTCGGGACTTACAAGAGCCGACAGCGGCACAGTCGAGAGTGCTGGAGGAATAAACTACCTTTATCAGGAAAACCGACTTCTCCCTTGGCTTACAGCGAAAGAAAATATCCTCTATGTAAATCGAAGTGCAGATACCGATTATCTTTTGTCTCTTGTATCCCTTCAGGGTGAGGAGGACAAATATCCTTCGGAGCTGTCGGGGGGTATGAAACGTCGACTTGCCATTGCAAGGGCTCTTGCGGGAAAAGGTGAAACGCTGTTTCTGGATGAACCCTTCACAGGTCTTGACAAGGAGCTTCTGCAGAATGTCTCGGAAAATGTTTTCAGAGAAAGTTCCCATAAATCCGTGCTTCTGGTAACTCACAACGAGGAGGAACTTCAGAAATACGCAAATAGTATCGTTGATATTTAACCGGTTTTATCATTATAAAGCACCCGACCCGGCAACTAACTGTTGCCACAGGTCGGGTGTTTTGCTATACTTTTATTGAAGGATTTCAGAAAACTTTGGATTTCAGGGAGGCTTTGTTATGATTATTGACACCCATGTGCACATCGGCACATCCCTTAATTTTAATATGACCGAGGCAGATGTACTCTATTCTATGAAAGAGTATAACATTGACAAGGTAATAATCTCCAACAGCGAGGCGGCATCTCACGACCACGACAGGGCGCTTCTGCCCGAGGAATATCAGGTGGGTGCGGCGGAGTGCCTTAAGAGATGCATACGCTTCGCAAGAGAGAATCCCGAAAGAATCTACGTTGCCGCCTGGGTAAAGCCCTCGGTGGAGAAGGTGTCGGCGGAGCTTGAGACGCTTATTGCCGAAAACCTTGACATAGTTAAAGCCATAAAATTCCACCCCTATCATTCGGGAATAAGTTTTTCTTCCCCTGAATGTCAGGAATATATCCGTCTGGCAGAAAAATATTCCCTTGTGGTGCTTACCCACACAGGAGACTGTGAGGATGACTCTCCCCGCAGGGTCTATGAGATGGCAAGGGAATTTCCAAAGGTAAACTTTGTAATGGTGCATCTGGGACTTGGAACAGACAATAAAGAGGCAATAGAGCTTTGCAGCAAGTGCAAAAATATCTGGGGCGACACAACCTGGGTCAGTACTGCCTCTGCTTTGGAATTTATCGAAAAATGCGGCGATGACAGGCTGCTTTTCGGCTCGGATAATCCAATTGACGGCAAGGATACCTATAGGGAAAACGGATACGGCGAGAGAAGCCTTTATCAGGAATATTTCGGAGAATTTCGGAATATGGTGACGGAGGAAACCTACGAAAAGATTATGCACAAAAACGCCGAAAAACTCTTCGGGATATAAAGCCTTAAACTCAAAAACCCTTACGGCACACCATTTTCGGGTGTGCCGATTTTCGTGGATGCAGATAGTCTTATCAGAAAAAATTGACAAAGCATCCGTATTGCTTGTGATTAAAATTCACCCTTGACCTTTTGCCTTTTATAGCATATAATGTAGAAAATTCGGTAATTCGGACATTTGTTGTCGCCCGTTTGTTGCGGGCAAACCGCCACCGCGGTTAGACGTAAGCCATTGCTGTCGGCAAAGTTTACTCGGTGGTGCCGTATCTCCCGATTCGGCGGAGTACCGTTTTTTCTCCCAAAGAAGAAGCACCCTGCCTTATCTGACAGGGTGCTTCGTATATCATCTTATAATTGTCTTATTTGTTGTCTTCAACAGAGAGCGTGTCGGTAAACTCTACGACCTTTTGTCTGTCATCCTCATCAAGAGTACGATACATAGCCAGAAGTCTTTTTTCTTCAGGGCTGAGGGAGTAGATTTTAGAATTTTTTGAACGGGGGTCTGTCTTGGATCCCTTGCGGTTTTTGCTCTTTTTATCAGCGGTAACATCAGCTACGTCGGCTTCTTCAGCATCCCTTGAGGGAAGAAGCTCTGCGGGGTCGACATTGAGAATACGGGCGATTTTTACTAATGCTTTCAGGTCGGGCTCTGTTGTGCCGCGCTCGTAATATGCGTAGGTTGACCTGTCCAGATGCAGGGCATCCGCAATATTTTTCTGTGTCAGCTCGCTGTTGTTTCTCAGCATTGACAGTTTCTTGCCCAATTCTTTTGACATGTTCTCACCCCGATATATGTTTAGTATATATATTATTAATCCAAAAAGAGATATAATGTTGACTTTGTGAAAACGTTTCACAAAAAATGACAAATTTTGCACATTCATAGCAAAAAATCATCGCGCCACTTGAAAAAGGCAGGTGATTGATATATAATTACTGGTAGCTTCTTTGATAATTTCTTTCAAAGATGCAATGGAAAATTCGGCTTCAAAAGCAGTATTTCCGTGATTTGCGGAATTAATTCGTTGATTCTGCAGTTAGTTTATAAGCGAACATCCACGAGTTTTATCTCACTGTGTACTATGCTGGTGTAGCTCAGTCGGTAGAGCAGCTGATTCGTAATCAGCAGGTCGCGTGTTCAAGTCACGTCACCAGCTCCAGAAACACCCCTGTTTGTCCGAGGATAAGCAGGGGTGTTTCAATAAATGATTAATTAATTTTTATGGCATAAAGGAGGCGGAGTGCTGTGGCAAAACATGAATTCGGAATTTTTGAGATTGCTCCCCAAAAAGGGGTGCGTTATGATGAATATGAACCTCACAAATATGGCTGTATCAGCGTATCGGACGAGCCCCTGGACTCGGTGGCACACAAGCTTCAGAAAATAGATTTTTATATGCATACCACGGATATAAAAGCAAAAGGGCTTGCCTGGTGCGGCGTAACGCTCATTCCGCCGGGGTCGCTGGATGCTTTTGCGGATGCTGTTGGTGAAAAGAGTGAGCTTGCAGAGCTTGAAACGCTTATCAGAGCCGCGCAGAAAGATAACAAGTGGATGATTCACTTCGGACTATAAATACTCTGCTAAAAAAGGAGAAATAATGATGGATATTGTTCAGGAGTTTTACGACAATATGGCGCCGCAGTACGAAAAACTTTTTGCAGACTGGCAGGCTGCAACCGAGGAGCAGGCGGTGATTCTTGACAGACTTTTCAAAGGAGAAGGCTTTGACAAAACCGCAAGGATTCTCGATTGTGCTTGTGGAATCGGCACCCAGAGCATAGGTCTTGCCTCTTTGGGATATAGTGTCACAGCTTCCGATATAAGCCGTGCCGAGATAGAGGAAGCAAAACGCCGCGCAGAGAGCAGAAATGTCAAGATAAGATTTGAGCAGGGAGATTTCTGTGCTTTGAAGGAGGTTTTCAAAGAGCAGTTTGATATTGTAATCGCAATGGATAATGCCCTGCCTCACATGCTTTCCCCTCAAAAGTTGGAGGAAGCGATAAAGAGCATTCTCGGCAGAGTCCGCAGTGGCGGAATTTTCGTTGCAAGCATCAGGGACTACGACGAATTACTGAAAACAAAGCCTCCCTATTCCCCTCCGTATATCCACAAAACGCAGAAGGGACAGAGAGTTTCCTTCCAGACATGGGACTGGGAGGGCGACAGATATAGGTTGACGCAATACATAATTGACGATGAAACTGATGTTGCGGTAAGCAAGTTCACCTGTGAATACCGCGTAACGACCCGAGAGGAAATCACAAAACTTCTTGAGGCTAAGGGATGCAGAGATGTAGAGTGGAAGATGCCTCCGCAGACGGGATTCTATCAGCCTGTGGTGGTTGCAAGAATATAAAGATATAGGAGGACTGCGCTATCATCAGATTTGACCGACTGTGGATAACCATGAAAGAAAAAGGTGTCAGCACCTATGAGCTTCGGGAAAAGTGCGGAATCGACAGCAAAACCGTGAGACGCCTGAGAGCCAACGAAAATATCGAGACAAAGACCCTTTCAAAGCTCTGCACAGCGCTCTCCTGCAAGCTGGAGGATATCGCAGAGTATATACCTGACTGAAGACATAAGGCACCGACGGATTTTTCGTCGGTGTATTCTTTTGCAAATTTTTAGTTGACAAACAGTATACCGATTAGTATAATGGTTGTGACGGAGGTGATACTATGAACGAAAACAAGGACAATAAACAGGAGCTTCTGAAGGTGGGTCTTGAGCTTTTTGCAAAGAAAGGCTTTGACGGCACTTCGACTCAGGAGATTGTTGACGCCGCGGGAGTTACCAAACCCACAATGTACCACTACTTTGCCTCAAAAGAGGGTCTGCTTCGGGAGATTCTCGGTGTGCATTATCGGGAGTTGCTCCGTGAGCTCAGGGCTGCTTCGTCCATTTGCGAGGACATTCCCCTTTCTTGTTTCCGACTGATGCGGGTGTACTTTGACAGTGCTGTGCGAACCCCTGATTTTTTCAGGCTTCGTGCAGGAATTATGCACAGGAGCGGTGAGGATGCTTTGTATACTGCTGCCGAGGAGTTCATAGTCACCGAGAGGGAGATTCTGCTGGGATTCTTCGAGGCCGCCGCGGTGCAGGCCGGAAACCTCAGGGGCAAAGAGTCCCTCTGTGCCTTGTCCTTTGAGGGAATTATCAATGCCCACATTGCGACCTATCTTCATTCGGGAGATGAAAGCTTCCTTTCGGATGAGACGGTCTATCGTCTTCGTCAGCAGTTTTTGTACGGTATTTATTCGTAATATTGCGGTAGGTTATTTTTATGAGGTTACTATACCGCATGGTATATCAAGGAGGAAATATGAGCAATTCTGACATCAGAGATTCGGTTTTTTATCACATCTATCCCATTGGTTTCTGTGGTGCGCCGCCTGAGAATACAGGCGAGGCTGTCACAAGTCGGATTCTTAAAATCAACGACTGGATTCCCCACATGAAAAAGCTGGGAGTCAATGCGGTTTATTTCGGACCCCTTTTCCAGTCCGGCACCCACGGCTACGACACCCACGACTATCGTCTGGTGGATACCAGACTTGGCACCAATGAGGATTTCAAGGCGGTATGTAAAAATCTCAAGGAAAACGGCTTCAGCATTATTCTCGACGGTGTGTTCAACCACGTGGGCAGAGGTTTCTTTGCCTTTGAGGACTTGCTCAGAAACCGCGAGAATTCCCCCTATCGCGACTGGTTTTCGTCCCTGCGATTTGACTGGAACAACAGCTACGGCGATGGATTTCACTATGACAGCTGGGCAGGTTACGAGAGCCTTGTCAAGCTTAATCTCCGCAATCCCGATGTGAAGCGTTACCTTCTTGATTCGGTAAAAATGTGGATGGATGAATTTATGATTGACGGTCTCCGCCTTGATGCGGCTGACTGCATCGACCACGACTTTTTCAGAGAGCTTCGTCGGGTTACCGCCGAGAAAAATCCCGATTTCTGGCTTATGGGCGAGATTATTCACGGTGACTACCGTGTGTGGATGAACGGGGAGATGCTCCACTCCGTTACAAACTACGAGTGTTACAAGGGCATACATTCTTCCATTACCTCGAAAAATATGTTTGAAATTATGAGTTCTCTGGATAGACAGTTCGGCCCTTGGGGATTATATAAGGAGGGTGTGCTCTACAACTTCCTTGATAACCACGACGTAAACAGAATTGCCTCAACTCTGAAGAATTTTAAGGAAAACCTGAAGAATGCCTACACAGTGCTTTTCACCATGCCCGGAGTGCCCAGTATCTACTACGGAAGCGAGTGGGGCATTGAGGGTGAGAAGGCAAACGGCAGTGACCTGCCTCTGCGCCCTGCGGTGGATGTGGAGAATCCTGACGTTGTAATGCCCGAGCTTGTGGAGCATATCGGCGAGCTCTCTATGCTCAGAGAAAAGTATCCTGCACTCAGGTATGGTGCTTTTGAGAGGGTTATGGTGCAGAACGAGTGGATGATATTCTCGAGATACACAAACGAAGAAGCCGTGCTTATTTTCATTAATATAGCCCACAGCGAACAGAGAATGTTCTGTGACTGGAGAGGAAGACACTTTGAGGAGATGCTCCCTCCCTGCTCGTACAAGGTTATAAAGATGTAATAAAAACAAAAGGGATAAATCAAAATTCTTTATAGAAAAAATACTTTACTTTTTGAAAACATTGTGTTATAATGTCTCTTGCTTAGGCCCCTTTCACGGACTTTGGAGTATGCCGCAGAGTCGGATTCACCTGTCCTTTGTCTGTGTTTGAGGGTAATATTAAAAAAAGGTGGTAACCAAAATGCTTAAAGACGAAAAGCAGGCAATTATTAACGAGTATGCACTCCACGAGGGCGACACAGGTTCTCCCGAGGTACAGATCGCTCTTCTCACAAAGAGAATCAACGACCTTACCGAGCACCTCAAGGAGCACAAGAAAGACCATCACAGCCGTCGCGGCCTTCTGAAGATGGTTGGTCAGAGACGTGCGCTTCTGAACTATCTCACAAAGATTGACATCGAGAGATACCGTTCAATTATCGCAAGACTCGGCATCCGTAAATAATCTTTACAAACAGTGGGGCAGACGGCTTATGCCGTTTGCCCTGTATTCCGTTTATTACAGGGTTTTTTTCAGGCTATTTTTAGCGGTAAAATCAGTCGTTCACAGTAAAAACAGATATCGGGCGGGGACGGTTGATTTTATTGCTAAATTAGCGAAAAACCCTGTGAAAATATAAATTTTACAGGAGGAAAAAATTATGGCAAACAGAACTATGACTTTTGATAAGTTCAGAACTTTTGAAACCGAATTTGCAGGCAGACCCCTTGTTATCGAAACAGGTAAGACAACCCAGCTTGCAAACGGCGCTTGTCTTGTCCGCTACGGCGAGACAGTTGTTCACGTAGCTGTTACAGGCGCAGCAAAGCCCCGTGAGGGCATCGACTTCTTCCCTCTTTCCGTTGACTTTGAGGAGAAGCTCTATTCCGTCGGTAAAATTCCCGGCAGCTTCTTAAAGCGTGAGGGCAGACCTTCCGAGAAGGCTATCCTCGTAAGCCGTGTTATCGACAGACCCATCCGTCCTCTCTTCCCCAAGGATATGAGAAACGACGTTTCCGTTGTGTGTACAGTTATGTCCGTTGACCCCGACTGTATGCCCGAGATTGCCGCTATGGTAGGTACCTCTATTGCTCTTACCATTTCCGACATTCCCTGGAACGGTCCCATCTCCGCTGTTTCCGTAGGTTACGTTGACGGCGAGTTTGTTATCAACCCCACAGCCGCAGAGCGTGAGGTTTCCAAGATGGCAACCACAGTTGCTTCCACCGACAGCAGAATTGCTATGATCGAAGCAGGTGCTGACTGCGTAAGCGACGAGGTTATGTACAACGCTATCATGGCAGGCCACGAGGCTAACCAGAAGATTATCGAGTTCATTAAGGGCATTCAGGCTGAAATCGGTAAGGAGAAGTTCTCCTATCCTTCCAACGAGCCCGATGCAGAGATGTTCGAGGCTATCAAGGCATTCGCAGAAGAGGATGTCAAGGTTGCTATGGACACCGATGACAAGACAGTCCGCGATGCAAGACTCCTGCCCATCTACGAGGCAGTTCACGCAAAGTTCGACGAGATTTATCCCGACAGCGCAGAGAAAATCGACGAGTGTATGTACAAGGTTCAGAAGTACATTGTTCGTCGTTGGCTCCTGGACGAGCAGAAGCGTGTTGACGGCAGAGGCATGAACGATATCAGACCTCTCGCTTCCGAAGTTTCTCTCCTCCCCCGCGTTCACGGTTCAGGTCTCTTTACCCGCGGTCAGACACAGGTTCTCACCATTGCAACTCTGGGTCCCGTTTCCGAGGGTCAGCTTCTCGACGGCATCGACGACGAAGAGTTCAAGAGATATATGCATCACTACAACTTCCCCAGCTACTCTGTAGGCGAGACCCGTCCCAGCCGTGGCCCCGGAAGACGTGAAATCGGTCACGGTGCTCTTGCAGAGAGAGCTCTCGTTCCCGTAATCCCCTCCGTTGAGGACTTCCCCTACTCCATCCGTCTCGTTTCCGAGGTTCTCTCTTCCAACGGTTCCACATCACAGGGTTCCGTATGCGGCTCCACACTTGCTCTTATGGATGCAGGTGTTCCCATCAAGGCTCCCGTTGCTGGTATCTCCTGCGGTCTTATCACCGAGGGTGACCGCTGGATGACAATGGTTGATATCCAGGGCGTTGAGGACTTCTTCGGCGATATGGACTTCAAGGTAGCAGGTACTCACGAGGGTATCACAGCTATCCAGATGGACCTCAAGATTTCAGGTCTTACACCTGAGATGGTTAAAGAAGCTCTTGAGAAGACTCACGAGGCAAGAATCTATATCCTCGACGAGGTTATGCTCAAGGCTATCGAGGCTCCCAGAGCAGAGCTTTCCAAGTATGCTCCCAAGATGCTCACAACAACTATCCCTGCTGACAAGATCTCCGAGGTTATCGGTAAGGGCGGCAAGGTTATCAAAGAAATCCAGGCTCAGTGCGAGGTTAAAATCGACATTGAGGAGGACGGCGAGAACGGACAGGTATTTGTATCCGGCGTTGACCTTGAGAACTGTAAGAGAGCACTTGCTATTGTTGAGACTATTGCTATTGATCCCGAGCCCGGCGCAATGTACCTTGGTAAGGTAACACGCATTATGGATTTCGGTGCATTCGTTGAAATCGCTCCCGGCAAGGAAGGTCTCGTTCACATCAGCCAGCTTGATGTTAAGCGCACAGACAAGGTTACCGACGTAGTAAACGTTGGCGACGTTATCCGCGTAAAGGTTATGGAAATCGACGACAAGGGCAGACTCAACCTCAGCCGTCGCGATGTTCTCATTGAGGTTGACGGTCTCACTCCCGAGAATGACCCCGCTGCTGACAGACCCCGCAGAGAGGGCGGCAGAGGCGGCAGAGACAACCGTCGCCCCAGACGCAACTGATAAAATTTAATCTTTAAGATTTTGGCAGACATCCTGTTTTCAGGGTGTCTGTTTTTTTGTCCCCGAATAAGACCTTGGTGGACGGGGAAAGCGGGCGAAGAGTTGCTATATAAATAGTATAGAGAGATTTGAGACAGTTGAACGTGTTCAAAATACGAAAAACCGGCTCAAAACACAACAACTCGTGTGAAAAAGGAGAAGAGGGACTAAATATAGCTGATTTTTGGTAAATTATGTTGCAAGTTGTTTGCATAAGTACAGGGTTTTTGAAGAAATTTTGTGAAATATTGCTTGAAAAAATGTAGTTTCCAAAACGATTATCTCGTTAAAAAGCCTTTTGAGGGAGCTTGTCTTGTATAATAGGGGAATAATAATGCGCTTATAATGCACTATGACAAATTTTTAACAAGGAACGATTGATATGGACAAGAAATTTCTCTATTACCTAATCAAGAGAGTGCTTCTGGCTATAGTTACCATTTTTCTGGTAATTACTATCACTTTCTTCTTTATGCATCTTATCCCCGGTGACCCTTTCCAGAGTGAAAAGGCAATTCCCGAGCCTGTCAGAGAAGCTCTGATGGAGAAGTATGGGTTCAACGACCCTCTCTGGAAGCAGTATCTCACATATCTGGGCAATGCGGTTACTCTTGACTTCGGTATGTCAATGCGTATGGACGGACGAGAAGTTACCGATGTTATATTTGAGGGTTTTGCGTCCAGTGCAAAGATTGGTTTTATTGCCGCAGCACTCGCTCTTGTTATGGGTATGGTATTCGGCGCTATTGCGGCGCTATATCACAATAAGTTTATCGACCGAGTGATAATGGTGGTGTCTACCGCCTTTGTTGCTATGCCGTCGTTTATTGTGGGTACGCTTCTGCTGTGGATATTCTGTGCGGAGCTTGAGTGGCTGCCGGCAAACGGAATGGAAAGCGGCGGTCTTATCCTGCCCATTATTGCCCTTGCTCTTTATCCCATGGCTTACACCATCCGTCTCACACGTTCAAGTATGCTTGATGTTCTGGGTCAGGACTACATCCGTACCGCTAAGGCAAAGGGCGTTCACCCCTCCAAGGTGCTTTTCAAACACGCACTCAAGAACGCGGTGACTCCTGTTATTACCTATGCAGGTCCTATGATAGCTTTCATTCTCACAGGTTCCCTTGTTGTTGAGAGAATTTTCACAGTTCCCGGTCTTGGTGACCACTTCTTCTCAAGCATCCAGAACCGCGACTATACAATGATTATGGGTACAACTATTTTCCTTGCAACCATCATTGTAATTATGATGCTTATTTCGGATGTTCTCTACAAGTTTGTTGACCCCAGAGTAGATCTTTCTTAAAAGGAGGCGCCCCAGATGAAAAAGAAAAATGTAAACGGGGAGTTTCCCAAGAAGAATCCCCTGAGCTTTCAGCTCAATCTTTCCAAGTTCGAGCCTGCTTCGGCTAAAGAAAAGGAACTCCAGATAGTGGAGCGCGAGAGCGTTACCTTCTTTAAGGACGGTATGCGCCGTTTCCTGAAGAACAAGGTTGCTCTTGTTTCAGCTGTTCTGATTCTTATTATTGTTTCAACAGCTATCTTTGTTCCTATGTTTTATCCCTATTCCTACGAGCAGCAGCTTTCCAATGTAGGAAACGGTCAGGCAAGAGACAAGTCGGCGATTCTCCTCAAGCCTTTCGAGTACAGCGACTCTGAACAGGCAAGAATAGATGCGGGAGAATTTGTATTTCCCCATATCCTCGGTACCGACAAAGACAGTTATGATTACTTTATCCGTGTGGTATACGGTACCAGAATATCTCTTTCCGTTGGTTTCTTTGCATCTATAATCGTTCTGATTATCGGTGTTCTATATGGTTCGATTTCCGGTTATTTCGGCGGCAAGGTTGACCTTGTTATGATGAGAATAGTTGATATCATCTATTCACTGCCGGATATGCTGATGATCATTCTTTTCTCGGTACTCCTAAACGAGTATCTGACCCCGGTTATCGAGGGAACGGTGCTGTCGAAGTTGGGTACCGGTATGATCAGTATCTTTATTGTATTCGCACTTCTCTACTGGGTAAGTATGGCTCGTCTCATCCGAGGCCAGATTCTTACCATCAAACAGCAGGAATTCGTACTTACAGCGAAGGCTCTGGGTGCTTCCCCCGCAAGAATTATCAGAAAGCACCTTCTGCCCAACTGTATCAGCGTTATTGTTATTTCCACAGCACTTCAGATTCCCAACGCAATTTTCACAGAGAGCTATCTGAGCTATCTGGGTCTGGGTGTTAAAATTCCCATGCCCTCTCTGGGTTCACTGGCATCTGATATGAAGAGCTGCGTATGGACTCCCGACCAGGTGTATATGTTCCTGGTACCCGCACTTGTAATTTGTCTTATCGTTCTTTCCCTGAACCTTCTTGGTGACGGCCTCAGAGACGCATTTGACCCCAAACAGAAAAAGTAAGGAGGAACAGAAATGAGTTTGCTTGAAATTAAAAATCTCAGAACCTCCTTCTTTACTCCTCTGGGTGAAGTCAAAGCCGTTAACGGTGTGTCCTACGAGATAGAGCGAGGCAAAGTTCTGGGTATTGTTGGTGAGTCGGGCTCCGGTAAGAGCGTGTCCGCTTATTCTGTTCTGCAGATTCTTGCAGATGCAGGAAAGGTTGTTGACGGAAGTATCAAATTTGACGGACAGGACCTTGTAACTCTCAAGGAAAATGAGATGTACAAAATCCGCGGAAACAAGATTTCCATTATCTTTCAGGACCCCATGACCAGCCTTAATCCTGTTTTCACAATTGGAAACCAGCTTATGGAAGCAATTATGCTTCACACAGACAGAAACAAAAGTCAGGCGAAGGAAAGAGCCGTTGAGATGCTGAAGCTCGTTGGTGTGAATGAACCCGAGAAGCGTCTGACTCAGTATCCTCACGAGTTCTCCGGCGGTATGCGCCAGAGAGTTATGATTGCTATGGCACTTGCTTGTGAGCCTGATATTCTTATTGCTGACGAGCCTACCACAGCGCTGGACGTTACCATTCAGGCACAGATTCTCGACCTGATGAAGGACCTCCAGAAGCAGTTGGGAATGGCAATTATCCTCATCACCCACGACCTTGGTGTTGTTGCCGAGATGTGCGATGACATTATTGTTATGTATGCAGGTCAGGTTTGTGAAAGAGGTACTGCTGACGAGATTTTCTACAGCCCCAAGCACGAGTATACTCTGGGACTTATGCGTTCAATCCCCACTGTCAGCGATGAACACGAGAAACTCCAGCCTATCGGCGGTTCTGCAGTTGACCTTCTCAATATGCCTCCCGGTTGCCCCTTTGCGCCCCGCTGTGATGCGGCTATGAAGGTGTGCCTTGAGAAGAATCCTGTGCTCCTCGATGTAAGCACAACCCATAAGGTTCGTTGCTGGAACCATGTGAAGGGTCTTATCGAGGAAGGCAAGGTTACTATGAAAGAGATAGAGGAGATGTACGCCGATGAGCAATAAATATGATTATTTGCTTGAAGTCAAAAACTTGAAGCAGTACTTCAATATTCCCAATGGTCTTTTCGGCAGCAAACAGCTCAAGGCTGTCGATGATGTTTCCTTTGCCATAAAGGAAGGAGAGACCCTTGGTCTTGTAGGTGAGTCCGGTTGCGGCAAGACTACTGTAGGCAGAAGCATCCTGCACCTTTACAAGCCTACCTCGGGTGAGGTTTATTACAAAAACGAACTTATCAGCGGCAGAAAATCCATTAACAACTTCAGAAAGAACGTTCAGATGGTATTTCAGGATCCCTACTCATCACTGGATCCCCGTATGACTGTTGCTGATATAGTGGGCGAGCCTCTGGATATCCACAAGCTCTATGCAAACAAGGCTGAGCGTCAGGAAAAAATCAAGGAGCTTCTCTACACAGTAGGACTTACCTCCGACCACGCAACACGTTATGCCCACGAATTCTCCGGCGGTCAGCGTCAGCGTATCGGCATCGCAAGAGCGCTGGCTGTTAATCCTAATTGCATTATTTGTGATGAGCCTGTATCTGCATTGGACGTTTCCATTCAGGCACAGATTATCAATATGTTCGAGGAACTTCAGGATAAGATGGGTCTTACCTATCTCTTCATTGCTCACGACCTGCTGGTTGTTAAGCATATCTCAGACAGAATCGCAGTTATGTACCTTGGTCACATTGTTGAGATGGGTCCTGCAAATGAGATTTACAATCATCCTGCACACCCCTACTCAATATCCCTTCTGTCAGCGGTTCCCGTTCCCGACCCCGATTATGCAAGAAATCACAAGCGCATCGTTCTTGAGGGCGACGTTCCGTCACCTCTGAATATGCCTTCAGGCTGTCCCTTCAGAACACGTTGCCCCAGAGCAACTGCAGAGTGTGCTGAAGCGATGCCTCAGCTCAAGGAAGTGGCACCTGACCACTTCGCTGCTTGTATCCATCTTTGATGGAACAAAATTTGGAATCAATTTTATTGATTTATACATGTCTGCTTTTATCTGGTTGCAGATAATTTAAATTATTTAGGAGGAAAACAAATGAAAAAATCATTAGCTCTCATTCTTGCTGTAGTTATGGTTCTTTCTCTCGGCCTTGCTGCTTGTGGCGGCGAGGGCGGCGGCGACGCTACCTATAAGGATACTATGACAGTATCTGCAGGCGGCTATCCCGATACCATTGACCCTGCACTCAACTCCGCAGTTGACGGTGCAACTTACATCATCCATGCATTTGCAGGTCTCACAGGCTACAACGCTGACTGTGAAATCGTTGCAGATTGCGCAAAGGAACTCCCCGAGGCAGTAGCTCTTGACAACGGTATGGTATCCTATACCTACGAGCTCAAGGACGGCCTCAAGTGGAGCGACGGCTCTGACCTTACAGCAGAAGACTTCGTTTATGCTTGGAACAGAGCAGCTTCCCCCGCAACAGCAGCTGACTACTGCTACATGTTCGAGCTCATCGACGGCTACGCAGAAATGTGGAAGACCGACGACGAGGGTAACTTCGTTAACCCCGACGCAAAGCTCAACGTTAAGTCCGTTAACGACGGCAAGGCTCTCGAAGTTGTTGTAACCGTAGAGGTTCCCTACTTCCACGAGCTCTGTGCATTCCCCGCATATATGCCCGTTAAGGCTGATGTTGTAGACGCTGATCCCGAAGGCTGGGCAACAAAGGCTGCCAGCTACATCGGCAACGGCCCCTACAAGGTAACAGACTTCACACAGGCACAGCTCGTTATGGAGAAGAACGAGTACTACCACAATGCAGATGCAGTTAAGACAAAGAACATCATCTGGCCCTTCAACGAGGACGACAATGCTCTCTATGCAAACTTCCAGAGTGGTTCTTACGACTTCATCGACTCCGTTCCCAACGACCAGATTGACAGCATCGCTTCTCGCTATGCTGATGAATACAAGGTTACAGGCCAGCTCGGTACATACTATGTATCCTTCAACGTAAATGACGAGGCTCTCAAGGACTTCACAGAAGCAGAGAGAATTGACATCAGAAAGGCTCTCGGCCTTATGCTGGACAGAAACTACATTGTTGACGCTATCGGTCAGGCAGGTCAGGTTCCCGCTAACACCTTCGTTGCAATGGGTCTCACAGATGCAGACGGCAAGACAGAGTTCATGGATAACGCAAACGGTGGCAACGGCTACTTCAGCGTTAAGGAAGAGGATTATGCTACAAACTGCCAGACAGCTCTCACACTTCTTGAGGGTGTTGCAAAGTCTTCCGGTAAGTTCACAGTAGCTGACGGTACCGTTACAGGCTTCCCCGTACTCACATACCTCACAAACGAAGGCACAGGCCACGAGGCTCTCGCAGCTTATATGCAGGATACACTCAAGGGCTACGGCATCGAGATCAAGATCGAGGTTCAGGAGTGGGGTACATTCCTTGACACTCGTAAGGCAGGTAACTACTCTATCGCAAGAAACGGTTGGCTTGGCGACTACAACGATCCTATCTCCTTCCTTGATATGTGGATTTCCAATTCCGGTAACAATGACTGCCAGTTCGGTAAGGGCGCACACGCTGATTATAAGGGCTACTCTTATGACGGCAAGGGCGACCTCACATGGGCTGAGTCTTATGATGCAATCATTGCTAAGGTAAAGGGTAGCAAGGATGCAGAGGAGAGATTTGCTCTTATGCATCAGGCAGAGGATCTGCTTATGACTACAGGTGCTATCTGCCCCATCTACTACTACACCGATCAGTTCATGATTTCTCAGGACATCGAAGGCGCATTTGCAAGCCCCCTCGGCTTCAAGTACTTCATGTACGCAACTATCAAAGCCTGATAATCGACTGATAGTACAGCATACTGCTACTACCGGACAACCAGATAAATAAAAGATAACGGCTGCCGCCTCTCTTTTCGGGAGGCGGCTTTGTTGTTTTTATCGGGGTTTATTAAGGCGGCTTTTAAGAAATAAAAAAACTACCATCCTGATTTATACTGTAGGATGGTAGTTTTGGTTTTGTGTATTTGACTTTTGTGAGAATTACTCTGTATCCAGCTTGAGGACTGCCATAAACGCCTCCTGAGGTACTTCAACAGTTCCCAGCTGACGCATACGCTTTTTGCCTTCCTTCTGCTTCTCAAGAAGTTTCTTCTTTCGGGTGATGTCACCGCCGTAGCACTTGGCAAGAACGTCTTTTCTCAGAGCTTTTACGGTTTCTCGGGCAATAATCTTGCCGCCGATACAAGCCTGAATGGGCACTTCGAAGAGCTGACGAGGGATTTTGTCCTTAAGTTTTTCTGCCATTTTTCTGGCTCTGGGATAAGCCTTCTCTGCGTGGATAATAAAGGAAAGAGCGTCAACGATTTCGCCGTTAAGCATAATGTCGAGTTTCACAAGCTGACTCTGACGGTATTCCTTCAGCTCATAGTCAAAGGAGGCGTAGCCTCTGGTTCTGGATTTCAGCGTGTCAAAGAAGTCGTAAACGATTTCTGCCAGGGGTAGCTCGTAGTGGATGTCAACTCGGTCGGAGTCGATGTAAGTCATTCCGCAGAAGACTCCGCGTCTTTCCTGACAAAGCTCCATAATATTTCCAACATACTCTGTGGGGGAGTAAATATGTGCATCGGTGTATGGCTCCTCAGCAGAGGCAATAAGTGAGGGGTCGGGATAGTTTGTGGGGTTGTCTATCATCTTAACCTCGCCGTCGGAGAAGGTGATGCGGTAGCTTACGCTGGGGGCGGTGGTGATAAGGTCAAGATTGAATTCTCTCTCCAGTCGCTCCTGAATAATTTCCATGTGGAGAAGTCCCAGAAATCCGCAACGGAATCCGAAGCCCAGTGCAACGGAAGTTTCGGGCTCGTAGGTGAGGGATGCATCGTTGAGCTTGAGCTTTTCAAGGGCATCGCGGAGATCTCCGTAACGTGCACCGTCGGCAGGATAAACACCGCAGTAAACCATTGATTGGATTTCACGGTAGCCGGGGAGGGGGAACTCTGCGGGATTTGAGGTGAGGGTTACAGTGTCGCCCACCTTGGCATCGCCCAGAGTCTTGATGGATGCAGTGATATAGCCAACCTCGCCTGCATAGAGAGTATCACGGGGAGAGAGAGAGGTGGCACCCATGTGGCCGCACTCAACTACAGAGAAGGTGGAGCCGGTCTGCATCAGCTTGAACTCATCACCGACAGAGATTTTGCCTTCCTTCACACGGACGTAGATGATTACGCCCTTGTAGCTGTCGTAGTAGCTGTCGAAAATCATTGCTCTCAGAGGTGCATCAACATCTCCTGTGGGAGCAGGCACATCGGAGACGATTTTTTCCATAACGCTGTGGATGTTGATACCCTGCTTTGCGGAGATTTCAGGAGCATCCTGGGCAGGAATTCCGATAATATCCTCTATTTCATTCTTAATACGCTTCGGATCAGCGCTGATAAGGTCGATTTTGTTCACAACGGGGACGATTTCAAGTCCCGCATCAACGGCAAGATATGTGTTAGCAAGAGTCTGTGCCTCAATACCCTGAGTGGCATCAACCACCAGAACAGCGCCTTCGCAGGCGGCAAGTGAACGTGAAACCTCATAGTTGAAGTCCACGTGACCGGGGGTGTCGATGAGGTTGAAGAGATATTCTTCGCCGTCGTCAGCCTTGTATACAAGGGTAACCGCCCTTGCCTTGATGGTGATTCCGCGCTCTTTCTCAAGCTCCATATCGTCCAGAATCTGGTCCTGCATTTCTCTCTTGGCAACGGAGCTGGTCTCCTCCAGAATTCTGTCAGCCAGAGTGGATTTGCCGTGGTCGATGTGGGCAATAATGCTGAAATTTCTGATTTTATTCTGCTCGAACTTCAAGTAGACCACCTTTTCCTAAACAAATTAACAATTAATTATAACATAGCACACAAAAATAAACAATAGACAACTTTGATTATTCATCTCTTTCCTGCCGATAATAAGGAAAGAGGTGATAAAAATGGCGACAATCTGGGAAAATATAAACCTTCCCCCGAGAGAAAAACTGAAAGGTGTAGAGGTAGCCGACTGTACGGTTATCGGTGGGGGGCTTGCCGGTATAATGATAGCCGCGGAGCTTGAGAGACGAGGCTTCGGAGTGGTGGTGCTGGAGGCGGACAGGGTGCTCTCGGGTGCAACCCGCGGTACAACGGCGAAGCTCACAGCCCAGCACGGGCTTATTTACAGCAAACTCTCCCAAAAAATCAGCCCCATGACCGCAAGACTGTATTATGACAGTAACCGGGAGGGGGTTGAGAAAATCCGCCGGCTTGTGAGAGAGCGGGATATTGACTGCGACTTTTCCGATATCTCCACGGCGGTCTACGGGAGAGATGATGATTCGGCAATTTCCAGGGAAATGCGGACTCTGGAGATGTTGAGGATTGAGGGGGAGATGATTCACCCGCGGGACCTTCCATTTGAGGTAAAGGGTGCTGTTGAAATGAAAAATCAGGCACAGTTTCATCCGCTGAAGTTTGCAGGTGCATTAAGCAAGAATCTGAAAATATACGAGAAAAGTCCTGTGGTGTCCCTTGAGGACGGCAAGGTTACAACTCCTAAGGGAGTGGTGCGGACAAATTATATTATTTGTGCAACCCATTATCCTTTCCTGAATATCCCCGGCTTTTATTTCCTCAGACAGCACCAGTACCGAAGCTATGCTCTGGCACTGGGCACGGATAAGAAGCCGGAGAGAGCCTATCTGGGCATTGACGATAATCTTAGTATACGCAGTTTTGATAGGGGCATCATTGTGGGGGGAATGGGTCACCGCACAGGCTATAACCAAAAAGGCGGATGCTATATGAACCTTCTCGCCACTGCGAAGCGTTATTATCCGAAGGCAGAGGTTATCACCTGCTGGTCAAATCAGGATGTAATAACCCACGACGGACTTCCCTTTATCGGCAGATACAGCGTCTTTTCCCCAAGAATGTTTGTGGCAACGGGATTCAACAAATGGGGAATGAGCCTTTCTGCGGTGGCGAGTAATATCGTCCCCGACCTGATTTGCGGTTGCGAAAATAAATATGAGAAGCTGTATTCTCCTTTCAGAACCCATCTGAAGGCCGCGGCGGTGCCTTTCTTTGAGGATGCGGCACACGCAGTTGTTGGGATAAGCCGTGGAATGTTTTCAAAGCGAGAGGAGAGATGTACTCATCTGGGGGCGAAGCTTCAACTCAACCGAGATGACGGAACTCTGGAATGCCCTTGTCACGGCTCGCAGTTTTCATGTGGCGGTAAAGTGGAGTTTTCTCCTGCAGTGAGAGATGTGAGGGAGAAAAAGTAAAACTATTAATCAATCAAAATTCTCTCAGATGGTTGCTCTCTCGTTCTTGTTTGGTATATAATTATCCGTAGAAATATAAAGGACGGAGAGATTAGTATGAAAACAAAAGCGGAAATTGCAAAAGAACTATTTTTATCGGGCTATAACTGTTCTCAAGCGGTATTCGGTGCATTCTGTGAGGATTACGGTATTCCCTTTGAGCAGGGAATGATGCTTTCGGGCGGTTTCGGAGGAGGCTTTGCCAGAAGACGAGAGGTTTGCGGTGCTATAAGCGGTGCCACAATGGTGATATCTCTTGAACGAGGCTACAGCGATGCCGAGTGTGCCGAAGCAAAAAAGAAGCTTTATGAGGAATTGAGAGCCTTCTATGAGATGTATGAGAGTGAGACAGGCAGTATAGTGTGCCGTGAACTTCTGTCTCTGCAGGAAAAGTGTTCTTCGCCCACTCCCGAGGCGAGGACCGAGGAGTACTATAAGAAACGCCCCTGTGCTGAACTTGTGGCACTCAGTGCAGGGCTTACCGAGAAATATATAAATGAACTGAGAAATAGAAAGTAAAGGGATTTTTGGAGAGATTTTTTCATAATCATTAAAGACAAGTGTTAAAAGGAGCTGTATTTGATTATGAAAGAAACCTTCTGCCCTTGGGGACCGCGAAAAAAAGGATTTGTCACAGACCCTACTATGCCCTATACCCCGGAAAGACTCGGCAGGGAGGCAGAGAAAATCTGCAAAAGATATCCCGCTTTGATGAAAATGAGCATCCTCGGGAAAAGCCCGCTTGGTTATCCCATACCCCTTGTCACCCTTGGTTGCGGCAAGAGAAAAATCCTTGCTGTGGCAGGTGTTCACGGCAGGGAATACGTGACGGTGGGGTATCTTCTCAGGTGTCTTGAGGAATATGCCGAAGCGGCAGACAAAAACAGGCTTTACGGCGGATTTCCTATACGGAAAATCTTGTGCGAGACCACCTTTTACTGTGTGCCTCTTGCAAATCCCGATGGTACCGCGATTGCGTTGGGTGAGAGGATTCCTCCAAAAGGATACAGAGGAGAGGCAAAACTTTTCAAGAATAATTCAAGGAACGTGAACCTCAATGCAAATTTCCCTTTTATGTGGAAAAAAGTGTCAAGAGAGCGATTGGGCGGACAAAAGGCGGCAAGCGAAACAGAGACGAAAATCCTGATGCAACTCTGCGAGGATAATTCGTTTGAGATGCTTTTGAGTTTTCATTGCCGCGGCGGCACTATCTATTGGCGGGACGAGGAAAACGGGGAGATTTCTTGCGATGAGGAGATAAGCCGCAGGCTTTCCCTTCTGTGCGGATACTCTCTGGAGGATGTAAGTCGGGACGAAAGCCTTTATTCAGGCGGATTCGAAAACTGGTTTCGCGGCCGTTTCGGTAGGGTGGGACTCTGTGTGGAACTTGTGAAGGAGGAAACTGCGGATTTCTACGATATTTGTCGGGATTTTTACGAGGCAGTGGATTTTGTAAACACCCGTCTTACCCTTGCAGTGGCGGCAACATAAGAGAAAAACAGTATAATAAAGCCTTCGGCATTAAAAATGCCGAAGGCTTCTCTGTTATATGGATAAATCAATTTTTGTTAAAAAGTTTTTCTGCGATACGTACCGCGCCCATAGCATCTTTGGAATAGAAGTCGGCAGATATCATATCCGCATATTCACGGCTCAGAACCGCACCGCCCACCATAACTTTTGTGTTAGGGAGGCTTTCGTGTATGAGCTTTACGGTTTCTTCCATAGCAGGGACGGTGGTGGTCATCAATGCCGAGAGAGCAACAAGCCTTGCACCTTCCTCTTTGGCGGTGTTGAGGATGATCTCGGGAGAGACATCCTTGCCAAGGTCCACGACCTTGTAGCCGTAGTTTTCCAGAAGAATTTTGACTATATTTTTGCCGATGTCGTGGATATCACCCTTGACGGTGGCGATAACAATTTTCTCCTTCGCAGTATTGCTCTCGCCCTGTGTCAGAAGAACATCCTTGACTGCATCAAAGGCAGCCTTTGCGGCTTCTGCACTCATCAGCAGAGAGGGAAGGTACACCTTGCCCTCTTCAAAACCCGAACCCACCTTGTCAAGGGCAGGCACGATGTATTCATTTATAACCGAGAGGGGAGGGGCGTCCGTGAGAAGCGTTTTTGCAAGCTTTCCGCTTTCTTCGCAGAGACCTGATTCAATGGCACTTTTCAGGTCGATGTGGGAGTTGTCTGCGGGGGCGGGGGTGATTCCCTCCATAGCCATAACCTCGTCGGTGAGGTCTTTGGCAAAGGTTATATATTCATCGCAGATGCTCTCGGATTTGTAGTTTCGGAGTGTATTATTCATATTTTCGGAGTGGGGATTCATTATTGCCGCGGAAAGTCCCTCGGCAAGAGCTTTTGCGAAAAATCTGGAGTTTACATAGTCGCGGTGGGGCAGACCGAAGGAAATATTGGAAACTCCAAGCACTGTGCGAATGCCCTTCTTGTGAAGCTCACGGATAGCTTTCAGGGTGATGTCGGCGGCATTGATATCCGTGCTTATGGCCATGGTCAGGGTATCAACGATGATATTCTTCTCGTCAATGCCGTAGTTCTTTGCGGTTTCGATAATCTTCTCGGCAATTCTGACACGCTCCTCGGCGGTTTCGGGAATACCCTTTTCGTCCAGAGTGAGAGCTACCACTACACCGCCGTATTTCTTAACAAGGGGGAATACGGAGTGCATTGACTCTTCTTTGCCGTTTACGGAGTTTATTACTGCCTTGCCGTTGTAGATTCGAAGTGCGGCTTCAAGAGCATCTTTGTCGCCTGTGTCAATCTGCAGGGGTGCATCGCAGACCGCCTGAAGATTCTCTACAACATTTCTGAGCACTTCTTTTTCGCGGATTTCGGGCAGACCGCAGTTGACGTCAAGCATGGCAGCCCCCGCCTGTTGCTGATAAACACCCTCCCGAAGGATAAAGGCAAGGTCGCCTTCTTTGAGGGCTTCCTTAACCCGCTTTTTGCCTGTGGGGTTGATTCGCTCGCCGATGACTACGGGGGAATCGGAGAACTCAACCGCGTGGGTGTAGGAGGAGACAAGGCAATGGTCTTTTTTAGATAGGGGTTGGGGTGCCATATCGGAAGTAGTTTCTATAAGCGCACGTATGTAGTCGGGATTTGTTCCGCAACAGCCCCCCAGACCGTGAGCACCTGTGAGCACCGCTTCCTTCATCTCTTTCGCAAATTCCTCGGGAGATATATCGTAGACGGTTTTGCCGTTTTCGGTACGGGGCAGACCTGCGTTGGGACTGATAATCAGGGGCAGAGAGCTGTATTTCGCAAAGGTCTTCAGTACCTCGTTCATCTTCTTGGGACCCAGGGAGCAGTTGAGACCCAGAGCATCAACGCCCAGACCTTCCAGAAGTGCTATCATAGAAAGAGCATCCGCGCCGGTCATCAGCTTCTCTTTTTCGTCGTAGACATTGGTGACGAATACGGGCAGCGAGGAGTTCTCTTTTGCCGCAAGGACTGCCGCCTTGGTTTCGTAGGCATCGTTCATTGTTTCCAGAAGGATGCAGTCGGCACGGCCTTCTCCGAGTCTGATTATCTCGGCAAAAAGAGACACTGCCTCCTCAAAGGGCAGGTCGCCGAAGGGTTTGAGGATTTTTCCCAGAGGGCCGATGTCGAGAGCGATATAACGCTTCTTGCCGCCGGCTTTCTTTATTGCGTTTTCTGCACAGGTAAGTGCCGCATCGGCAAGGACAGGAAGCCTTTCTCCTTGGATTTTCAGAGAGTTGAGACCGAAAGTATTGGTTTTGATAACGTCGCAACCCGCATCAAGATATGAGAGGTGGATGCTCTCAATAATATCGGGAGCAGACAGCGAAAGCTCCTCGGGAAGCTCACCTGCTTTGAGGCCGTGCTTTTGAAGCTCTGTGCCCATGGCACCGTCAAAATACAGGAGCGATGAGTTTATTTTCGATAGAATATCCATAAGTATACCTTCTTTTCGGGGGTGGATAGAATAGGAAAGTGTCACTCTATGGGTACAATAGCGGTGACGGATTTTGTGGGCAGGAGCATCAGAGACTCTGAAAGTGTAAGTCCTATTTTAAGGTTTGCGTCCAGCATATTGAGCAGGGTGCTCTGAATCTGAAGAGGTAAATCTCCGTAGCCGGGGGAGAAGCGCTCCTGTGGTTTTGCACCGAAGTGCTCGGCGGTTACCTTGTCGCAGAGGCACTCTATCATAGCACCGGCACTGCCGTCAAGCATTACCGCGCGGCTGGGGTTTATCAGGGAGTACCTTGAAATCAGCATATCGGCACCAACTCCCAGAGTTGCGGCGAAAATACCCACTTTTCTTCTTTCTCCCAGAAAAATCCTGAGAGACTTGCTTTCAGTGGAGAAAAAGCCGAAATCGATTTTGTCACCCTCTACGGTTACCTCTGCGGTGGTGCAGACAGCTTTGGGGGTGATTTTTCCGACAAGCTCCGAGATGCACTCTTTGCAGAGAGCACGGAGCATTTCGTTTTCATCTGTACGGCATCCCGAGTAGCGCATTGCCTCACAGAGGTCGGTGCCTTTGCATATAAGTTGGGGGTTGGGAGTTAAAAGAATAGTTTTCATATTTTAAGCTTTGATAATTTCACTGAGGTTTGACTGAATAGCACGTGCCACATCGGGCTTGTTCATAGAGTAGACGTGCACATTCTTAACTCCGTTTGCATAAAGGTCTATAATCTGCTCGGTGGCGTACGCAATACCTGCCTGCTTCATAGCGGCGGGGTTATCGCCGTAACGCTCAGCAATTCGGATGAAGCGCTTGGGAAGAACTGTGCCCGAAAGTTCGCAACTGCGGAATATCTGTCTGGCGTTGGTGATGGGCATAATGCCTGCCACAACGGGAACAAAGATGCCCTTCTTGCGGAGTTTTTCTATATATGAGTAGAGGATATCGTTGTCGAAGAACATCTGGGTGGTGAGGAACTGACAGCCTGCATCCACTTTTTTGCCAATGTTTATGATGTCATCATCAAGGCTTTCTGCTTCGGTGTGACCCTCGGGATAGCAGGCCCCGCCAATAGTGAAGCCGCCGAAGGAAACTATTTCCTCTATCAGCTCACTGGCATATCGGAAGTCTTTCTTTACGGGATATTCTCCGTCTTTGGGATAGTCCCCGCGAAGAGCAAGGATGTTTTCAATGCCTTTTTCGCGAAGAGCGGCAAGGATTTTTCTCACGTCCTCACGGGATGCGGATACGCAGGTGAGGTGGGCAAGGGTAGGCACAGAGTAGTTTTTCTCTATGTCTGCGGCAATATCCAGGGTGTACTTGCCGCCACCGCCACCTGCACCGTAGGTAACGCTCATATAGTCGGGAGCAAGGGCGGCAATTTCTCTGGCGGCAGCTTCTACCTTATGGTACATATCGCCTGTTTTGGGCGGGAATACCTCAAAGGAAAGGGTTGGCTTGTCGGATAAGAAAATATTTGAAAGTTTCATCTCGGGAAACCTCACTTTTTTTAAAATGAAAGCTCCGCATCACCTTCCGGCAATACGGAGCGGGATTTAATGGTTTACAGAGGATTACTCCGTTGCTTCTTTGATTATAGAGAGTCCCAGAACATCGAGGTTTTCTTTCTCAACAGGTGAGGGACACTGGCTCATAAGCTCGGATGCGTTCTGAACCTTGGGGAAGGCGGTAACATCGCGGAGACTGTCGGCACCGCAGATGATCATGGTCAGTCTGTCAAGACCGAGACCCATTCCGCCGTGGGGAGGAGCACCGTACTTGTAAGCATCCACAAGGAAGCCGAACTTTGCCTCTATTTCTTCGTCGGTCATATGAAGTGCTCTGAACATCTTCTGCTGAAGCTCGGGGTTGGAAATACGGATAGAACCCGAGGAGAGCTCAACGCCGTTGAGTGTCAGGTCATAAGCCTTTGCAATAACCTTGGAGGGGTCGGTGTCCAGATATTCCAGACACTCCTCACGAGGCATTGTGAAGGGATGGTGCATTGCAACCCACTCGTCCTTTTCGTCGTCATACTCAAAGAAGGGGAAGTCTACAATCCAGAGGAACTTGTACACATCAGGAATGATATCAAGCTTTTTGGCAACGGTAAGACGAAGCGCGCCCAGAGTAGGGAGAGTGATATTGTCTTTGTCGGCAACAAAAAGCACAACATCACCTTTTTCGGCACCAAGAGTGGAGAGTATATTCTCAAGCTCGCCCTCTTTCATAAACTTTGCGAAGGAGCAGGAGGGGGCATCCTCTACCCATCTCACAAAGGCAAGTCCCTTGGCACCGATGCCGCGAACGTATTCGGTGAGCTTGTCAATTTCTTTTCTGGTGAGGGTAGCGGCGGCATTCTTTGCAACAATAGCACGAACAGAGCCGCCTGCGCTTATTGCTCCTGCGAAAACGCCGAAGTCACAATCCTTCACAAGCTCGGAGATGTTCTGAATCTCCATACCAAAGCGGATATCGGGCTTGTCGGAGCCGAAGCGCTCCATAGCCTCTTTGTAGCTCATACGCTCAAAGGGAGTCTCGAGCTCTACACCCAGAACGTCCTTCCAGATTCTCTTCATAAGACCTTCATTGAGGGTGAGGATATCGTCAACATCCACGAAGGAAAGTTCCATATCAATCTGTGTGAATTCGGGCTGACGGTCAGCACGGAGGTCTTCGTCTCTGAAGCATCTTGCAAGCTGAATGTAGCGGTCAAAGCCTGAAAGCATAAGGAGCTGCTTGTAAATCTGGGGGGACTGGGGGAGTGCATAGAAGCAACCCTTGTGAATTCTGGAGGGCACCAGATAGTCGCGGGCACCCTCGGGAGTGGATTTCATCATCATGGGAGTTTCGATTTCGATAAAGCCGTTCTCGTAGAAATAGTCACGGGCACTCTTGGAAATCTCATTTCTCATCATAATATTGTTCTGCAGAGGTCTGCGACGAAGGTCAAGATAGCGGTAGCGCAGACGAAGTTCTTCGTTGGTATTGAGGTCATCAACGATTTCGAAGGGAGTGGTCTCTGCCTTGGAGAGAAGTCTCAGGTCGGTGACGAAAAGTTCCACATCGCCTGTGGGGATGTCTTTGTTTTTAGCACTTCTCTCACGAACCGTACCCTTGGCGCAGACTACGTATTCACTGCGCAGAGACTGTGCCTTTGCAAAAATCTCTCTGTCGGTGCTGTCGTCAAAAGCAAGCTGAGTGATACCTGTACGGTCCCTCAAATCCACGAATACGAGCTGACCCAGGTCACGCTGTTTCTGTACCCATCCGCAGAGGATAACCTCCTCGCCTACGTGGCTTTCTCTCAACTCGCCGCAGTAGTTTGTTCTTTTGAGTCCTGTCATAAATTCAGCCATATCTGTAATCTCCTTTTATCAAAGTGAAAGGGCAGGGTTTGTCTCGCTCTCAATGAGTGCGGCAAAGAATTCCTGCATAAAGTCCTCGCCAAGAGAAATGTCTTTCTGCTCGGAGGTGCTCATATTTTTAAGTTTAGCTTTATTCTCGGCGATTTCGTTGTCGCCCAGCACAAGGGTGAATTTTGAACCGATTTTGTCGGCATATTTCATCTGTGCCTTGAGGCCTCTGCCCACAATGTCAAACTGTGCCTCCAGACCTGCCTCGCGGAGAGTTTTTGCCATGGAGAACGCCTTTACCTGTGCGGCATCTCCCAGAGCGGCAATGTAGAGCGCAGGGCTTTCGGGAGAGGATATCTCAATATTCTGTGCATCCATAACCATAAGAAGTCGCTCAAGACCTATGGCAAAGCCGAGAGAAGGCAGGGGATTACCTCCCAGCTCCTCAATAAGACCGTTATATCTTCCGCCGCCGCATACTGTGGACTGGGCACCGATACCGTCGGCGATGAACTCGAATACGGTGTTGGTGTAGTAGTCAAGTCCGCGGACAATGGAGGGGTTGACGGTGAAGGGAATTTCTGCGGCGGTGAGGTATTTCTGCACCTTGTCGAAATGCTCCTTGCAGTCGTCGCAGAGGAAGTCAAGAATCTTGGGTGCATTTGCGGCAATTTCCTTGCACACGGGGCTCTTGCAGTCCAGAATTCTCATGGGATTCTTCTCAAGACGTGTAAGGCAGGTACCGCAGAGGGTATCCTTGTGACCTTCGAAGTACTCTTTGAGAGCCTTGTGGTAATTCTTTCTGCACTCGGGACAGCCGATGGAGTTAATTTCCAGACGGATATTACGAAGCTGAAGTCTTTCGAAAATTGAATTGGCGGCACAGATAAGTTCTGCATCGGAGAGAGCATCCTGTGCACCGTATACTTCCAGTCCGAACTGGTGGAATTCTCTCTGTCTGCCTGCCTGAGGCTTTTCGTAGCGGTAGCAGGTAGTGAAGTAGTATGCCTTAATGGGCAGACCGTCGTTGATGAGGTTGTGCTCAAGAAGAGCTCTGGCGGCACCTGCGGTACCCTCGGGACGGAGAGTCAGGGATTCGCCACCCTTGGTCTCGAAGGTGTACATTTCCTTCTGTACTACGTCGGTACCTTCACCCACACCGCGACGAAAGAGTTCTGTTTGCTCAAAAACGGGGGTGCGGATTTCTTTGAAGCCGTATACTTTAGCCTCCTCGGACATAACCTTCTCGATAAACTGCCATTTATAGCTCTGGCGGGGGAGGATGTCCTCTGTGCCTTTGATTTTCTTAACCAGCAAAGCCAATTTATATCATCCTTTCGGGGTTTTCTGAAAACTCAATATTTATACATCATAAGTATACCACATATTTTTTTTGAATTAAAGTGTTTCGGGGGATTTTTCTGTATTTTTGACAGCTTTTTTCGTGATTTTACCAGTCTGCATATAAAAAAACCTCCCCGATTTCCGAGGAGGCGAAAGACTGCGTATTAATATCGATGGTTACCCTATGTATTTTTCCTTGACTTTTGTGCGTCGGAGAATCTCAGTAAAGATAATCGCACCAAGGATTCCTGTAATTCCCTGCATTGTGTTGCCGAGGATTCCTGCGGCGGCACCCATACCGTACTGAAGTACGGTGGCTTCAAAGACGAAGTAGAGACCTACCATCAGAGCTTCCGCCAGAATGAACGCCAGAAGATTTCCCAGCAGGGTCACGAAGGTTTTTTTGTTATCTTTTCCGAAAAGGCTGATAATGTACCAGGCAAGGAGTGCCATAAGACCCTTGATGATGAAGGTGGCGGGGGCGTACTGGAAATATCCGCTGAAGATATCTGCAAGAGCAGAGCCTGAAGCTGCGGCGAGACTGCCCCACAAGGGACCTAAAAGCCAGCAGGATGTAAGCACCGCCACATCGCCCATATTAAGATATCCGCCTGTGGGGGAGGGGATGCGTATGGCGATAGTCATCACACAGGTAATGGCGGCCATCAGTGCGGCAAAAACGATTTTGTGAGTGGTGTTTTTTGTTTTACTTTTCATAACAATACCTCTTTGAAAACAGTGTAAAGGCTTTCCGCAATTCACCCTCATTTTCTGTTGCCGTTATTATATATCCTGATTTCGGAAAATGCAACAGTTTTGTGAGATAAAAAGTCCACACCCTTGCGGATGCGGACAGGATAGATATCAGAATGTGAAATCTTCAGCAACTTCGGTGCTTTCGGCAGGAGTTACCTTCTTGTCAGCGGTGATTTCCTCCAAAGCCTCGTCAACAATAGCTTCTACAACCTCGGATGCCTCTTTAGCGGCGGCATCTTCGTCAGTAGCAGTCACTTCGATGATTTCATCATCGGCAGAGAGGGAATCAAGGAGACTCTGGATTTTCTCCACGGTGGTCTCGGCTGCTTCCTCTGCCTCCTCGCTGTCATCAAGTTGTTCTTTTATGAGGGAGAGAAGCTTTTTGTTCTGCTCCTTAGAGAGTTCAGCCTTGTCGCTCTTTTTGCTCTTTGCTTTGGTTTTTGCGGAAAGCTCCTGAGCCTTTACCTTTGCTTTTTCGGTGAAATCCTTGGCAAAGTCAGCGGTATCCTCTGCAGTCTTTTTGAGCTTTACCTGAAGCTCTGCCTTGAAAGCCTGGGTGCATTCATCAACGGAGTGAACCTTTTCAAGCTCGTCGTATCTGAGCTTTGCTCTCTTGATTCTCTCGTTGAGATGATTTACAAGACCTGTGAGCACCTCAACTCTGGAAGCGTTTTCCTCAAGAGTGCCCTCACAGTACATTTTTCCGATTTCGGAGTATGCCTTGCGAAGACGTGCAGAGTCAGCCTCCACAATTTCAAGGATTTTGTTCATCTGTGCCTTGATTCTGGCACGCTCAATAACCTCTTTTGCGGCATCTGTGAACATATCGCGAAGAGGGGCGGCTTCAACTTTTTTATTACTCATAACAGAAACTCCTTTAAATAAAGAATATAAGCGAAATTTATCTATCTATATTATGGCACTATTCTCGCCTAAAATCAATAAAAATTTCTAAAAAATGCTTGTCTAAATATCCCGCTATGATATAATAAGTGTGTATATAATGAGAAAATGTTCGTTTTTATATAAGGAGATTATGATATGGCAAATGTTGTAGTCAAAAAAATACCCTGTCCCAAGTGCAGCGAATCCACCGAAGCAAAGCTATATATGAGCATCAATGCCACCAATGAGCCTACCCTCAGGGGTGATGTGCTGGACGAAAAGCTCTTTCGTTTCAGATGTACCGCCTGCGGATATGAGGCAAGGCTTACATATCCTGTGCTCTATAATGATATGAAAAACCGCTTTATGGTATACCTGATTCCCGAGGTTGACCGTTTTCAGCTTGAGGATGTGGAGCTGGAGCAGAAGTATGAGCGCCTTGTGGGGGTTAGAAAGCGTCTTGCCTCTGACTTCAACAGCTTCAAGGAGAAGGTGTTTATTTTTGAGTCGGGACTTGACGATATGGCGGTGGAGATTACCAAGCTTGTAATCAGCGAGATGGTAGCGCAGAAATACGGCATCCCCCATGTGGAGGAAGGATACCTCTCTATGTACGACCGAGAGAAGAACACCATGGGATTTACTTTCTTCGTGGGTAAGGAGCACGAGCCATATGTGCAGTCGGCACGCCTGGAAATCTATGGCAAGGCAGTTACTATTGTCAGTGAAATGGCGATAAAAGACCGCAAACTTTCGGGTTTTGTAAAAATCGACAGAGAGTGGGCACAGAATGTCCTCTATCGCTACAAGCGGATGAAACAGCTTGACCGCAAGGCAGAGGAGGCATAAATGTCCCAGTTTCAGCGAATGATGGCAGAGCTTCCCTACCATTCTGATGAGGAAACCCGTAAGATGATGATGAGGAGCCGGGAGCTTCTCTATGAATTCAACAACCTGCATCCCACCGAAACCGAGAGAAAGCAGGAGATACTCAAAGACCTTCTGGGAAAAACAGGAGAAAAGTTTTATATCGAGGCACCATTTCATTGTGACTACGGATGCAATATAGAGGTGGGGGAGAATTTCTATTCAAACTACAACCTGACGGTGCTTGATTGTAACAAGGTGAAAATCGGAAACAATGTTCTTATTGCCCCCAATGTCACCATTACGGCGGCGGGGCATCCCGTTCATCCCGATGCAAGGAAAAAGTACGAGTACGGCATTCCGGTTACCATTGGGGACGACGTCTGGATAGGAGCCTGCGTGGTGATTAATCCCGGGGTGACTATCGGCAGCGGTTCTGTTATCGGTGCCGGAAGTGTAGTGACCAAGGATATCCCCGAAAACGTAGTTGCCTTCGGAAATCCCTGCAGGGTATATCGGGAGATCACTCCTGAGGAAAAACATTTTTACTACAAAGACAGAGTTTTTGATGTTGACGACTATCTATAAAACAAAACGCAAAAAACGGACAGTCCTTTTGGGGCTGTCCGTTTTGCTTATGAAGCTGTGTTAAGTTTTCGGGAATTATTCCTCGGGGTCTTCTGCGGGAGCATCCTCCAGAAGGAACTCTTCATTGAGCTCTATTTCTCCCATAATCTGTCCTGCATCAGCAGTGTTTGCTGAGGAGAGAGTTTCTGCATTTTCTGCATCATAGGGAGGAGCAAAGCCATTGTCATCTGCTTCGGCGGCGCCGTCTTCGATTTCATCCTCAATAACCTCGCCGTTTTCGTCAAGCAGGGGCTTCTTCTTTTTCTTTACCTTGGGGTCAAAGAGCCACAGGAAGAAGTTTCTCTTTTCCTTGTCTCTGAACTTTTTGCTTGTGAATACGCACATCAGTACAAAAACGGTGAGAGCCAAAAGGAAAGCGGCAGAACCAACAACAAAGCCATGGGGAACGTAGTAGAATTTAACGGTGTGTTCGCCAACCGGCAGATAGATTCCGCACATTGCATCACCAATGGCGACGATATCAACCTCTTTGCCGTCAACTACGGCGTGCCAGCCCTTTTCGTAGGGAATGGAGGTGTAGAGGATGCCTGCTGTGTCGGTGTTTATAGTGCCTTTCAGAGAGGAGTCGGTTGCCTTGGTGGCGGTGAGGGTGTTCTTGCGGAGAATCTCAAGACCTCTCTCGAATACATCCTGATTCAGGGTGTAGCAGTAGCTTCTGATATTACTGTAGTTTGTGCCTGCAGCGATGGTGCCGTAGAGAGAAACCTTGGTACCTTTAGGATAGGAGCCGATGTTCATAATGTGTGCAGTCTTTACGTTGCGGGAGCTCTGGTTGCTGTCGTTGATAAGAATAGAGCCGTCGCCTTCGTTACCGCCAACCTTGAGGTAACCGAGAACGATGGAATCTTCCTCAAGATAGTAGTTGAACTTAACGTGGGTTGTGCCGCTGCTCTGGGGGTCAGCAGAGTATCTGCCTTCCTCGTATTTACTTACCTTCAAATCCTCGCTGGGGGAGTGGCCCACGTCCTTTACGGTAAGCTGAGTGTACACGGGTTCCTGTATTCCCGTTGCAAGCTGCCACCAGCGAATCTGATTTTCGAAGGGATTATCAACTGTGCCGGGGTTTCCGGAATTTACCACAACGTCGATGGTTTCAAGAGCGGGGTGTACCATAAAGCCCATGGGCACATACGCCTGATTTTCGTAGAGGTCAACGCTGCCGCTGCTGTCGATTTTCTTCATATAAGCATCATCGTAGCAGTTGTCACCGCGGGCGATGATATACTTGAGGTTCATAATTACATTTGTAACAGGGGAAGTCTGGTAGTAGGAGTATCTGTTACCTGCAGGCCAGCCGGCAAGACCAAAGTACTCAACATAATGAGTCATATTTACGTTTGCCATAGAGTTGAAAACAGAGATTCCTTTGTAGCCGTTGAGAGCACCGTCATTGAGGGTCTGGGTGTTAGAAACTTCTGTTCTTGCAACGTCGGGGGTCTTTTTATCAAGGCTGTTGATATGCCTGATAATTCTGCTTACGTTCTCTGTATCCTTGGGATAGGTGGTCATAGTGGTTGTGGAGACGGTGTTTACACCGATAATGGCAACAGCACCCATCTCGCCGATTACCAGCAGGCAAAGGAGCAGAGAGGTGATTTTTCTGGGAGTTATCTTCAGAGAGTAGAGAAGCAGGATGATTATCATTGCAGCGCCTACAACAATAGTGGCGATAACTGCTGCTTTGGAGAAGTCTTCCGCGTCTCTGAGGAAGTATCCGAAGACAACAAGGGCGAACACAAGACCGCCGATGAGTACATCAATAAAGTCGCCTTTTTCCAGAAGAGTATATGCCCTGAACGCCATAAATATCAGCAGGAAGCTGAAGAGGAAGCTGAAACGATAGGGGAGCATATTGGGGTAGTGCATACCGTGCCAGATAAAGTCCAGATGGCGGAAAATGAAGCTTGCCATAAGGAAAAGCAACATAAAGAGGGAGAAGATTTTTTCTCCCAGCTTGATTTTTCTGGAGCAGAAGAACACCGCCAGAAGAACTATGCAGAATACGCCGCAGGCAACATTGGGAAGACCCTCTTTGTAGGTGGGTTCTATGAAGGAGATAAGGTTTGAAATTATCATATGGACGGCGTCGAATACACCTTCTGCGGTGTCGGCACCGATGTTGATATCAAACTTTGTGGGGAATTCCGAGGGGGACTTATAGCAGTTCTGCAGAGCGAGGTAAGCAGGGATTGTTACAGGTGCGGTCATCAACAGCGCCGTGAGAGAACAGATAACCGTGCGGAGCAGGTCCTTGAAGGATTTCTTGAAGGACACAAAGCGGGATACGGTGTAGCCGATAGCGGTGAAGAAGACTGCAAAGCAGATGAAAAGTCCGATATAATAGTTGAATAAAACAGCAAGTGCCAGGGAAACAATGAAAAGCTTGTACTTGCCGTCGCGAAGAAGACAGATGGTGCCTGCAAAAACCAAAGGCAGCATTGCCATGGAATCCAGCCAGATTACACACCAATAATAGCCCATATTAAAGGAACAGAGGGCAAAGAGTGTGCCGGCAATTACCAGAGGCAGACCGCTTTTTTTGGTGACGATTTTAAAGGAGATTGCGGTGAAAAGACCTGCACAGGAAATCTTGATAACTGTTGCAAGTGCTAGATACTCCACCAGCCAACTGTCGGGAATAATAACAGACAGGAAGTTGAGGGGGCTCAGGAGATAGTAGGACATCAGAGCGATGAAGTTGGTACCCATACCCACACTCCAGGTCCAGAAAAGCGAGCCGCCACTCTGTAATTTGTCGTGGAGGTCAACAAGGAAGGGGTAGTACTGATGCCACAGGTCAACTACCAGTATCTGCCTGTCGCCGAAGGGGGCAGCAGTGTTGGGGATAACCGAAATTCCCAGAGAGGGGAAGAGGTTTCCGATATGGTAGAGGACGGACTCGTACATGGTCTTGAATATGCCGAAAGGAGCCACATCCTTCACCGCGAAGGCGATGCTCATCAGCAGAAACGGTACGAAAAATGCAAGAGCAAAATAAACAAGGTCAGGGTTCTTATCAAGGAGAGGACTCTTGGTGCTCGCAGGTGTCTGAAGCTTACTGTCGATTCTCTTGGAGAAAAATTTTGCGTTCTTCATTTTTTACCTCCTTTTGAAGATTTACGGATTTATAAACCGCATAAAAATATATAATAAATTATACCACATTATATTGGCAAGGTAAACCTTTTTCAAAAATTTCTCTTGAAGGTGAAGATAATATTATTAATGTATGGACTTTTTGGGTTTCGGGTGATATAATTATACTGATTATTTATGAGTTTTTATTCAGAGGTGATTTTTTAAATGAAAACTGTTGACCTTGTAGTGCCTTGTTTTAATGAAGAAGAAGTTCTCCCCGAATTTGTGCGGGTTACAAACGAGGTTATTGCAACACTTCCTCAGTATAGCTTCCGATATATTCTTGTAAACGACGGCAGCCGCGATAACACTCTGCTGACAATGATTAAACTGGCACAGGAGTTTGAGAACGTGAAGTACATCTCGTTCTCCCGCAATTTCGGCAAAGAGGCGGCTATGTACGCCGGCCTTGAGCATACAACTGCTGATTATGTATTTGTGATGGATGCTGATTTGCAGCATCCCCCTGCAATGTTCCCTGATATGCTCCGTGAAATTGAAGAGGGTCACGACTGCTGTGCTCTCTACAGAAAAGAGCGCAAGGGCGAGAGTGTTCTGCGTACAGGCTTCTCAAAGCTTTTCTTCGCTCTGCAGAACTCTATGTCTTCCGTGAAGATGCCCTACGGTGCCGTTGATTACCGCGTTATGTCCAGACAGATGGTGGATGCAATTCTCTCCATGGGTGAGGTTCAGCGCTTTTCAAAAGGTATCTTCTGTTGGGTAGGTTTTGATACCAAGTGGATTCCTTATCAGAATGTTGAACGTACTATAGGTAAATCAAGCTGGAGTCTTTGGGGTCTCTTCAGGTACGCAATCGACGGAATTACCGCTTTCTCCATAACTCCCCTGAGATTTCTCTTTATAGTAAGTGTGCTTATGCTTCTGCTTTCTGCAGTTGTGGGCATAGTGGCAATACCCTTTATTTTCTTTGCTCCTCATTTTGCCACCTTCTTTGCACTTTCGGGTTCCATACTCTTTGCCGGTGGTATTCTGGAGCTTTCTCTGGGAATTCTCGGCGAGTATATCGGCAGAGTCTACGTTGAGACAAAGCAGAGACCAATCTATATAGCGAAGGTTTCCAATATCAAAAAGGTGAGAAATAATGGCTGAAAAAAAGGACGTCTCAACTGCTGTTGCGATTGAGAAAAAAGACAATAAGGTTCTTGAACTTTACAAAAAGTACAGGGAGATTATCAACTACATTGTAGTGGGCGGTATGACAACTCTGGTGCGTTGGGGCACAACTCCTCTCTTTGAGGAACTGCTTTCGCCTCTTGGCTTCAAAAGCGTTGCTCTCTCGTTTTTCACCACATTCCTGTCACTTGCCGTTACAATTCTCTTTGCTTTTCCCCCCAATAAGATTTTTGTCTTTGAGAGTAGGAGCTTCAAGGGAAAGATAATTGCCACCGAGTTCGTGTCATTTATTGCCGCCCGTGCAGTGGCAAGTGTCCTTGAGCTTGCAGGTATCCCTCTGCTTGTAAATCTTGGTGTAAACTATCCTCTTTTCGGCTCGGAGAGTATGATAGCAACAATGTTGGTCAGCATCTTTGTGCTGGTTGCAAACTATATCTTCAGCAAGCTTGTGGTGTTTAAAAACCGCACCTCCCGCAAGGCCCAGCAGAAGGAAAGGGAGAGGGAACTTAAAAAAGCAAAAAAAGAGGCAGAGGAAAAGGGGTATGCCTTTTCCGAGAATCAGGACAAGCCCGTGGTAGCTGTTCCCATTACCCGCAAGGATAAGATAATCGGTTGGGTGCTCACCGCGATTTGCGCCGTGGTTTTCCTTGGTTCATCGGGATATTATCTCTACACCATTGTTTGCGACATAATAGCAAAATTCGCTTGATATATTGCTTTATATATGCGAAAAGTCGGTCAGTTTTTACTGACCGACTTTTTTGTGCTTTATTAAAGTTCAATATCATGCAGGATGGCTTCTGCTTTTTCTGTATCAATTCTGATTTGTGCTTTGAGCTCTTCGAGGCTTTCAAACTTTCTCTCGTCTCTGATGAAATCCTGAAGGAAAAGTGTTGCCTCTTCTCCGTAGAAGTCGCCGCTTTCAGATATCAGATAAGCCTCAACGGTGGGAACATCAGAGCCCACGGTGGGCTTCATTCCGATGTTTGCCACGGCTTTGAAGGTGGAGTTGCCGAGATTGACCAATGCGGCGTAAACTCCGAATCTGGGAAGCAGCTTATCCTCGGAAACTCTGATGTTCAGGGTGGGGGTGGAAATTGTCCTGCCCAGAGCATTTCCGTGAACAATTTCTCCCGACAGAGAGTAGCTTCTGCCAAGGAGCTGTGATGCCTTCAGAACCTCGCCTCTCTGAAGCAGAGCTTTGATGGCGGAAGAGGAGACGGCTGTTCCGTCTTCTGTGATTTCCTCGGTGACAAAGACATCGATACCCTCTTTTTCGCACAAAGCTTTCAGAGTGCTGACATCGGCAGAGGCACCCTTTCCGAAGCGATAGTTGTATCCGCAGTAGACGGCCTTTGCCGAAAGATTATCCAGGAGTACTTCGCGGACGAATTCCTCGGCGGACTTGGAGCATAGACTGCTGAAATCCGCACTCACAAGAATTTCTATGCCTGTCTTTTCGAAGAGACGGTGCTTCTCTTTGTTTGTTGTAAGGCACCCCGAGGCGGACTTTGCCATTTCGGAAAAGGTGAATACAACAGGAACAAGATTGGATGAATTTTCTGCGGCACAGGTCAGTATTTTGTTGTGGGCGGTGTGCACTCCGTCAAAATAACCCAGAGCAACCGCTGTGGGAGTTTCGATTTTTGCAGGGTATGAGAGTATATGCATTTTACCGCCTCCTTTTTCTTTAGGATATCCGAATAAAAGGCTTCTCGCGGTGAGAAGCCTTTTTTATTTATTATTCCTGAGCCTCAGATTTGGGAGTTTCTTCCTTTGCGGGAGTCTCCACGGAAACGGTTTCTTCGCTTCCTGCTCCGTCTTCGTCATCAAAAACAAGACCGAAAAGCTCATTGAGACGCTCCTGGTCGGTGGTGCCCACCGAGCCTGTGTTACCAAGGTTTGTTTCGTCGATGGTTTCAACCTGAGCAATGGTATCCTCGCTGATTTCAGCGGTGGTAACTTCTTCGAAGTACTGCTTGTACCAGATGAGGAAAACATAAATTGCCCAGACCTTGCGGCTTGTGTCGGCAAGACCCTCGTAGTGGTCGTCCAGCCAGTCCATAATAATGTCGATGTTGAAGAACTTCTGGGCTGTGGGGGACTGGAATTCTTTTTTTACAATGTTGTAGAATTTCTCGTCTTTCAGCCATACTCTGGTAGGCACGGGGAAGCCCAGCTTTTCCTTCTCTGCAGTTTCAATGGGCAGATGACGGGCGGCAGCTTTTCTGAGGGCGTACTTGGTATTGTGGCGGTTGACGCGGAGCTTTGAGGGAATAGTGGAGGCAACCTTGAAGACTTCCTTATCAAGGAAGGGAACGCGAAGCTCCAGAGAGTTTGCCATACTCATTCTGTCGGCTTTCAGCAGGATGTCTCCCACCAGCCACAGGTTGATGTCAAGATACTGCATCTTGGTGACATCGTCATATTTTCTTGCTCTTGTGTAGAATCTCTTGGTAATGTCCTGGGGACGTGTTGCAATGGAGGGGTCTTTCAGAAGTTCCGCCTTCTGTTTGTAGTCATAGAGGAATGCATTTCCGATGAAATCCTCCTCCAAGGGGTCTGTGGCGCGGATGAGATAGTCACGACCCTTGATATCGGGCATTCTCTTTGCAATGTTTCTTATGAGTTTTCTCAGGGGATAGGGGAAAACCGTCTGATACAGTTTGTGATTCATGGGGTTGCGATATACCTGATAGCCGCCGAAAAGTTCGTCGGCACCCTCGCCTGAGAGCACAACCTTGACGTGTTCGCTGGCAAGCTTTGACACGAAGTAGAGGGCAATGCAGGAGGGGTCAGCCAAAGGCTGGTCCATGTGGTACTGAACGGTAGGAACAGCATCCCAGAACTCGTCGCTTGAGATAACCTTGGTGTAGTGGTCAACGCCGATTTTCTCCGAAAGGCGTTCTGCCCAACTGATTTCGTTGTATTTTTCACCGAAGTCGAAGCCTACGGTAAAGGTCTTCTGGTCGGCAAAGTAGGTGGAAACGTAGCTTGAATCAACACCTGAGGAGAGGAAGCAGCCAACCTCAACGTCAGCAATTTTGTGTGCGTTTACGGAGTTCTCGAAAACTTCCTCGATTTTGTTCACTGCATCTGCCTCAGAGAGGTTCTCGTCAGGCTTAAACTTTGCCTCAAAGTATCTCTCGATGTGAATGTCGCCATCCTTGTAGATAAGGAAGTGGCCGGGCAGCAGGCAGAAGAGATCCTCAAAGAAGGTCTCGGGAGGCACTGCATACTGGAAGGAGAGGTAGGTGTCCAGAGCGCGGTAATTGAAGCGTTTTTCGAACTTGGGATGCTCAAGAATGCTCTTGATTTCGGAGCCGTAGACAAGCTCTCCGTCAATGAGGGTGTAGTGCATAGGCTTGATGCCGAAGAAGTCGCGGGCAATGAATACGGAGCCGTCGTTCTTGTTGTAAATTGCAAAACCGAACATACCGCGGAGCATGGGAAGCATCTCCTCGCCCCACTCCTCAAAGCCGTGAATGAGTACCTCGCTGTCGGTGTTGGTGTAGAAGGAGTGGCCGCAGTCAATGAGCTTCTCTCTCAATTCTTTGTAGTTGTATATCTCGCCGTTGAAGGTGAGCACCAGGGACTTGTCCTCGTTATATATAGGCTGGTGACCTGCATCAACATCAATAATACTGAGGCGACGAAAGCCCATAGCAATTTTGTCATCCTCATAAAAGCCTGAGGAGTCAGGTCCGCGATGGGTAATAACCTCTGCCATTTTTCTTATAACGTTACCACGGTCAATAATCTGACCGGTAAAACCGCAAATTCCGCACATAATCTCAGTATCCTTTCATATGTGAAGTTTATCCTGTGCCGAGGCACAATAATCTAATCTATAGTATACCACATTAATAAGCGGCTTGCAATATTTACCGCATCAATTCCTGAAAAAAGGGAAGGCACCGACCTTGCGGTAAGTCGGTGCCTAAAGAAATGAGGGGGTGCCGACTTTCGTCGGCGAGGAGGGTAGAATCCGACAAAAATGTCGGACAACCGGGCAGTTGCGGAGCTACCCGGTACACCTATATTATATATGGTATCCGAAAAGAATGATGAATTAGCTGTGAACAACAGGTTAATTTTTTAGAGGTTTGGTACTTAAAATCAGAAAAATCTGCAAAAATATCGACAAAAACGGAAACAAACGTTTGATTTTTTCGAAAGACTGTGTTATAGTATTTACATAAGAAGGTCAAATTAGCTTTTGCAAAAGCCCAAAGGAGGCAACGCCTATGAAGCCGCTGACAAAAAGCCAACAGAAGGTTTACGATTATATTAAAGAGTGTATTGAACAGTCCCGAATTCCCTCGGTGAGAGAGATCTGTGCCGCAACGGGGCTCCGTTCCACATCAACCGTTCATCTGCACCTCAAGACATTGGAGGAAAGAGGACTCATCGAGCGCGACCGCGGTATGAACCGCTGTATCCGACTCAGCGGTGAGGAGCGGTCTGTCCGCATTCCTGTGCTGGGCAGAGTTACGGCAGGTATGCCTATACTTGCTGTGGAGGATGTGGAGGAATATATCCCTGTTGCCGAAAATATCCGCCGCGGCAGAGAGCTTTTTGCCCTGCGGGTTATGGGCGAGAGTATGATTAACGCAGGTATTTATGACGGCGATACGGTTATTGTCCATCGCACACCTGCCGCCGAAAACGGCGACATTGTTGTGGCACTGATGGAAGATGAGGCTACCGTCAAGCGGTTTTTCAAGGAGGATGGACACTTCCGCCTCCAGCCTGAAAACGATGCCTTTGAGCCTATTATTGTGGAGGAGCTCGTTCTCCTCGGCAAGGTTGTGGCACTCTATCGCAGCTTTGAAAATTAAATGCACCAAACCGCAGAGCCTAATCTTCTGCGGTTTCTTTTTTTGTGTAAAAGGTGGGTAATGAAGACAGATAAACTTCCCCGAAACAGAGAAAAAAACACCTCTCTGGCAGAGCTTTTTTATCTCTTGTGGCGTGTGAAAAAATCTCCCTCAAAAGCCTATTTCAGAGCCTTCAAATGCCGATGAAAAGCCACTTGTCAAAAAAAGAACATTGTCAAAAATCGGATAATTTATAGGAATTTGCAGTTACAACGTTGTCATTTTTTATTACATTTCTGTAACAATTAAAATCTGTTGAAATCGTCAGTGTTTTTGTGTCGCATAATTCCTCAAAAGAAATATGCAAGTTTTATTTACCCTGAACCGCTGTCAAAAATTGTGCAAGATGCACAAATAAAGCACGACAATTAATTTGACACTTGGCAAATCTTTGAGATATAATGACAATGCACCTGAAATAACTACATTTAATTGGTGCTTCAAGGTGTGTTTTTGACAGAAATTATGCAGCTTTTGCATATAGGTTTCAAAGCATGGAGAGAAAGGGGTGATGTGCCGTGAACAAAAACAAAAAAACAACCAGATATCTGTGGGTGGTTTGTGCCGCAGTAGTGTTTGCCCTTGTGCTGATGTTTACAGCAACGGCGCAGACCTCTTTGGAAAAAGAGGACGGTACTCCTTCGCTTTATACTGAAGATATTCTCAATCAGGCAGACATCAGCCTTGGCAAGTACGACAAGGTTATCCGCACCGACAGCGACGGATGTGTTTCTCTCTCGGTTGTGAGAGCTTTTGAGGTGGAGATTGACTATATGGGCGAGAAGCTTGTGGGTTATTCCACAGGCGGAAGTGTCCGAGAAGCTGTTGAAAGTGCAGGTGTTACCCTGACAGGTGCCGAGGATGTTACTCCTCCCCTTGCGACCCTTGTGTCTGAAGGTATGGTTATTATCGTAGAGGCGGACTGCGAGGTTACTCTTACAGCAGACGGCGAAACCGTTACGGTTATTTCCAAGGGAACTACTGTCGAAAGCCTTTTGGATGATATGGGTATCGTGCTTGGCGGGGATGACATAGTTACTCCTCCGCTCGACACAAGACTTTCCGATTGCACCGAGATAGTCGTGCAAAGAGTTGAATATAAGGAAGAGACAACCACCGAGATAATCGACTACGGTTTTGTTTCTGAGGAGACATCTTCTCTCAAGAGCGGTACTTCAAAAATCAAGCAGTATGGCATTGAGGGCGAAAGGACACTCGTCTCCAAAAACAAGTATGTTGACGGTGTTCTTACAGAGAGCGAAGTTATATCCGATGAGGTGACAAGAGAGCCTCAGGATCAGATCAAGCTTATCGGTACGGGTTACGTTGCATCCTCTCCGTCCTATTCGAACCCTTCAGGGGGTGCTTCTGTCAGCAATGCGGCAGGAACTTTCACCGATGCATCGGGTAATACGGTTTCCTATGTGAAGAAGCTCACAGGCACCAGTACCGCATATTATGCGCCTCCGGGTGCACTTACCGCTACAGGCGTGCCTGCTTATCTTGGCGGTGTTGCGGTTAATCCCAACGTCATTCCCTACGGCTCCAAGCTCTATATAGTTGCATCAAACGGAAGCATCTGTTACGGCTATGCTACAGCCGTTGATACAGGCGGTGCTCTTATGAGCGGCAGTGTGCTTGTAGATGTATACTATCCCACCTATAACCAGTGCGTAAACTGGGGAAGAAGAAATGTAACAGTATATGTTTTAAGCTGATTATGCGGCTCATCCTTTCGGGGATGGGCCGTTATTTTATATTTTCAGGAGGCTTCTATGAGGAAAATTCTTGTGACAGGCGGTACTAATTTTGTCAGCAGGTTCACAGCAGAGTATTTTGCGGCGTTGGGGGATGAAGTTTATGTTCTGAACCGAGGAAATCGTCCGCAAAGTCAGGGCGTTGTTCATCTGAAGGGTGACAGAAATGCTCTCGGGAATCTGCTGAAAGAGCATAGGTTCGATGCGGTGCTGGATATCACTGCCTATACGGGAGGGGATGTGAGGAATCTCGTAAACGGGTTGGGAGGTTTCGGCGAATATATCCTCGTAAGTTCAAGTGCAGTTTATCCCGAGAGCACGGAAAAGCCTTTTCGCGAAGAGTCTCCTATAGGATATAATTCGGTCTGGGGCGGTTACGGTGCAGGCAAAATAAAGGCGGAGGAGGAACTTGTGAGACGGGTGCCAAATGCATACATAATAAGGCCGCCTTATATATACGGACCCATGCAGAATCTTTATCGGGAGGCTTTTGCGTTTGACTGCGCCGAAGCAGAGAGAGCTTTTGTGCTCCCTGAAAAAGAGGGTATGAAGATGCAGTTTTTCCACGTGGAGGATTTGTGTAGGTTTATGAATCTGTTGCTGGAGAAGAAGCCTTCGACACGGGTGTATAATGTGGGAAATAGGGAGTGTGTTACCGTCAGGGAATGGGTGAAACGCTGCTACGAGGCAGCAGGAAAAGTGCCTGCATTCACCAAGGCGCCTGTGGGTCACGGAATACGCAGTTATTTCTGCTTTTACGATTATGAATACTCTCTGGATGTATCCCGTATGTCAGCATTGATGCCACGGACAAAACCTCTGTCAGAAGGGCTTAAAGAGGAGTATGAGTGGTATTCTGTGCACAGAGATGAGATGGTAATGAAACCATATATCGAATATATAGATAAGTTAATGAAATAAAAAAGAGATGCCCGAGAGCATCTCTATACTATATATAATATATAAAATTACCATCCGCTGATGTGAGAGCGCTCAAGTGCACCCAGAAGCTTTGTTTTCAGGTCAGGATAATCCCTTGAGAGGCTCTCCATAAGCTTTCCTGTCTTTTCTCTTTCGGTGTTTTTGTCCATGGGACAACGGCTTTTCACCACAGGCAGGGAGTATCTCTCAGCAAGAGAGCGGATTTTGCTTTCATCACAAAATATCATTGGCCTTATCATATACAAATCCTTTTCCGACAGGTAGGTGACAGGGCTGAAGCAGGCGATGTTGCCCTGACAGAAAAGGTTCATCAGCATAGTTTCGGCGGCATCCTCGGAGTGATGTCCCAAAGCGATTTTGTTGCATGAAAGCTCCTTTGCCATATTGTGAAGAATGCCGCGGCGCATTTTTGCGCAGAGAGCGCAGGGACTGGGGGATTTCATATCCTCAAACACCACCTTGTAAAGCTCGGTGCGCCTCACAACATATTCAACTCCCAGACTTTCGCAGAAGTTTTGGATGGAGGAATAGTCGCTTTCCTCGCCGAAAAAGCAGGGGTCGGCGGTTATTGCCACAAGGGAAAAGTTTTTCGGATAGTACCTTTTGAGGTGGGCAAGACCTGCAAGAAGAGCAAGGCTGTCCTTGCCTCCCGATACACCCACTGCAATTCTGTCGCCGTCCTCTATCATATTGTATTTGTCCACCGCCGCACGGATAAGACTTGAGTGTTTTTGCATATTTATCACATCCGATTATGATTATACACTATTGATTTAAAAAAATAAATATGCTATTATAGTAAAAGTCTTAAGAAATAACTACGCAACTGAACCGAAAAGGAGAATATATTATGAAAAAAGTATTTGCAGCTGTTTTGATAGCAGTTATGATTTTTTCACTCTGCGGATGTCTGGGCAGCGGAGCCGCCGCGCCTAAGGTGCAGAAGGTTACAGACCCTGAAGAGCCCGATAAGATTGTATACACCGACTACGAAGATACTCTGGAGGGACTTTGCGGATATATGGCTGATCTGGGCTATGCCTACAACTTTGCAGAGGTTGAGGACGAAAAGACCGAGAAGAAGCACGCCGCAACAGGTGACGAATCTGAAGATCCCCACCCTATGCTGGCAGATATGATTGGTGCCGAGAGAGGATATAAGTTTACCTATACCTATAAAGGCGATTCCCAGGTGCTGGAGCTTTACTACTACACAGATACAAACAATGAGTTCTACAAGCAGATTAAAGCTGACGGCGAGCTTACCGTGAAGGGTGACGACTTTGAGAAGACCGTTGAGGCTACTCTTTGCGACAACGGCAAGTATGTTATGATTTTCCACTGCGGCAAGGATAACGAGGAGCGCGAGGCTGCTATGGAAAAAGCATTCAAGGAGTTCCACGCAAAGTAAGGCTGACCCGAAATATCAAAAAACAAAACCTCTGAAGTGTGTGCTTCAGAGGTTTTTTGTATCTTCGGATAACTATACTATATATAGAAAGAAATCAGAACTGTGATGATCCGCATCTGGGACAGAATTTACTTGTGGCATTTATAGATGCTCCGCAACTGTCGCAGGTGCGTTTTTCTGTTGTGTTGTTGCTGACAGAAGCGAGAACCTCGTTGACAATTTCCTTTGCTTCAGGATTTACATCCTGTATGCTTACAGAATTAGCCGCAGGTGCTTCGGGTTCGATATATGGTTCCTCGATGACGTCGCACTCAGGTTCGGTATCTGCAGTTTCGGCAGCAGGAATATCCACAGTCTGCTCTGTGTAGGGCTCGGTGTAAATGGGTGCGGGAGGAGCAAAGGGATTCTCTTCTTCTACTGCCACGGGCTTTGCAATGTCAGCGGAGGGTGCATTTGCGTATGGTGCCGCTGTAGGAGCAGCGGTAGCAAAGTCGCGGGGGCGGTCAGGGCTCTCGATGATAGGCATGGGAAGATTCTCGCCGTTTACACCTGCGGCTTTGATGTGCTTGTTGTAGCCGTAAGCAAACTTTGCTATGCAGATATTGAGAACCACCGCCAGAAGTTGGGGAATAAGTGAGATAGCAAGACTTGCTACCAGTCCCTTTGTTTCTAAGGGCACATTGAAAAGTGCGGAGAAGTCAAAGAAAAGGAAAACAGGGATGAGAACCGCAATGCAAATCAAGGTGAAGATAGAAGCGATAGAAGCAAGAACTGAGATAAAGCCGAAAGCGGCGGCACCGCCTCTGTGAAGCTCAGGGGAGTTGAGGCTCTTTCTGATGGAAGAGGTGAATCTCAGGTAAGAGATGCTGACAAAGAGAAGATATCCCGCCATAACAAGATAGGTCACAAGAACCGTGATGCCTGCAATGAGGAGAACTGTAAAAGCAGTATCTCCTGCCATATCGGAGGTGGCAACCGCCGATGTGAGGCTGGCGAAATTATATGCGCTGCCCTGAGAGAGCATCGCACCGCCTGCACTTCCTAAAACAAGGAAAATGAGGAAGACAGCGATTCCGAGGAATACCAGAGCGGCAGAGGCTATTATTGAAACAACAAGCTGGATAATAGCAAGTACCCAGAGGGTAGTGGCGCCGCCTGTGGGGGCGGTGTCGGGTCGGGCACTTCTGGACTTTGCAAACAAAATGATAAAAGCAATGCCGGTGATTATACCGATTATATCGATGGTAGGCAAAGTAATAGAAACATTGAAGTCAGTGGGCATGCCGGAAGCCGCGCCGAGAGAATTGTAAAAATCCATAAGACCTGCGGCGCTGACAGCACTGTTGATGATTGAAACCACAAAGGCTACCACCGCTGAAAGCAGATAAAGAATTCCTATGGTCAGCACAACAGGGCGCTTCAGATATTCCTTCACATAGATTCTGTTGCGCAGAATCCGTGGGTGAATGGAATAAAGGTTGTTGTATGTACTCATAATATCACTCCTTGGATATTGTTTCTTTTATTATACAATGTGCCGCAAAAGAAATCAATAATATATATTATAAATGTAATAGGAGAAATCGTTACAATATCTTGTGGTGATTTTCGGAATATAATACTAGTATTTGAGATGAAAAAATTTTTTAAAAAATTTGAAAAAAAGTGTTGACAAATCGACTCCCATGTAATATAATCAATACTGTTCCGCGTATGAAGAACGCGCCCTGAATTAGGTGAAAATCACGAATAATACTGGGTTTGCGTTGTGCATAGTGACGGAACAAGGACATTGAAAATTGAACAACAAACAAATGAGAACCCGTAATTCTAATTGAGGAAAAGTACTCAATAAATTACAGTGAAGATGACACAACAAACATCGAGTAAACACGCAAGTGTTTTTAATGAGCAGACAAAAAAGCTCTGAAATTGATTTTAACACCTACGGGTGTTGAGATACAGATTTTAGAGAGTTTGAT
>JAFQNJ010000022.1 GCA_017395925.1 Ruminococcus sp. | reverse complement strand
GCTGCTTGTAAGCTCTGTAATGGTCAATGCACTTTCTGAAATCGACTATGTACATGCCGCCGCAGAGGTGGTGGCAAAAACCGAGAGAAAGGAGACTTTCTCTGTAAGCAAAACGGGGGTGTATAAAAAAGCTTCGGAAACCGTGAGACGGCACAATATGATATTCTGTTTCTATGAGTTTCCCATAAAGCTTACTTCGTCGCCCCCTCTGTTTACATCCCGCTTTGAAACGCAGAAGCTCACCCTCGGCGGCAACAACGTGCAGTTCGGTGTGAAAACCGAGGTGATTACTCCTTTTGAGGTTACACCCTATGAGCTTACTGAAAAGGATGCCGAGGCGGTACTCCTTGCTGAAGAGAGTCTGTACCGTTTTTTCTCTCTGGGACACTGTCTGTCGGTAAAGGCTGTGAGAGAATTCACCGAGTATGAGGAGACCTTTGAGTGTAAAGTTTCCTATACCTGTCGGGAGGATATCGCCAAAGAGGAAATCTTTATTGTAAATTGATGTCGCTTGTGATATAATAAATCTGTTATGTTTATTCTATCGGATGAGGTGACATACCGTGAAACTTTTGTGCATAGGTGACGTAGTGGCTTCCTCGGGATGCAATTTCCTCAGAGAGAAGCTTCCGACTTTAAAGCGTACACTTGGTATCGACATAGTTATCTGCAACGGAGAGAATTCTGCCGACGGCAACGGAATTCTGCCCACTTCGGCTGACTTCCTGTTCGCAAGCGGTGTGGATGTAATCACCCTTGGCAACCACTCTTTCAGAAGACGGGAGATTTATCCGTATCTGGAGGATAACGAATTCATCATAAGACCTGCAAACTACCCCAAGGGTACCACTCCCGGCAGAGGCGTCTGTATACTTGACTGCACAAGATACACTCTGGCGGTGGTGAATCTTATGGGTAATGTCTTTAATCCTGCTCCGCTTAATTGTCCTTTCTATACAGTTGACGATATTCTCAAGGATATCAAGGCGGATGTAATAGTTGTTGATATCCACGCAGAAGCCACCAGCGAGAAGCGTTCTCTTGGCTTTTATCTGGACGGCAGAGTTTCTGCGGTGTTCGGCACCCACACCCATGTACAGACCGCCGATGCACAAGTGCTCCCCAAGGGCACGGGTTATATCACCGATGCGGGTATGACAGGTCCCAAGGATTCGGTGCTTGGTATAAATCCCGAGATAACCGTCACCAGTTTTCGCGACAAACTGCCTATACGCTTTGAACCCCTGAGAGGCGAGTGTATGATGGATTGTGTATTATTTGAAATTGACGAGAAAACAGGCAGAGCAATTTCTGCTGAAGCTATGAGTATCCGCTGAGATAACTCTGCATAATATGTCAAATGTTCATTTGTAATTTCCATTATTTTATGCAAATAACCGATTTTGGTATAATTCTCTTGAAACAAATAGTTTTGTCCTATATAATGTTATATGTTAATGTGGATAATATGTGCATTAACGCAAATAATATAAAATATGAAATTAAGGAAGTGTTCGAATGCTGACCGGTTCCGTGTTAAAGCAGGCCATTATCTCCGGCGCTAATAACATCTGTTCACAGAAAGAAAAGATCAACGACCTGAATATTTTCCCTGTACCTGACGGCGATACAGGTACCAATATGTCCATGACTATCTCTGCCGCTACCAAGGCTCTGGCTGATTCAGATTCCGATAAGGCAGGAGAGATTGCCAAGACTGTTGCATCCGCAATGCTCCGTGGTGCAAGAGGTAACTCCGGTGTTATTCTCTCACTGCTTTTCAGAGGCTTCGCAAACGGTCTTGAGGGCAAGGACGAGGCAACAGGCAAGGATCTGGTCAGAGCACTGGGTCTCGGTGTTGATGCCGCTTACAAGGCAGTTATGAAGCCCACAGAGGGTACAATTCTCACCGTTGCCCGTGAGGCATTTGAAGCAGGTGCCAAGGCTGTCAAGAAGACAAAGGACGAGGTTGAAATCTGGACTATTGTCTGTGAGGCTGCCGAGGAATCCCTCAACCGCACACCCGAGCTTCTCCCCGTACTGAAGAAGGCTGGCGTTGTTGACGCAGGCGGCAAGGGTCTCCTTGTTATCTTCGAGGGTATGCTCAGCGTTATTAGAGACGGCAAGATGATTGAGCTTGACGAGAGCGTTTCCGCTTCTGAGCCTTCCGACGACGATACATTCCGCTCTGCAGCAGCAGAGTTTGATGAGGTTATCAACTTCACATACTGCACAGAGTTCATTGTCGGCAGAGATGCCGCTGTTGAAACATCACCCCTTAAGCTCCGCGAGTTCCTTGAAACTATCGGTGACTGCGTAGTTGTGGTTGATGACGAAGAAATTATCAAGGTTCATGTTCATACAGAGGACCCCGGCAAGGCTCTCCAGAAGGGTCTTGAGTTCGGTCAGCTCCTCACCGTTAAGGTAGAGAATATGCGTCAGCAGCATGAGCAGGCAAAGGCTGAGAACGACAAGCGTCAGCAGAAGGTGAAACTTGAAGTTCAGGAGCCCACCGAGGAAGTCGGCTTTGTTGCAGTTGCATCAGGTGACGGTCTGGTTGAGCTCTTCAAGGATCTGGGTTGTACTCACGTTGTTTCAGGCGGTCAGAGTATGAACCCCAGCACAGACGATATCTACGAGGCAGTTATGGCTACTCCTGCAAAGACCGTATTCGTACTGCCCAACAATAAAAACATCATCATGGCTGCAGAGCAGACCCAGAAGCTGGTTGAGGACAGAGAGGTTATCATTCTTCCCACCAGAACAATTCCTCAGGGTATCACAGCACTGCTTGCCTATGATCCCACAGTAGGCCCCATCATCAATAAGGGTGCTATGAGCGATACCTTCAAGTCCGTCTCCACAGGTCAGATTACCTTTGCAGCACGTGACTCTGAATTCGGTATGAAGAAGATCAAAGAGGGCGACATCATCGGTCTTGACAACGGTAAACTCACCGTCAGCGAGAAGTCTCCCAAGAAGGCTCTTCTGAAGCTTGCAAAGAGTATGATTGACAAGAATACAACCTTCATCACTCTTATTTACGGTGCAGGCATCACTCAGGAAGAGGCTGACGAGGTCTTCAATGAACTTACTGTTAAGTACGGCACAGACATCGACATCAATATGATTAACGGTGGACAGCCCATCTACTACTATATTCTCGGTATCGAGTCCGCAGAATAATAAAGGAATATCCAAGGCGGACGTAATGTCCGCCTTTTTCTCTGTTTAAGAGGTGTGAATTATGGCATCACTTTTTTCACAACCTATACGAAGTCTCAAGGGCGTAGGTGCTGTGAGGGAAAAGCTGTTTCAAAAGCTTTCCGTACAAAGCATCGGTGATTTGCTCTACTATTTTCCACGCTCCTACGAAGACTGGCATAACCCTTCCCTCATATCCGAGGCTCAGGTGGGGGCAGTTTGCTGCATCAGAGGCAGACTTGCCTCAAAAATGAGGGAGACAAGGCTTCCCGGTAACCGCTATATGGTGCAGACAGAGGTAAGCGACGGTGCGGACGTAATGCGTGTTGTTTTCTTCAACAACAAGTACATCACCTCAATGCTTAAATACGACACCGAATATGTGTTCAGAAGCAAGGTTACGCGGGATTTCTCGGGGGTACAGATGGTGTCTCCCGAATTTCTGCCGCTTGATAAAGTGAACTTCGGGCTCCGTCCTGTCTATGGACTCACCGCAGGACTCAGCAACAACCATATCAGGAGTGCGGTGGGGGAGGCTCTCAAACTTCTTCCCGAGAAGATAGCAGACCCCATCCCGGAAGATATCAGAGAGAAATATAATCTCTGTGGGCTCAGAGAAGCCATAGTTTCCATACATAATCCCGAGGACGACACCGCTTATCAAAAAGCCCTCCGCAGACTCACCGTGGAGGAACTTCTGGTGCTGAATCTGGGAATACGCGCTATGAAGAGTACCAATGAGGTTGCGTCGGGTGAAAAGTACAGCAAGGATTACACAGAGGAATTTGTCTCGCTCTTGCCGTTTTCTCCCACAGGTGCACAGCAAAGGGTTATGAAAGAGTGCGCCGCCGATATGATGTGCGGCAAACGCCCTATGCAAAGACTGGTGCAGGGCGATGTCGGCTCGGGTAAAACCGCTGTTGCCGCCGCCGCTTGCTACAATACAGTAAAAAACGGCTACCAGGCGGCATTTATGGCACCCACCGAAATACTTGCCGAACAGCATTTCAAGACCCTCACAAAGCTCTTTGAAAATACGGGAATACACATTGTACTTCTTACGGGCTCACTCACTGCCGCCAGAAAAAAAGCGGTGCGTCAGGAGATAGCCGAAGGTGCGGCTCACATCGTAGTGGGTACCCACGCTCTTATAACCGAAGATACTGTCTTCAAGAACCTTGCCCTTGCCATTACCGACGAGCAACACCGCTTCGGTGTATCCCAGAGGGCAAAGCTTCTCTCCAAGGGTGAATCACCCCATCTTCTTGTAATGAGTGCTACCCCCATTCCCAGAACTCTGGCGCTGATTATCTACGGCGATCTGGATATCTCTGTAATTGATGAGATTCCCCCCGGCAGACAGCCTGTGAAGACTATGCTCATAGGCAGCGAGAAGCGAAGCAGAGCATATGCATTCATCCGCGATGAAATCGAAAAGGGCAACCGCGCATATATTGTCTGTCCTCTTGTCAGCGAAGACGAGGAGTCAGACCTTGCCGCGGCAGAGGAATATGCGGCAGAGCTGATGCTTTCGGAGTTTAAGGACTTTGCTGTAGGTATTATCCACGGTAAGATGAAATATTCTGAAAAAGAAAATACAATGCGGGATTTCGCAGAAGGAAAGGTTACTCTGCTGGTTGCCACAACGGTTATTGAGGTCGGCGTGGATGTACCCGAGGCATCTGTAATGATGATAGAAAACGCAGAGAGATTCGGACTTTCACAGCTTCATCAGCTCAGAGGCAGAGTTGGCAGAGGGGACAAAAAATCCTACTGCATACTTGTCTCCGACAATGAGGGAGAGAAGACCCTTGAGAGACTCTCGGTTATGTGCTCTACCACCGACGGCTTTAAAATAGCCGATGAGGACCTTAAACAGAGAGGTCCCGGTGACTTCTTCGGAGAGCGTCAGCACGGTCTGCCCAAACTCTCTGTTGCCGACTTTTCCGATATGAACTCAGTGGTTACATCACAGGACATTGCCGAAGAGATAATTTCAGAGTCCCCGAATCTTGAAGGGGATAAATACAAGGGACTGAGAGCATCAGTGAGAAGACTCTTTGCAAATTCCGAAAACAAGATGAACTGAATATAAAAAAGGCAAAAAAATAACCGAGCGTTTTTTGAACGCTCGGTTTCTTTGTGTCTGATATTAAAGTTCACAACCGCAACCGTGGTCGTGGTCACACTCCTTGATGACGCCTACAATGGGAGTGGGGTCGATGCCCTGACGTGTGTAGTAGTCAGAGAGAGCTGCCTTGATAGCCTGCTCTGCAAGTACGGAGCAATGAACCTTGACTGCTGGAAGTCCGTCAAGAGCCTCCATAACTGCCTTGTTGGTAAGTTTGAGAGCTTCGTCGATGGTCTTGCCCTTGATAAGCTCTGTTGCCATGGAGCTGGTAGCGATAGCCGCACCGCAACCGAAGGTCTTGAACTTGCAGTCGGTGATGACATTGCCCTCAACCTTGATATACATTCTCATAATATCTCCGCATTTGGAGTTGCCAACCTCGCCAACACCGGATGCATCGGGAATTTCACCCACGTTTCTGGGATTAGCGAAATGGTCCATAACTTTTTCTGAATATGCCATATATGTTACTCCTTTTAATTTTCACTTTTTATTTTATCCCACAGGGGAGAGAAACTTCTCAGGTAATCTACGATTTCGGGAACAACCTTCAGGAGATAGTCGATATCTTCCTCGGTGTTTGAATCGGAGAAGGAAAGTCGAAGGCTTCCGTGAGCGATTTCGTGGGGAAGACCCAGAGAGAGCAGTACGTGGCTGGGGTCAAGGCTTCCCGATGTGCAGGCGGAGCCTGAAGAAGCACAGACACCTGCAAGGTCAAGTTTGAGGAGGAGGCTTTCGCCCTCAATACCCTCAAAGCACATATTCACGTTGCCGGGGAGACGACACTCGCGGCTGCCGTTGAGTCTTGAGCGTTCAATCCGGAGGAGACCATCAATAAGTCGGTCTCTCATTTTGGTAAGTTTTTCACGGCGTTCTTCCATTGTATCAATAGCGATTTCCAGAGCCTTGGAAAGACCTACGATACCTGCCACATTCTCGGTGCCTGCTCTGCGTGAGCGCTCCTGAGCACCGCCGTCGATAAGGTTTGCAATTCTGACACCGCGGCGGATGTAGAGTGCACCGCATCCCTTGGGACCGTGGAACTTGTGGGCGGTGAGGGAAAGCAGGTCGACGGAGTCGTCGGTTACGTTAACGGGAACGTTTCCCATAGCCTGAACTGCATCGGTGTGGAAAAGCACCCCTGCCTCGCGGCAGATTTTGCCGATTTCGGCAATAGGCTGAATTGTGCCTATTTCGTTGTTGGCATACATAATTGTCACAAGGGCAGTTTCGGGTCTGATGGCTGCTTTAACATCCTCGGGTCTTACAAGACCGTCGCTGTAAACATCAAGATAGGTAACTTCAAAGCCCTCTTTTGCAAGTGACTCACATACGTGAAGCACAGCGTGATGCTCAAACTTTGATGTTATGATGTGGTTTTTGCCCTGAGCTTTCAGGACTTTGCAAACTCCCTTGATAGCCCAGTTATCGGATTCAGAGCCGCCTGAGGTGAAGTAAACCTCAGCGGGGCTTTTTGCACCGATGAGCTTTGCGATATTTTCTCTTGCAGCTTCTACGGCGTCCTTTGCCACCGCACCGGTGCGATAAAGGCTGGAGGGGTTTCCGTAAATCTCTGTGAGATAGGGAGTCATAGCCTTCAGAACATCGGGGGACAAGGCGGTAGTTGCCGCGTTGTCAGCGTAAATGTGCATATATATTTCTCCTTAAGATTAGAACATTTGCTTCTCAGAATATTATTCCGCAAAAGTCATAAATTACATAAATTTTCTGGATTCAGTAACCGCCAGCACGTCACATCTCTCATTTTCGGGGTGACCTGCATGTCCGCGTACCCAGACGATATTCACCTTGTGGGTGTCGTAGAGTTTCAGCAGTCGCTCCCATAAATCGGGGTTGAGTGCAGGTTCCTTGCGGTTTCGCATCCAGCCGTTTTTCTGCCAGTTTTTCGCCCAGCCGCGTTCAAGCGCATTGCAGACGTACTGAGAGTCGGAATAGAGGGTTACCTCACAGGGTTCCTTGAGAAGCTCAAGTGCAGAGATAACCGCCAAGAGCTCCATACGGTTGTTGGTGGTGTTAGCCTCGCCGCCGGATATTTCTTTTTCAGTCCCTTTGTAACGCAGTATTGCGCCCCAGCCGCCGGGACCGGGATTGCCCGAGCAGGCACCGTCTGTGAAGATTTCCACCTGTTTCAAAAAACGGCACTCCTTTGATGAAAGTTAACGCGTGGAGTGCACAAGGCACCCAAACGACCACTCTATATTATAACACCAAAAAATCCTTTTGCAACATCAAAAAGCATTGTTTTTGATGAAATTTACTGATTTTTGCTAAAAATTAATAAACTTCTGAGTACTGTCAATAATAAGGAATATTTGTATAGGGAAAAAGTATATTAAGAGTGTATTTAAGATATATTTAATTATTCTTATATAATTCTTTTCCGACCTTGACAGTAGGGGTGAAAAAAGGTACAATAAAGTGATTAATTATGTTCGGGCAGTATAACCTTTTGAGGGGTACTGATATAGGGAAGCCGCAAGGCTTATTATGTTGAATTCAAGGCGTGGCGTGCGTCTTATATATATTTTACATAGAGTTCTGATTTGCCGCTTGAATATTCAACGGAAGGATATTGGCAACACACAGGACTTTTACAGACTTTAAAATGGAGGATTAAATGAGCCAGACTAAAAACTTTAACAAGAAAAACGGCTACAAGAGGCCTAAGCCTCAGAAGGCATATACAGGCAAAGATTTTAAAAAGCCTTATCAGGCATCGGAAAAGCCTGTGGATATGGAGCTTGAGAGTGCTTCCTACACCGCCCCTTTTGAGAAAAGCAAAAGTAACGGTAAGAAGAAAAAGACTATGAGCTACAAGGAGTATTCGGACAATCACAAGATTTCTGATGCCCCTGTGAAAAAGAAGCCCTCATACTCCAAATCAAATAGCAAGAAACCTTACAGGGCAGAGCATAAAGCAGAGAACAAGCCCCCCGTGAGAATTGCTTTTCTGGGTGGCCTCAACGAAATCGGCAAGAATATGACCCTCTTTGAGTGTATGGGGGATATGGTACTGCTTGACTGCGGTATGGCATTCCCCGACGGTGATATGCTGGGCGTTGACCTGGTAATTCCCGATTTTACTTATGTTGTGGAGAATAAAGACAAACTCAGGGGTATTGTTATTACCCACGCCCACGAGGACCACATAGGCGGTCTTCCTTATCTTCTCAGCAACGTAAACGCCCCGATATATTCCACATCTCTCACTAACGGAATTATCGGTAACAAGCTCCGTGAGCACAGCCTCCCGAAGCCTGCACAGCTCAACGAGGTGAAGGCTGGCGAGCGCATCAGGCTTGGATGTATCGAGGTTGAGTTTATCCACGTCAACCACTCTATTCCCGATGCGGTGGCTGTGGCACTCCACACCCCCGGCGGTACCGTGGTGCATACAGGTGACTTCAAGGTGGACTATACACCTACTTGGGGCGAGCATATCGACCTCTCCACCTTTGCGCGTCTCGGTCAGGAAGGAGTGCTCTGTCTGTTGGCAGACTCCACCAATGCCTCCCGTCCCGGTAACACTCCCACGGAGAGAACGGTTTCGGAAAGCTTTGATAATCTTTTCAAAAAAGCTTCCAACAAGCGTATAATTATAGCTACATTTGCATCCAATGTCGGCCGTGTTCAGCAGATTATCAACTGCGCCCACAAATACGGCAGAAAGGTTGCTTTCTCGGGAAGAAGTATGATTAACTATATGTCCGTTGCCAAGGAGCTGGGCTATCTGGAAATTCCCGAGGGCATACTCATTGATATTGATATGCTCTCAAGGTACACACCCGAGCAGACTGTTCTTATTACAACAGGCAGTCAGGGCGAGCCTATGTCGGCACTTTCCAGAATGGCATACTCTGACCACAGAAAAGTATCTGTGGGGGAGGGCGACTGCATCATTATTTCCGCAAATCCCATCCCCGGCAACGAGCGTACCGTGGGAAACGTTGTGGATGAACTCCTCAAACGCGGTTGCGAGGTTATATATGAATCAATGTACGAGGTTCACGTATCGGGCCACGCCTGCCAGGAGGAGCTGAAGATTATCCAGTGCCTTACAAAGCCCAAGTACTTCATTCCCGTACACGGCGAGCAGAAGCATCTGAGAAGCCACCGCGAAATCGCAGTTTCTATGGGATGTCCCAAGGAGAACGTGTATATCGGCGACGTAGGCAAGTGCGTAGAGCTTACTGACAGCTACCTCAAGGAAGTTGCAAACGTACCTGCAGGCAAGGTCTTCGTTGACGGTCTGGGTGTGGGCGACGTAGGAAGTATAGTGCTTCGTGACAGAAAGCACTTGGGTCAGGACGGACTCATTATTGTTGTTGCATCTCTTGATGTCTACGACGGTCACGTAATCAGCGGTCCCGACGTTGTATCCCGCGGCTTTGTATATGTCAAGGAGAGCGAAAGTCTCCTTGATGAAATCCGTAAGGTGAGCCTTGGGGTGCTGGAGGACTGTGCTCATAAAAATATCAATGAGTGGAGCACCATAAAGAACAGAATAAAGGATTCTGTTTCATCTCTCATCAGCGAAAAGACAGGACGTTATCCCATGATTCTGCCTATACTTATGGAGGTCTGATGAGGATTTAATCCAACGATAATCCCTCTTAATGTGATATCAGAGGAGGAATGTGTATGAAAAATAAACTCAGGAATACGGTGCCGTATCTTGCACTGTTTTCCGTATCTATGCTGATATTTGCTTTTGTTTCGCTTTTTTTCAGCAAAACAATGTTTTATATCGAGATGTCAGTGGCAGTGGTTTCTATAGCTACCGCCCTGATAATCTACATAAGATTCGAGCACGTTATTCACGTGGCGATGAGGCACACTGCCCTCACAACGCGAAATGTTGACAAAAGATATCTGGAGCGTTTCTCGTTTCCTGTTGCGGCGACGGATAAAGAGTCCGGTATAATCTGGTATAATTCCGCATTTCTTACGGATATCTGCAAGGGCAGCGATGTCCACGGCTATTCGGTAACAAAGCTTCTCTCAGGAAAAGACGTGGAGGAATTTTGCGGTGCATCCGGTGGGAATACATCAGTTGCGGACAGACTCTATACCGTTTATGCCAATCCTGTGGAGACAGGCTATCTTCTCTATTTCTTTGATGATACATATCTCAAGGAGACGGAGAGAGAGTATATGGAAACAAGGCTTTCCGTTGCAATGGTCTCCCTTGATAACAACGAGGCTTATGACGACGATGACGAAGATGATGCCATCAGAGTGAATATTCAGGTGGAGTCGCTTCTTCAGCGCTTCGCAGGTGACTTCAATGCCCTCTACCGAAAGATGAGTCAGGGCAGATATATGCTTATCTTCGAGGAGCGGGAGCTTCAGAAGATTATTGAGAAGAAGTTTGATATTCTGGAGAAAATCCACGAAATTAAGTCAGGCGACATCTCTGCCACAATTTCCGTTGGTATCGGCAGAGGAGAGGACAACCTGAGAAAAAGTCAGGCTTCAGCCAAGAAGGCACTGGATATGGCACTTGGCAGAGGCGGCGATCAGGTTGCGATTCTTTCAGGCGGCGACTACGAGTTCTTCGGCGGCAAGTCCGCAGGTGTGGAGAAGCAGAGCAAGGTTCGTGCCCGCGTAATTACAAAGTCCGTTATCAATGCCGTTGAGGAGAGCGACAAAGTCATTATTATGGGACATCGCTTCTCTGACCTTGACTGTATGGGAAGTGCCATCGGTCTCTACGGTGCAATAACAACCTCTCTGAAAAAGAAGGTTTATATTGCGGTAAACTATCAGGATTCCATGGCAAAATCCCTTATAGATGCATATAAGGTGAATTGTGGTGAGGATGTGTTTGTCTCCCCCGAAAAGCTCATGGACGAGGTTACCCCCGAGACCCTTCTCATTATTGTGGATACCCAGTCAAAGAATCGCCTTGAGAGCACAGCACTCTTTGAAAAGTGCGGCAGGATAATTGTTATTGACCACCACAGAATGAGCGTGGATTACATAGAGGATACTCTGGTATTCTACCACGAGCCCAGTGCATCATCAGCGGCTGAAATGTGTGTGGAAATTGTGGAGAATTTCCCTGATGATGTGCTTCGCAAGCCCGAGGCGGAGGCTCTTCTCTCCGGTATAATTCTGGATACCAAGAATTTTGTTATCAATTCGGGAGCACGTACCTTTGAGGCGGCGGCTTACCTTAAAAAGCACGGTGCCGATACAGTTTCGGTCCGTCAGCTTTTTGCGGATTCCATTGAGATATACCGCAATAAATACAAGCTCGTGTCAACAGCACGAATTTACAAGAAGTGTGCTATCGTCATTGCCGACGAGGATATGGCAGAAATCCGCCTCATAGCTTCCAAAGCGGCAGACGAGCTTCTGGGGCTTAAGGGTGTCAACGCCTCCTTTGTGGTATACCGCACCGACAGCAATACAGTGAATATCTCTGCCAGAAGCTACGGCAAACGCAACGTTCAGCTCATTATGGAAAAACTGGGCGGCGGCGGTCACCACTCTATGGCGGCGGCACAGATTAAGGACACAGGCTTTGAGTCAGTAGTCAGAATGCTGGTTGAAGCCATTGACAGCGAATAAAAAGAAAAGAGGATATATATTATGAAAGTTGTTTTATTACAGGACGTTAAGGCTCTGGGCAAAAAGGGCGATATGGTTAACGCATCCGACGGATATGCAAGAAACTTCCTTCTGCCCCGCGGCCTTGCCAAAGAGGTAAACGCTCAGGTTATGAACGAGTTCAAGAATGCCGAGAACTCCAAGAAGTATAAGCTGGAGCAGGAGATTGCCGCCGCAAATAAAGCGAAGGCTCAGCTCGACGGCAAAAGCTTTGTTATCAAATCAAAGGCAGGTCAGGGCGGTAAGCTCTTCGGAAGCATCACCACCAAGGAGCTCTCTCAGGAAATCAAGAAGGCAGAGGGCATTGATGTTGACAAGAGAAAAATCGTTATGAATGATATCAAGAATTGCGGCAGCTACACCGCTGAGATTAAGCTTTATTCAGGCATCTCCGCTACAGTTACCGTTGTAGTGGCTGAACTCTGATAATTTTGATAATCGAATTGTAAGTATATTACTTTAAGGAGTAGTTATTATGGCTGATTTAACTCCTAAATTTGAATATGACGGTCTGAACCTTCCTTACAGCTCAGAGGCGGAGCAGGCGGTATTGGGTGCAATTATCTTTGAGCCCGACTGCTTCGGCAGAGTTGCGGAGATTCTCACCTCTCCCGACTATTTTCATATTTCCTTGCACAGACTGATTTACAGCACAATGCTCTCCATGTTTTCTCACGGCAGAAGCATTGACTTTGTAACTCTTTATGAGGAGCTCAGACGGGAGAAGGAATTTGACCCCACAGAGGGCAAGGTCTATCTCGTCAGACTGTGTGACAACTGTCCCTCCACCTCTAACGTAGAGATATATGCAAGGATGGTAAGGGATAAGTACGACGTTCGTCAGCTCATTGTTTCTGCACGCAGAATGATAGATGACGCCACCTCCAACGAGCATAGCTCCGAGGTGCTTATCGACAGTGCGGAGCAGATGATTTATGATATCAGACGAGGCAAGAGTGTTCAGGGACTTCAGCGAATTGATGAGGTTGTGCTGGAGACTTTTGACCGTCTGGATGCTCTCAACAGAAACGACCCTGACCTTGTGCCTATCTCAACGGGTATCGGTGACCTTGACAGAGTTATTACGGGACTTAACCGTTCCGACCTGATTCTTCTTGCCGCCCGTCCCGGTATGGGTAAGACCAGCTTTGCTCTCAATATTGCAAAGAGTGTTGCAGGTCCTCAGGAAAAGACGGTTGCGTTCTTCTCGCTGGAAATGTCCAGCGAACAGCTTGCGTCCCGACTTCTCTCCACCGAGGCACTGGTAGAAGGCACAAAACTCCGTACAGGCAAGCTCTCTGACGAAGAGTGGCAGAGAATTATCGGTGCAGGCGACGTGCTTTCAAAGATGAACCTTTATCTGGATGCAACTCCGGGCATCACCGTACCTGCCATGAAGGCAAAACTCAGACGCCTTCGTAAACTTGACCTGGTGGTAATCGATTACCTCCAGCTTATGACCACAGGCAGACGCAGCGACAACCGAGTGCAGGAAATTTCTGAAATCACACGAAACCTCAAGATTCTTGCAAAGGAACTCAATGTTCCCATTATATGTCTGTCACAGCTCTCCCGAGCCAGCGAACAGCGTGCGGACCATCTGCCTCAGCTCTCCGACCTGAGAGATTCGGGTTCTATCGAGCAGGATGCCGATATCGTACTCTTCCTTTACAGAGAGAATTACTACGACAAAGAAGGCGGCGGTGAGGCAAATCCCACAGGAGACAGAAACTCTGCGGAGTGTCTTGTAGCAAAAAACCGTCACGGTGAGGCAAGGTCTGTCAAACTACATTGGCAGGGTGAGTTTATGCGCTTTACTTCTGTGGAGGCACACCGTGATTGATATTGTAAGGAGTACAGTTTCGCATAACGGACTTCTCGAAAAGGGTGACAGCGTTATAGTTGCCTTGTCGGGAGGTGCGGATTCAGTTACTCTGCTTCATATTCTGCTTGCTCTCAAGGACGAGTTTTCGCTCACCGTATATGCTGCTCACCTCAACCATAATCTGAGAGGCGAGGAGTCGTACCGCGACGAGAATTTCGTCACAGAACTATGCCGTGATTGGGGAGTGGAGCTTTTCAAAAAGAGCGAAAATGTCTCAAAAAGAGCAAAAGAACTTGGCATAAGCGACGAACTGTGCGGCAGAAATCTCCGCTATGAATTTTTCGCAGAGCTTTCAGAGAAACTCTGTGCCAAGGTTGCCACAGCTCACACTCTCAGCGACTGTGAGGAGACAATGCTCTACAATATCTCAAGAGGCACAAGCCTTCACGGACTTTGTTCGATTCCTGCAAAGAGAGGCAATATTATAAGACCTCTTATTGACCTTAACCGAAAAGATATAGAGGAATATATAAGCGCCCACGGTCTTGATTATGTAGAGGACAGCACAAACGCCATGGAGGAGATTTGCAAGCGCAACAAAATCCGCCACAGCGTGCTTCCGCCGCTTAAAGAGATAAACGAGGGCTTTGATGAGAATTTCAGAAGGCTCAGGCGTCAGCTTATATCGGTTGACAGATATATGCAGAAGCAGGGCGAAGCGGTAATCAAAGCAGCAAAAGTCAACTTTGGGCTTGATGCGGAGATTTTACTCAGGTGTGACGAGGCAGTACTCAGAGAGACGCTTTACCTCTATGCAAAGAGCTTCGGAGTATCGGTGGAGGAAGTACACATCGAACTGATGGAAAAAATCCTCGGTACAGGAGGTGCCGTTAACCTTACTGACGGCTACAGTGCGTTGTGCAGTCAGGGCGTTTTCCGTATTGTCAAAACCGAAAATCAGGAGGAGTTTATTCCCAGACCATTGACAGCAGGACTTTCGGTTGAATACTCAGGGAAGAGATATTCTTTTAAAGAAATTAAATATATAGAAAACATTAACAAAAAGTTAGCAGATTCAGCCTTGGACCGTGATAAAATATCTTCTGAGGTTATTTTGCGTACAAGACGTGAGGGAGACACCTTCTCACCTCGCGGCAGAAATATCACCAAGCCTCTCAGAAAGCTCCAGAGTGAACTCAGAATTCCTTCTGAGTTGCGTAGTAAATCTTTGGTTATTGCTGAGGGCAGCAAAGTCCTGTGGGCAGAATATATCGGGACTTCTTTCTACGGGGCAGTGGACAAAAATACAAAAAGTGCAATTTGCATTGAAATAGGGGAGGATGAAGAGTATGCATAAGGATTGTGAATACATACTTGTCAGCGAAGAGAAAATCAAGGAACTTGTAAAAGACCTTGCACACAGAATAGACGAGGATTATAAGGATAAGAACCTTCTCCTTGTGGGACTGTTAAAGGGCAGTGTGGTTTTTATGTCTGACCTGATGAAGGAAATTACCATCGACTGCAAGATAGATTTTATGTGTGCATCCAGTTATGGTGCAGGCACAGAGTCCTCGGGCAGAGTAAATATTGTCAAAGACCTCTCTCAGCCCATCAACGGTCTTGATGTGCTTATTGTTGAGGATATCATCGACAGCGGCAATACCCTGACATTCATCAAGAAGTACCTTGATGCTAAGGGTGCGGGCAGTATCAAAATCTGTACTCTCCTCTCAAAGCCCGACAGAAGAGTGGTTGATATTCCCATAGATTATCTGGGAGTTGAAATTCCCGATGAGTTCGTAATCGGTTACGGACTTGATTATGCAGAAAAATACAGGAATCTTCCTTACGTTGGTGTACTGAAGCGTTCCGTTTACTCATAATTTTCTTACAAATTCTCATACTACACTAAGGAGTGAATTAATTTGCAGAATAAAATGACAGTGAAGAAACTGCTTATTTATCTGGGAGTGCCCATTATCCTGATTCTGGGGATTGTCCTGATGGCCAATTTTTCCTCAAAGAAGGTTGAGTATTCCTATTCAGATATAGTAGGCTTTTTTGAGAATCATCAGGTTCGTGAGTTTTCGGTGAAAGTAGGTTCCGGAAATCTTGAACTCAAGGTTCTGGACGAGGCGTTGGAGGACAAGGATGACAAAACTGCCACCCCTGACTCCGCCTCAACTGCCGACAGTGCGGATACAACCGACAAGAAAAATCAGAACAACGGTTTCTTAGGTCTTCTTTTCGGTTCAGGTAACAAAAAAGAGGATGACGGTCTCACCGAAATCAAGGTGAAGCTCGCAAGTGTTGACATTTTCTATACGGATGTCAAGGAGTATATTGACGAGTACAACGAAACCGCCGAAACACCCCTCAAATATGACTATGTTCCTGCATCCAACAACGGATTCCTTCTTGAACTTCTTCCCATTGTAATCATAGTTATCATTATGGCACTGTTCTGGTTCTTTATTATGAAGAAGATGAGCGGCGGCGGTCTGGGAGGCAAGGAGTTCCAGTTTGGAAAAGCCAAGTTCAAGGATACCAACGACGAGAAACGCAAGACAACATTTGATGATGTTGCAGGTGCCGACGAAGAAAAAGAGGAACTTGAGGAGATTGTCGAGTTCCTGAAGAACCCCGGTAAATACAACGACCTGGGCGCACGTATACCCAAGGGCGTGCTTCTTGTAGGCCCTCCCGGTACAGGTAAAACTCTCCTTGCAAGAGCTGTTGCAGGTGAGGCAGGTGTTCCCTTCTTCTCGATTTCAGGTTCAGACTTTGTTGAAATGTTCGTGGGCGTAGGTGCATCCCGTGTCCGTGACCTTTTCGAGCACGCAAAGAAGAACTCTCCCTGCATTATCTTCATTGATGAAATTGATGCCGTGGGCAGACAGAGAGGTACAGGTCTCGGC
>JAFQNJ010000021.1 GCA_017395925.1 Ruminococcus sp. | reverse complement strand
ATAGCTGTCTTAACAGGAATGGGATTGACATCAGAGAACATCATATCCATAAGCTCGATATAATGGAAGTTGAGCTTTGCAGCTTCAACAAAGTTATTCTCAAGACAGAGAGTTGTAATCTCGTGCATCTCCTTGGGGCAAAGGTTTGCAAAAACCGAAATAACACCAAGTGCACCGAGAGACATAAAAGGTACAGTCTGGTCATCGTTACCTGAATAAATGTGGAGCTTATCACCGCAAAGTGAGCGGGTCTTGGAAACAGAGGAGATGTCTCCGTTCGCTTCCTTTGTAGCTACGATATTATCGTGCTTGCAAAGTTCTGCGTAAGTTTCAGGCTTGATATTGCAACCTGTACGCGAAGGTACATTGTAGAGAATCATAGGGATATCCACACTGTCTGCGATTGTCAGGAAGTGACGGATAAGACCTGTCTGGGATGTTTTATTATAATAAGGTGTTACGCTTAGAATAGCGTCGGCACCGTAGTTCTTTGCAGCCTTTGAAATGCTGAGAGCTGTGGCGGTATCGTTGCTGCCTGCACCTGCGATAACAGGCACTCTGCCGTCAACTTTTCTTGATACAAATTCAAGAACCTGACAATGCTCTTTCTCGGTAAGTGTAGCGGCTTCACCTGTTGTACCGCAAGCAATAATTGCATCGGTGCCGCCTTCTATCTGATATTCAATAATCTGACCGAGGGATTCATAGTTAACGCTGCCATCGGTGTTCATAGGTGTAACAATAGCAACACCTGAGCCTTTATATATTGCTTTTTTCATATATAAATCTCCCTGAATTCAAAGTTAAAAATTAATCCATGTAACCTTCTGCACAGAGAAGCTCTGCAAGAAGTACGCCGCCGCCTGCAGCACCTCTGAGAGTGTTGTGAGACATGCAAACGAATTTGTAATCATACTGGGAGTCCTCTCTGAGTCTGCCCACGGAGATAGCCATACCGCCTTCGAGATTTCTCTCGGACTTGATCTGGGGGCGGTCAGGCTCGGTGAAATAGTGAAGGAACTGCTTGGGTGCAGTAGGAAGCTGAAGCTCCTGTGCACGACCTGTATATTCATTCCAAATCTTGATAATTTCATCTACGGAAGGCTTATTTGAGCTGTCCTTGAATGACATAAACACAGCGGCAGTGTGTCCGTTGGATACAGGAACACGGAGACACTGTGAAGTGATAGCGATGTCGGTTGTGTTTACAATCTCGTCGCCCTCAACCTTACCCCAGATTTTCAGAGGCTCAAGCTCGGATTTCTCCTCTTCGCCGCCGATATAAGGAATAATGTTATCCACCATCTCGGGCCAACGCTCGAAGGTTTTACCTGCACCGGAGATTGCCTGATAAGTACAAGCGAGAACCTTGTCAACGCCAAACTGCATCAGAGGGTGAATTGCGGGAACATAGCTCTGGAGTGAGCAGTTGGACTTAACAGCAACAAAGCCGCGCTTTGTACCGAGACGCTTTCTCTGAGACTCGATAACCTTTGCGTGGTCTGCATTAATCTCAGGAATAATCATGGGTACGTCGGGGGTATGACGATGTGCGGAGTTGTTGGAAATGATGGGGCACTCAGCCTTGGCATAAGCCTCCTCAAGAGCCTTGATCTCTTCCTTCTTCATATCAACTGCACAGAAGCAGAAGTCAACAAGCTTTACAACTTCATCAATATCTGATGCATCCTTGATAACAAGGTCAGCCATATTCTCGGGAATAGGTCTCTCCATAACCCAACGGCTCTCTACGCACTCACGGTATGTCTTACCTGCACTTCTTGCACTTGCGGCAAGGCAAGTAACCTCAAACCAAGGATGGTCCTCAAGGAGCATTGCAAATCTCTGACCTACCATACCTGTGGCGCCAATAATACCTACTTTATATTTCTTCATAAAAACCTCCTGAAAAAAACACAAAATAAGGTTGTGTTTTTCTTCGATATATTATATTATTAGTAAGGCAAAATAATTCGCTGAAAAATGCAAATATAAACCCACTATCCTTAATTATACTACTTGGCGGATATCTTGTCAATTAATATACACTATATTTTAAGCACTTTTTGCGCTTATTTCCCGAAAGGAATTATAATGAGAAAGTCAGATTTTTATTACGATTTACCTGAAGAATTAATTGCTCAGACTCCCCTTCAGAAGAGGGACGCATCCAGAATGCTTATCCTCAACAAAGCTACCGGCGAAGTAAATCACAGACATTTCTTTGATATCCGTGATTATCTCAGAAAAGGTGACCTGCTGGTTATGAACAATTCACGTGTTATCCCCGCCAGAATCTACGGCACCAGAGTTGATACCGGAAGCTCGGTTGAGTTTCTGCTTCTAAAGCAGATTGAGAACAACTGCTGGGAAACCCTTGTAAAACCCGGCAAAAAAGCAAAGATTGGCAAAGAGTTTGATTTTAACGGGATTATGAAAGGACGAATTGAGGATATCGGCGAGGAAGGTATCAGAATCATCCGCTTTGAGTGTGAGGAGAATATCTATACTGCTCTTGATAAAATCGGACAGATGCCTCTCCCCCCATATATCAAGGAGACACTCAAGGACAACGAGAGATACCAGACTGTATACAGCGACCCTATCGGTTCTGCCGCTGCACCAACTGCAGGACTTCACTTCACGGAAGAACTGCTTGATGATATCAGGGCAATGGGTGTTGAAACCGCTTACGTAACCCTGCACGTGGGACTGGGTACTTTCAGACCTGTTAAGGAAGATGAAATTACTGACCACATTATGCACAGCGAGCATTTCACACTTCCTCAGGAGACTGTGGATGCCATCAAGCGTACAAAGGAAAACGGAGGCAGAGTTATTGCTGTCGGCACCACAACCACCCGCACACTGGAGAGTGTTGCCAGAGATTTCGGCGAACTTGTTGCCTGCGACAAGAATACGGATATATTCATTTATCCTCCCTACGAATTCAAGGTGCTTGACGGACTTATCACAAATTTCCATCTCCCTGAAAGCACTCTCATTATGCTGGTATCAGCATTTGCAGGATATGACAACACAATGAACGCCTATAAGGAGGCTGTAAAAGAACAGTACAGATTCTTCTCCTTTGGTGACTCAATGATGATTATTTAACTTTCTTCAGATATGGTGAATTGCTTATGTTTAAAGTTATAAAGAAATATGAAAATGCAAGACTTGGTGAATTCAACACTCCACACGGCACTGTAAAGACACCCTGCTTTATGAATGTTGCAACAGCCGGTGCTATCAAAGGTGGACTTTCAGCCTACGACCTTAAAGATATAGGCTGTCAGGTACAGCTTTGCAATACATACCATCTGCATCTTCGTCCCGGTGATGATGTTGTGAGAGATATGGGCGGACTGAGAAAATTCACGGGATTCGACGGCCCTATCCTCACAGACAGCGGCGGATTTCAGGTTTTCTCTCTGGCGAAGCTTCGCAACATTAAAGAAGAAGGTGTAACCTTTGCCTCTCATATAGACGGCAGAAGGATTTTTATGGGTCCCGAGGAGAGTATGAGAATTCAGGCAAACCTGGGCTCTACCATCGCTATGGCTTTTGATGAGTGCGTGGAAAATCCCGCTGAATACTCCTACGCAAAAAAATCCTCCGAAATGACTGTAAGATGGCTCAAGAGGTGCCAGGTAGAGCTTGAAAGACTCAAGAGAGAAGAAATTGCGGTGAATACACAGCAGCTGCTTTTCGGCATCAATCAGGGTGCTACCTACAAGGACCTTCGCGTTGAAAACATGAAGATGATAAGCGAGCTTGAACTTCCCGGCTATGCTATCGGCGGACTTGCTGTCGGCGAAGAAGCCGCAGTTATGTACGAAATCATCGAAGCTGTGGAACCTTTTATGCCAAAAGACAGACCCAGATATCTGATGGGTGTCGGTACCCCCCTTAATATTCTTGAAGGTGTGAGAAGAGGCGTTGACCTTTTTGACTGTGTTATGCCCAGCAGAAATGCCCGTCACGGTCACCTTTTCACAAGTCAGGGTATCATCAATATTTCCAACGCAAAATATGAAAGAGATGAAAACCCCATCGACCCCGAGTGCGACTGCTTTGCCTGCAGAAACTTCTCCAGAGCATACATAAGACATTTGCAGAAGGCTCAAGAAGCACTGGGACTTCGACTTGCTGTTATTCACAATCTGAGATTCTACAATAAGCTTATGGAAGATATCCGTGAGGCTCTTGATAATGACCGATTCAATGAATTTTACAGAGAGAAAAAGGATGTTATTTGTAAACGTATATAATTAATAAAATATTCACTTGATTTATTAGTTTATTATTGGTATAATCTGTATATTGTCTTTATGAAAGGAAACTTGAAATGATTACTAGTCTTGTAAATTTTATCCCCCTTCTTATGCCTGCTACCGACACTGCCGCACAGAATGCTGAAAATGCAGGTGGTTGCCTTGGCGGTGGCTCTTGGCCTATTCTCATCGTTTATGTACTTCTGTTCGCTGCACTTTACTTCGTTATGATCAGACCTAACTCAAAGAAGAAAAAGCAGGAAGAAGAACTCAAGAAGAATATCAATATCGGCGACGATATCACCACTATCGGCGGCATCACAGGTAAGGTTGTTGCTGTTCGTGATGAAGAAGACGAGTTCATCATCGAGACCGGCTCCGACAGAGTAAAGCTCAGATTCAAGAAATGGTGCATCTACTCCAACGACACAGCTATTGCCCGTGCTGAAGAAGAGAAGAAGCGTCTTGCTGAGGAAAAGGCTCAGAAGAAGGCTGCGAAGAAAGCTCCCAAAGAAAAATAATTAAATAGTGTAATAAATCATTATCCCCCGAAATATATTTTACCAGAATATATTTCAGGGGATTTTTATTTTGAAAGCTATTAAAACAACTATTGCCGGCACCGGAGCAAGGCTCTACTTAAAAGCACTTATCTTTTCTGTCATTACTGCCTGTGCAGTTATATTCTCGCTTCTCTGCATCGTAGCACTTCTGCTTCTGATTGCAGGCAAGATTCCGTACAGCATCATACCGTATATCGGAATAGGAGTATCAGCCGCAGGGGCATTTTCAGGCGGATACGTTGCATCGCGTATTATTAAAAATCGGGGACTTTTATGGGGCTCCGTGAGTGCTTTGATTATCTTTATCATTTGCTTCTCTCTGGGGATGGCAACTACAAAGGATACTCTCTCCTACCTTACTCTGCTACGCCTCGTTGTGCTATGGTTATCAGGTGTTCTGGGCGGAATAATGGCAGTCAACAAAAAAGAAAAAAGCAGAATATAGAAATAAGCCGCGTTTACTCACGCGGCTTAATATTTATTAAATGTCAGTATTCGGGATAAGTTTCGCCATATCATCAGGCAAGGGTGCTATGACATTTATCTCCTTGCCGCTTATGGGATGAGTGAACGAAATGGTATGGCAATGAAGTGCTTGTCTTGGTATTTCATCAAGGCCGCCTCCGTAAAGGTCATCACCCATCAGCGGATGTCCGATATGTGACATATGGCATCTTATCTGGTGTGTTCTGCCTGTCTCAAGCCAAATATCAAGTAAAGTCCTGTCCCTATAAGCTACTATAGGATTATAATGAGTAACAGCACTTTTGCCTGAGGGTGTGACACAGCGGACAATCTTGCTGTCTTCCCTGAGAGCTATGGGTTCATCTACCGTACCGCCCTCGTTAAGTGTACCGTGGCACACTGCAAAGTAATGCTTGTCTATCCGTGCTTTTTGCATAAGAGAAGCAATATGTCTGTTTCTGGTAATAATAACCGCCCCTGAGGTATCACTGTCCAGGCGATTCACAGCTCTGAATACAAAGCCCGCTCCCTCACCCTGATACTTATAGGCAACGAAGTTTGCCAAGGTATCCGTCTGATGCTTTTTCACAGGATGTACGGGAGTTGCGGCAGGTTTGTTAACTATAAGCAGATACGCATCTTCATAGAGAATATCAAGATTCCCCTCAATGGGAATAATAGAATTTTCCTCTTTGGGAAGATTGATTTCGACAATATCGCCTTCATCTAATATATCAATTGTACGCAGGAGTTCTCCGCCTCTGGTTAAGGAACCGGGATTGCGTTTGAGCAGAGAGAGAGTTCTGGCTGAAAGTCCACACACAACCCGTAGAAATATTCCTGCTTTTTTGCCGCTGTAAGACTTATCAACAACAAAGGTTAATGTTTCGTTCATATCCACCTCGTAAGAAAGAATATAAAAGCAGAGAGCAGACCCTGCAGACATATAATCATAGGAATCCCTAACATAAATTTCAGGTGTTTCGTTTTATGTCTTATTATGAGCATTGCACAAAGCATAGAAACACTGCCGCCAAAGGCACTGAGCAGAAGGAGCGTCTTCTCGGGGACTCTTCTCTTGCGGCGTTTTGCCGCTTGCTTGTCATATATCGTAACAAACACAGACACAACGCTGATTATTACAAAATAAAATATCAGATATTCACAGTACCAAGGCATAATTACCTCCGGAGGTTAAAATGAAAACAAGGCTAAATTTTGTATTTGGAATATGCGTGTTATTCCTTGCAGGCAGTATTGCTCTTTGCTCTCTGAATCTTAAAAATAATGAAGAAAAACCTGAGATACCATTAACTGAAGTCAACACACAGCCTTCAGAAATGAGAGGAATGTGGGTTTCATACATAAGCCTTGATATGTCAGGGAGCGACAGGAGTTTTGAAAGTTTCAAAAAAAAGGTTGATAAAATCATTGCTGATGCCAAAGACTTCGGCATAAACACTCTGATTTTTCAAGTGAGACCCTTTAGCGATGCACTCTATAAATCCGAAGTCTATCCCGCTTCTCATATTCTATCAGGCGTGCAGGGCGAGAGTGTCGATTACGATGCTCTCGAATATATGTGCTCAGCCTGTCACAAATCGGGGCTTCAAATCCACGCATGGATAAATCCGTACAGAGTTTCAACCAATACCACTCCTGAGACCCTTGCGAAATCGAATCCGTTTTACACGGACGGTGTCGGTTTTGAGACCGAGAGCGGAAGATATCTGAACCCTGCCAAGAAAGCCACCAGAGAGATAATTAAAAAGGGTGTTGAAGAAATAGTCAATAATTACGATGTGGACGGAATCCAATTTGATGACTATTTCTATCCCGAAGACTGTGGAAATTTTGACAAAGCTGATTATGAGGAATACAGAAAGGCATTTCCCAACACTACCGAGTCCCTTTGGCTTGATGAATGGAGAAAAAATAATATAAACATTTTACTGTCCGATGTATATCTTGCCATAAAGAAGATAAATCCTGATGTTCAGTTCGGCATTTCACCTCAGGGAAATATTGAGAACAATGAAAGCATTTATGCTGATATATACTCATGGTGCGAAAGTGCCGGTTATGCCGATTACATCTGCCCTCAGATGTATTACTCTATTGAGAATCCTGCCCTATCATTTGAAAAAAGCATCAAAGACTGGAGCGAAATAGACAGACATAAGAATCTGCGTGTCTATGTAGGGCTGGGTGCTTACAAAGCAGGAAGCAGTGCTGATTCGGGCACATGGAAAAACAACAGCTCAGAGCTTAAAAATCAGCTTGAGCTGCTAAGGGAATACGGATATGACGGATATATGATTTACGATTATGGTGCTCTTTTGAGCGAAGACGCCGCAGAAACCATAGAGGTGTTCAGGCGTTCTCAATAAGTTCACCGATTAAGTAGTCGCCTTCTATCGATAGAAGTCTCACGGTCTTTATCTTATGACAAAGGTCTGATGAACCTTTCACCTTGACAGGGATATAGTTGATACTGTATCCCTCACAGTAATCCTCATCAAACATCCTCTCAAAGAGAACCTCTGTAACCATACCAAGCTGTGTTTTCATAAAGTCTATTCGTCGCAGTTCCGTCTCTGCGGTCATAACAGCCACACGGCTGTCCTTTATAGACTTTGTGAGCTGGTCGGGCATTCTGTCGGCAACAGTGCCGCTTCGCCTTGAATACGGGAAAACGTGAACTTTGGCAAAGCCCAGATCTGAAACAAATGAAAGAGATTTTGAGAATTCCTCTTCATCCTCGCCCGGGAAGCCGACCATTACATCGGTGGTGAATGATGGATTATGGAAAAGGGCCCTGATATTCTCCACTATTTCTCTGTATTCAGCGGAATTATAGTGACGATTCATACGCTTGAGGGTTTCGTCACAACCGCTTTGGAGTGAAAGATGGAACTGTGGGCAGAACTCCTTGACCTTTGAGAGACGAAGAAGTATATCGGGAGTCAGAAGCTCGGGTTCAAGGGATCCGAGACGGATTCTTTTTACACCACTGCTTTCTGCTACCGTCTCAACAGCGTCGCATAGCGACAAGCCTATATCGGTACCGTACTTTGAGAGATTGATACCAACAAGAACGATTTCTGTATATCCCTTCTCCGATAAAGTCTCTACCTCGCGGCGGATATCAGAGAGAGGTTTTGAGCGGACTCGTCCTCTGGCATAAGGAATAACACAGTAGGAGCAGAATCTGTCACAGCCGTCCTCAATTTTAAGATAGGCTCGGGTGCGTTCAGAAAAATCCGAAACACAGGATTCTTCAAACTCACCGCATTTTCTGTCGTGCTCGGGGATATCCACTATCTTATTTCTATTTTTAATGAAATCCTCCAGAAGTTCTATGGCAAGGTGGCGGCTTGTATTACCTGTTACCACATCACAGACATCGAAGTTTTCATATTTCCGCGGAAATGCCTGGGACATACACCCTGTTAAAACTATAATTGACTGAGGGAACTTGCGGCGGATACGTCCCAGAAAACGACGACATTTTCCCTCACTGATTGCTGTTACAGTGCAGGAATTGACAATAAATATCTCTGCATCTGCATCATTCTCGGTGCATTTAAAACCTTTTTCTTCCAGTAGTTCTCGCATTTGCTCTGATTCGTACTGGTTTACTTTGCATCCGAAAGTGTAAATCTTAAAATTCAATTTCTGCACCTCCTGACATTAATTAATTAAAACCCTTCGAAAAGTGAAATCTGGGAGCTTTCGGGGATACCCTTGAGAGCTCCGAGCTCACGAAGTGCTTCAACTACCGCTTTGGTGACCTTTGTCTTCTGCTGAAGCTCCTCAACGGAGAAGTATTCACCGGTAGCACCGTGTTCTTCAAGTGAAATCGCCGCTGAAAGACCTATTCCCGAAATAGATGTAAAGGGAAGTCGGATTTTTCCATCCTCAATAACAAAGGTCTTGGCTTTGGACTTATAAAGATCAATGGGCAGAAGCTCGATGCCTCTCGCAAGCATCTCGTTGATAATCTGAAGTGTCGCTACTTCGGTCTTTTCCTTTGCAGTAGCTTCAAAGCCCTTCTGCTTTATCATCTGCATCTTCATTTCGACTGCGTGTTTTCCTCTGATTGCTGTGACACCGTCGAAATCTTCACCGCGTACAGAGAAGTATGCAGCATAATATTCAAGAGGCTTGTGCACCTTGTACCATCCGAGACGCAATGTTGCAATCATATATGCCGCAGCGTGAGCCTTGGGGAACATATACTTAATCTTCATACAGGAGTCAATGTACCACTGGGGCACGTTGTGGTCACGCATTTCCTGAATATCTTCCTCTGTGAGAAGCTTCGTGGCATTACCCTTACGGACAATCTCCATAATCTTGAAGGACTTGGAGGGGTCCATTCCTTTATGCATAAGGTAGGTCATAATAGAATCTCGCGTTCCGATAACTTCTGAAATGGTACAGGTGCCGTTGTTGATAAGGTCAGCGGCATTTCCAATCCATACGTCGGTGCCGTGAGAAAGACCTGCAATCTGGAGAAGGTCGGAGAAGGTCTTGGGCTGTGCCTCAATGAGCATCTGGCGAACGAAGGATGTACCTACCTCGGGGAGGGAGAACGTGCCTGTTTCGGAGTCGATATCCTCCTTTGTGACACCCAGTGCCGCGGGGGATGTGAAGAGGGACATAACCTCCTGATCGTTCATAGGTACTTCCATAACAGGAATACCTGTGAACTCCTCAAGATAGTGGTAAATAGTGGGAACATCGTGTCCAAGCTCATCCAGCTTACATATAGTGTCGTGGATGGAATGGAAGTCGAAGTGTGTTGTTATATTGTCAGAGCCCGAGTCATCGGCGGGGTGCTGTACGGGACAGAAGTCATAAACCTCCATACCTCTGGGCACAACAACCATACCACCGGGATGCTGTCCTGTGGTACGTTTTACACCTGTAAAACCTTTAGAAAGACGTTCTTCTTCAGCTTTGCTGAGGCGGAGTCCTCTCTCCTCCTCAAACTTTTTGACGTAACCGAAGGCAGTTTTATCAGCAAGAGTGGATATTGTACCGGCTTTGAAAACGTTATCCTTACCGAAGAGTTCTTCGGTATATCTGTGAGAGCTGGACTGATACTCACCGCTGAAGTTAAGGTCAATATCGGGGGTCTTGTCGCCCTTGAAACCGAGGAAGGTCTCAAAGGGGATTTCGTGTCCGTCCTGCTGGAGCTTTTCTCCGCAGACAGGGCAATCCTTGGGAGGAAGGTCAAAGCCTGAACCTACACTGCCATCCTCTATCCACTCGCTGTACTTACACTTGGGACAGATATAGTGAGGACAGAGGGGGTTAACCTCGGAGATACCGGAAATTGTTGCTACAAACGAGGAGCCGACACTGCCTCGGGAACCGACAAGATAGCCGTGTTTTTCAGAGTTTGCAACCAGCTTCTGGGCAGTCATATAAAGTACGGAGAAGCCGTATGTATTAATTGAATATAGTTCTTTTTCAAGCCTTTTCTGAACGATTTCAGGAAGAGGGTCACCGTACTTTTCCTTTGCTCTCTGCCATGAAATCTCATTGAGTTCCTTCTCGGCGCCGTCGATAAAGGGTGGGAATGTGCCCTTGGGGATAGGTCTGACTTTTTCAATCATATCGGCGATTTTATTGGTGTTCTCAACCACAACCTCATAGGCTTTTTTCTCACCCAGATACTCAAACTCTTTGAGCATTTCGGCTGTTGTTCTGAGGTAAAGGGGTGCCTGATTGTCAACGTCGCTATAGCCTTGCCCCGCCTGAAGAATTCTTCTGTAATCTGCATCATGGGGGTCAAGGAAATGGACGTCGCAGGTGGCGACAACAGGTTTTCCAAGCTCTTCGCCAAGACGGATAATGGTGCGGTTGATATCGTGGAGTGTTTCGATATCCTTGACGTCACCTTTATGAAGCATAAACATATTGTTGCCGTCAGGCTGTATCTCCAGATAATCATAGTATGAAGCTATATCCTTCAGTTCGCCCTCAGGTTTGCCGAGGAATACAGCTTTGTAAAGCTCACCTGCCTCGCAGGCTGAACCTATAAGAAGTCCTTCACGATGTTTATCAAGAACAGAGCGAAGAATTCTGGGTTTTTTATAGAAATAATCAAGATGTCCGTAGGAAATAAGTTTATAGAGATTCTTCAGTCCGGTCTGATTCTTAACAAGAATAATCTGGTGATACATTGGGAGTTTCTTGAAATCTCCTCCCGATATACCCGTATTAATCTGTGCTGTAGATTTGATACCGAAGTCACTCTCAAGACGTCCCATAAGATTCACAAAAATCTTCGAGAGCACCTCTGCATCATCGCAGGCACGATGATGGTTGAAATCGGGAAGACGAAGATACTTTGCAACTGTATCAAGTTTGCAGTTCTTGATATCGCTGAGAATTGCTCTGGAAATTGCGACTGTATCAACAGAGGTAAACTCTCTCTCCTCACCTAAACGCTTGCAGGCGGCTTTGAGGAAGGACATATCGAAGGGTGCATTGTGAGCAACAAGCACCCTATCCCCTATGAATTCAAGAAAATCCCTGACGGCGGTTTCCTCATTGGGAGCATCCTCCACCATAAAATCGCTGATACCGGTAAGTTCTGTTATTTTTGCAGGAATTGACACACCGGGGTTGACGAAGGTCGAGAAAGTGTCAACAGTTACTCCATCTCGAATAAGGACTGCACCGATTTCGATAATACGATTCTTATTAGCGGATAGACCTGTGGTCTCAAGGTCGAAGCACACAAATTCACCGCTGAAAGGCTCGTCCTTTCTGCCATCCACTACATTGACAATGTCATTGACAAAATATGCCTCTGTACCATAGATTACTTTTATTTCCTTACCGTTTTTCTCAAGTTTCTCTGCGGCATTCATTGCATCGGGGAAAGCCTGTGCTACGCCATGGTCAGTAATCGCAATAGCGGGATGTCCCCAAGCGGCGGCACGGTTGATAAGTTCAGATGCAGGAGTGAGAGCATCAAGGGCGGACATATTTGTATGCAGATGAAGTTCAACACGCTTCTTCTCTGCGTTATCTACAACATTAAACTTATCAGCTGTCATAATTGAGCGACAGCCGATGACATACTCCTTCATAAAGGGGTCAAGCTCATAATCTCCCTTTACAACAATTGTCATACCTTTTTTAAGGGCTTCCAGAGGTTTGCACTCTGCAATAGGTGCAAATACCTTCACTATGACAGAGCTTGTATAGTCGGTTATGTAAATTGTGATAATGTTCTTGTCGCCGGACTTTGTGGTCTTGGTCTCCATACTGAAGATATCGCCCCATACGCACACTCTGCCGCTGTCAAAGGACAGGGTATTTATGGGCTGAGTTTTTGTCTTGAAGACCCTTCCCCACAGAGGCTTTGATGAACCCGGATAAATAGCTGGATAGAGAGAAGCACCTTCTCGAACCTCGATATCGCGGGATATCTGTTCGGCAGTGGAGTAGCTGCTCTCCTCCTCCATAAACTCCTCAAGAGCTTTGCGCTTAACGCTCTCTTCATAGTTTCTGATATTATCCTGATAGGCATCATCGTCAGCACTCAGTGCAGTAACACCGGAAAACTCTACCGAAAGATCAAGGGAAAACATCTCGCTGATGATTCTCCGGATTTCAGCATCTGCCTTCAGGGAATGAAGCATTATCTCGCCGCCACGGAAAATCTCTACGATGATCTTCTCCTCTGTAATGGTAGCATTTGCACCGTCAAGTACAGCAGAACAAGCAGGAACACGATTTTTGAGTTCATCCACAACAGCCGAAAAAGTATCGGGAGTAAAAGAATCTGCAGGAAACATTGGTGCGATTTTTACACAGTTTAACTCAAGTTTGCTGTCTCTGAGGAGTTTTTCGCACTTTCTTATTTCCTTTATCTCTATATACTCACTAAAGCGTACAGTAAAAGTAACTGTACGCTTTTCTTTATTGATATTAACTTTGATAATCTCACCAGAGGCAAGAGCATCAGGAAGCTTTACCTCTGCGGTTGAATATTTTTCCAGAAAGTTTTTAATTGAATTCATTCGATTTCTCCGCATTAAAACAAATTATCTCAAAACTATTCGTTCAAGATTTATATAATTATAATTTTTCGATTTCCTTGAGAAGACAATCTACAATCTCATTTTCAGGGACCTTGTAGAGAATCTCACCTTTTTTGAAGATAAGACCGCAACCATCGCCGCCTGCTACACCAAGGTCGGCTTCTTTAGCCTCGCCGGGGCCATTGACTGCACAACCCATAACTGCTACGGTGATATCTTTTTTAACTGAGCTGAGTTTAGTCTGAATTTCATTTGCAAGACCTATAAGGTCGATTTTTGTTCTTCCGCAGGTGGGGCAAGATACGAAATTGATGCCACCTGTACGTTTGCCTACAGCCTTGAGGAGTTCATTGCCAGCCAGCACCTCACGGGCGGGGTCGGCGGTGAGAGACACTCTTATAGTGTCTCCTATTCCCTCCATAAGGAGAGTACCTATACCTGCGGCAGATTTGATAAGTCCGCCGAATTCGGTGCCTGCCTCGGTTACTCCGAGATGCAGGGGGTAGTCACATCTGTCTGCGGCAAGTCTGTATGCATCCACCATAGTAGTTACTGTGGATGACTTCATAGAGAGAACTATATCGTGAAAGTTAAATTTTTCAAGCAAGGATGCGTGGTAGAGGGCACTGTCACAGAGTGCCTCAGCAGTGGGATGACCGTACTTTGCGAGAATAGATTTCTCGAGAGACCCTGAATTCACACCAATACGGATGGGAATGTTTCTGCTTTTGCAGGCATCGGCTACTGCCTTTACACGGCTATCGTCACCGATATTACCGGGATTGATGCGTATTTTGTCAACTCCTGCTGCTACACACTCAAGAGCTATCTTGTAGTCGAAATGAATGTCCGCAACTATGGGAACAGACACAGCTTCTTTAAGTGCATAAATCAGATTTACACACTCAACAGAGGGTACAGCGGCACGGATAATCTCACAGCCCGCGGCTTCAAGAATCTTTGCCTGAACAATACTGCTTTCTATATCGGTTGCAGGTGTGTTGAGCATTGACTGAACGGATATGGGAGCACCGCCGCCTATCTCTACATTTCCTGCCTTAACTCTAATTTTTGATGCCATAAAAAACACCTCAAATAAATATCTGTATGATATCCTTTATTGAAATAATCAACATAAACAGAAGAAGGAGACCAAGTCCTACTGCGTTGACAATGGCTTCTACTTTTCTGGGAATAGGTTTTCTGAATATTCCCTCAATAAGCAGGAATACAAAGCGTCCGCCGTCAAGTGCAGGGAAAGGAAGCATATTTACTACTCCCAGATTAATGGTGATAACCATCATCACGTATACTATGCTGAGAACTGCATTGCCAAAGCCTGATTTGAGGCTCTGTGATGCAACCTCTACGGTTGCTCTTGTGGCACCGATGGGACCGGATACATCAGAAAAGCCGAACTCTCCGCGAACAATTCCCACCAGAGAGTCAACTACCATTCTGACCACGGACACAGTCTGGCTTGCTACATCGCCGGCAAAAGAAAAAATATTTTTCTCTCTTGATTCTGTGTAGAAGTCAATGGACATCTGGACTTTGTCGCTGTCTGAAGTTGTAAATGTGTAAAAATCCACATCTTCAAGGGTTACTTTCTCTCCATCACGAAGCACTGTCATATCGGCACGGAATCGCTGACGGGTTTCCTTCTCCTTGATTTCAGGAGAGGCGAACTGCTCATCGGGGTACTGCTCTGACATATCATCATAAAACTCTGTGATTATCTCATCAACTTCGCCTTTTGACTGTGCATCGTGGATTCTGTCAGTATATTTAGCGGCATAGCCATAGTACTCGCCCACAGTCATTGCGGCAAATTCATCGGCAGTTGAAACCAAGCTCATGCTGTCCATAACGTAATTTGCGCCGTCCTGACGATATATCTGGAGAGTGGAACCGTCTTCTTCACTTACTTTGATTTTTGCCATTGAATATGAAAAATCCATGAAATTGTTGATTTTGTAACCATTAACAGAGGTGATGGTATCTCCAACCTGCAAGCCTGAACTCGCGGAATATGAATTAGGCACAAAGAGGGCAACTGTCTGGGAATCAAGATATTTTCCCGGGAAAAGCAGGATTGTCATAAATATGAGTCCCAGCACGATGTTCATTACCGCACCCGCAACTATAATTATAAGCCGCTTGTAAAGCTTTGCGTTATTGAATGAGCGAGGATTATCGCTGTCTTCGTCCTCACCCTCCATGGCGCAAAAGCCGCCAATGGGAAGAAGTCGTAGCGAATAAGTTGTCTCGCCTTTTGTAAAGGAGAAAAGCTTCGGTCCCATTCCCAGAGCAAATTCATTGACTTTGACACCCGATAGTTTGGCTGAAACAAAATGTCCGCCTTCATGAAAAAATATTATAAGTTCAAAAAGCAGGACTCCTATGATGATAAGTCCTGCAGTTGTCAGAATTTTGAGAAATAAATCCAATGGAATCACTCCGAAGAAAAATTATATACTGGAGAGAACAAACTCTCTTGCAGTTTTATCCGCTTTCAGAACATCCTCAAGAGTATTGAGCTCTGAAGGATGTATATTCTCAACCGCGGCGCTGACAAGTTCACCAATTCTGAGGAAGGAAATCTTACCTTCTCTGAAGAGAGCATTTGCTACTTCGTTAGCACCGTTGGCAATTGCGGGAGAAGTACCGCCTTTTCTGAGAGCATTCTTACAGGCTTTGAGACACTCAAAGGTATCATAATCAGGCTGTGCAAAGGTCATAGTACCTACCTCAGAGAGAGACAAAGGTTTTACGGAAGACTCGTATCTCTCAGGATAAGTGAGGGCATACTGAATAGGAATTCTCATATCGGGGTTTCCAAGCTGTGCAAGTACTGAATAATCAGAAAACTCCACAAGAGAATGAATGATGCTCTGACGATGAACAACAACGTCAATCTTATCCTCGGGCATATCAAAGAGCCAGCGGGCTTCTATAATCTCAAGGCCCTTGTTCATCATTGTAGCTGAATCAATGGTAATTTTTGCACCCATGGACCAGTTGGGATGATTAAGGGCTTCTTTGATTGTTACATTGCCGAGTTCCTCTCGCTTTTTACCGAAGAAGGGGCCGCCTGATGCTGTAAGGATAAGTTTGCGGAGAAACTTGTGGTCGGGGCATGCCTGAAGGCACTGGAAGATTGCACTGTGCTCGCTGTCAACAGGAAGAAGCTTTACTCCGTTTTTACTAACGGTATTCATCACCAGCTCGCCGCCAGCAACAAGTGTTTCCTTATTAGCAAGAGCTATGTTTTTGCCGGCTTCTGCTGCCGCAAGAGTAGGTTTAAGACCAACCATTCCCACAAGGGAATTCAGCACTGTATCGGCTTCCTTCATTGATGCCGCTTCAAGCAGTCCATCCATTCCCGAAAGCACTTTTGTAGCTGTATCGCTGACTCTCTGCTTTAAATCAGCGGCAGAGGTTTCATCGTACATTACAGCAAGATTCGGTGCAAATTCTCTGATTTGCTCTTCCATAATCTTTACGTTACTGTGAGCTGTTAGAGCACAAACCTTCATATTATGCTTGCGTGCAACATCCAGGGTCTGGGTTCCTATGGAGCCTGTACTGCCCAGCACAGACATACACTCTGTCATATAATCACAACCTTATATTATCTGACTCTAAGAATATTATACACCGAGAAGTCCCCATGTCTGGGAAAGCATAAACACGAAGGGCACACAGAAAAGAACGGAATCGAATCTGTCAAGAAGTCCGCCGTGTCCCGGCATTATTGAGCCGTAGTCCTTAATTGAACATTCACGCTTGATAGCTGAGAACACAAGGTCACCGCATACGGAAACAAAGGCACAGAATACACCTATACAGAGTAATGCAAGGTAATTAACGTGCATATTGCGATACACAATAAACTGGAAAATAAGACCTGCAAGCATACATCCTGCTATTGCACCCAAGCCGCCGCCGATGGCACCCTCAACAGTTTTCTTGGGGCTGATGACGGGGCTGAGTTTATGTTTGCCGAGAAATCTTCCTGTGAAATATGCGCAGGTATCGGCACACCAGGAGCCCACAAGACCCAGTGCCGCATAGAATGCGTGCCATCCGCCGCTTTTACATACCATAAATGTAAAGCAGGACATGGAAAGCGTAATAAGCATTGTGCCTGAATAGGCAAAGGTGATATCCCCTACCGAAACCTTACCTCTGATGAAGACAAGGAGTGTGAACATCAGGAAGGAATAGATGAATATAGGGAGATACCAAAGGGATGTGCAGGCTGCGAGGGGCATAGATACCGAAAACAGAAATGTGAGTATCAGTATCGGCAGTTGCTTCTGCAATTTCTTTGCGGTGAGATATTCAGCACACATTACTGTATTGACTATAGCAAGTGCAACAGCATAAATCCATGGGAACATCTCGCCGAATATGAAAATAAGAATACAGAGAACTACACCGATAGCTCCTGAAATAATACGAGTTTTCATCTAAAAACCCCCAACTATAATTAAAATAATCAGACGCCGCCGAAACGTCTGTTACGATTTGAGAAAAGGCGAATTGCCTCGTCCAGATCGTCTGTGGAAAAGTCAGGCCAAAGTTTCTGCATAATAACAAACTCTGTATATGCTGACTGCCACAAAAGGAAATTGGAAATACGGTACTCACCGCTGGGTCGGATTACAAGGTCCGGGTCGGGCTGACCGGCTGTATAAAGAGAATTGCTGATGACATCCTCATCAATGCTGTCAATATCAAGCTCGCCGCTTTTAACTCTCTGTGCAATAGACTTCGTTGCCATTACAAGCTCGTCGCGGCTACCGTAATTCATAGCAATATTGAGAACCATACCCGTGCGGTGCTTTGACTCCTCTTCGGTACGGCGGATAAGCTCCTGCAGTTCACTGCTGAAAGCTGTGGTATCACCGATAAAACGCACTACAATATCGTCGTCCTTGAAATCGGTAAGAGCTTCATTGAGATACTGCTTGAAAAGCTTCATCAGGGCATTGACTTCATCCTCGGGGCGTTTCCAGTTCTCTGTGGAAAAGGCATACACCGTCAGATACTTAATGCCAATATTGCTGCAGTATCGGGCGATGGTACGGAAATTCTGAGCACCGTAGGTGTGTCCCGCACTTCGGGGCAGTCCGCGAAGCTTTGCCCAGCGACCGTTTCCGTCCATAATTATGCCGATATGCTGAGGAAGGACGATATTCTCGTCCTTCCGTACCTTTTTACTACGTCGATTAAAAAGAGCCGACATAATTAAATCTCCATAATTTCTTTCTGCTTTGCGGCACAGATTTCATCAATCTTTTTGATGAACTTATCGGTGATTTTCTGTACCTTCTCAAGACCTACCTCAAGGTCGTCCTCGGTAATCTCGGAATCCTTCTTCATCTTCTTGAGGATGTCGATAACATCTCTGCGCTCGTTACGCACCTGAACCTTGGAATCCTCAGCCATACGGGAAGCATCCTTAACGATTTCCTTACGTTTATCCTCGGTAAGAGGAGGAAATACAAGGCGGATGCACTTGCCGTCGTTCTGGGGATTGATGCCGATATCGGAGGTCTGAATTGCCTTCTCGATTCCGCGGAGTACGGAAGCATCCCAAGGCTGGATTGTGAGGGTGCGTGCCTCAGCGACGTTAACTGCGGCAAGCTGCTGTACAGGTGTGGGAGTGCCGTAGTAGTCAACCATAATTTTATCAAGAACGCCGGGATTTGCTCTGCCTGCGCGGATACGCTGGTACTCGCTCTCCAGGTGGTCTACTCTTCTCTGCATTGTGTCTTCTGACTTTTTGATAACTTCTTTCATTACTCTATCCTCCTGATATGATTACTTAACAAGGGTACCGATGCTCTCACCACAGATAGCATCGTAAATGTTCATAGGTCTGTCTATGCTGAACACGAGAATGGGAATGTCGTTTTCGCGGCACATTGTTGCGGCTGTACCATCCATAACCTTAAGCTGTTTCTCGACAACCTCGCCGAAGGTGAGTGTGTCATACTTAACGGCATTTTCGTTGAGTTTAGGATCGCAGTCATAGACACCGTCAACCATTGTAGCTTTGAGGATGATGTCAGCCTCAATCTCAGCGGCACGGAGAGATGCTGCGGAGTCAGTTGAGAAGAAGGGATTACCTGTGCCACATCCGAAGACAACAACTCTTCCCTTTTCAAGATGACGGATAGCCTTGCCTCGGATATAGGGCTCGGCAATCTCACGCATTGAAATAGCGGTCTGTACTCTGGTATCTACTCCAAGCTGTTCAAGAGCATCGCACACACCAAGAGCATTGATTGCAGTTGCAAGCATTCCCATATGGTCAGCACGAGTGCGGTCCATATTGCCGCTTGTTCTGCCACGCCAGAAATTACCGCCACCGACTACGATAGCAACTTCTACACCCATTTCAACGCACTTTTTGATAGGCTCACAAATATTCAGAACTGTATCAAAATCAATTCCGCTTTTTTGGTTACCGGCAAGTGATTCACCGGAAAGTTTCAGTAGGACACGCTTGTATTTAGGCTCCACTAAAAACACCCCCATATAAATACTATTATAATTAATATAATAATACTACATATGGGGGATTTTGTAAAGAAAATTAATGCTTATTTTAAACATTTATTTAATTTTTCCTGTATAAACAGAAAGACGGCAACCGAAGCCGCCGTCAGAATGTTATATTCAATTGTGCAGTGATGCATAGAGAACCGCCTTTATGGTGTGCATTCTGTTCTCCGCCTCGTCAAACACGATAGATGCAGGAGACTCAAACACCTCATCGGTAACCTCAAGAGCATCAAGTCCGAACTGCTCGCCCACCTGTTTGCCAACTCCTGTGTTAAGGTCGTGGAATGCAGGCAGACAATGCATAAATACTGCACCCTCACCCGCTTTATCCATAAGAGCCTTATTCACCTGATAAGGAAGCAGGTCGTCAATTCTCTCTTTCCACACCTCTGCAGGCTCACCCATTGATACCCAGACATCAGTGTAGATAACCTGTGCGTTCTCCACCGCTTTTGCAGGGTCAGTCTCAAAGTTGAGGGTTGCACCTGTCTCCTTGGCAATTTCCTGACATTTTGCTACAAGCTCGCTGTCGGGGAAATACTTTTCGGGTGCACAAGCGGTAAAGTTCATACCAAGTTTTGCACAGCCTACCATAAGGGAGTTACCCATATTGTAGCGGGCATCACCCATATAGACGAAGTTCACACCTTTAAGTTCACCGATGTGCTCGCGAATCGTGAGAAAATCAGCAAGAATCTGGGTGGGGTGGAACTCATTGGTGAGACCGTTGAACACAGGGACTCCTGAAAGTTCGGAGAGCTTCTCAACCACTTCCTGACCGAAGCCACGGTACTCAATACCGTCGTACATTCTGCCGAGAACACGAGCTGTGTCGGCGATGCTCTCCTTTTTGCCTATCTGGGAAGCATCGGGGTCGAGATAGGTAGTGCTCATACCAAGGTCGTGAGCCGCAACCTCAAAGGCACAGCGGGTACGTGTGCTGGTCTTTTCGAAAATAAGGGCGATATTTTTACCCTCGCAAAATCTATGAGGAACACCAGCTTTTTTCATTGCCTTCAGCTCTGCTGAAAGGTCGATAAGTGCGGATATTTCCTCTGTTGTAAGGTCAAGAAGCTTAAGGAAGCTTTTGCCTTTAAAATCCTTTACATCAGTTTTTACAGTCATATTAATCCTCCGATTCACAGACTTGTTTTAATGTATTGATTGCCTCTTTTAACAAATCCCAAGGGATATTAAGAGCAGGAAGGAGTCGTACCTTCTGTTTGGCTTTTATCACAAGTACACCCTTATCCATACATTCTTTCACTATATCATCGGCACTTCTCTTGGTATTTATGCCAAGCATAAGACCCATACCGTCTACGGAATTGACTCCATCAGAGGAAGAAAGCTCCTTGATGATGTACTCGGACTTTTCACGAACTTCTGCGAGAAGTGTGTCATCAATGCGGTTAATGATACTCAACGCTCCTGCACAGCACACGGGATTTCCGCCGAAGGTGGAGCCGTGGTCACCGGGTGCAAATATATCGGTAAGTCTCTCGGAGAGCATTGTGGCGCCTATGGGAAGTCCGCCGCCCAGACCCTTTGCGGTGCTTACAACATCGGGTCTGATGCCGTACTGCTCGAATGCATAGAGGGAGCCTGTGCGACCATTACCGGTCTGTACCTCGTCAACAATTGTTACGAGGTTGTACTCATTAGAAAGCTCGATAATTTTATCCACAAAGGATTTCTCAAGAGGCATTACTCCCCCTTCGCCCTGAACAAGTTCGAACATAATTGCCGCGGTTTTATTATTCTTAACCTTTTCTTCAAGGTCAGATATATTGTTAGCCTCGGCATATACAAAACCGGGAGTAAGAGGCAGGAAATCGTTGTGGAAGGTATCCTGTCCTGTTGCGGCGAGAGTTGTGAGAGTTCTGCCGTGAAAGCTGTTTTTAAGTGTTACGATGGTGCTGTACTCTGCACCCTTATTCTGTGCGGCATATTTCCTTGCCGCTTTAATAGCACACTCGTTAGCCTCTGCACCAGAATTGGAAAAGAACACCTTGCTCATACCAGTACGCTCACAGAGCATCTTTGCCAGCTCTGCACAGGGTTCGGTGTAGTATAGGTTTGAGGTATGCTGAAGAGTGGTAAGCTGTTTATTTACTGATTTTGCCCACTCCTCGTCGCAATAGCCGAAAGCATTTACGGCAATACCTGTCGCAAGGTCTATGTATCTTTTGCCGCTTTCGTCAAAGGCAAGAGAGCCTTTTCCCTCTTTGATCACAAGAGGAAAACGGCCGTATGTGTGAGCAATATATTTAAGATCGGTTTCTTTAATTGTCATCGGAAAAATCCTCCGCTACCATAGTGCCGGCACCCTCGTCTGTGAGGGTCTCGATAAGGAGGGCATGAGGTACTCTGCCGTCCATAATGATAACTTTATGAACACCTCTTGAGATAGCATCAATACAGCATTCAACCTTGGGAATCATACCGCCGGAAATAGTGCCGTCCTCAAAGAGACGGACAGCCGCCTTCATATCAATTTCGGGAATAATGGTTGAGGGGTCATCCTTATCTCTGAGGATGCCCTCGATATCTGTCATTGTGATAAGACGCTCTGCCTGAAGTGCGCCTGCGATATAAGCCGCGGCGGAGTCGGCATTGATATTATATATATTGCCTTCGTCGTCACAGCCTACAGAGGAAATAATGGGAATGTAACCGTTATTGAGAAGGTCAAATACAGGCTGAACATCAACCTCGGTAATTCTGCCCACAAAGCCAAGTCTCTCATCCTTGCAGACAGCTTTTATCATTCTGCCGTCTACGCCTGAGATACCCATGGCTTTGCCGCCTTTTGCCTCGATAAGATTAACGAGACCTTTGTTGATTTTGCCTGAAAGTACCATCTGGACAACATCTACGGTCTCCTGATCGGTTACTCTGAGACCGTCCACCCACTGGGTCTCTTTACCAAGCTTCTTGAGTGTTTCGGTAATCTCGGGACCGCCGCCGTGGATAAGTACAACCTTGACGCCGATAAGCCACAGAAGGACGATATCCTCCATAACCTGCTGTTTCAGATCTTCGCTGACCATGGCATTGCCGCCGTATTTGATAACAACGATTTTTCCGTTATATTTCTGGATGTAAGGAAGTGCCTGTGTAAGCACTTCTGCACGCTGTGCGTTAGTAATATGTAATGACATTATTATTCCTCAGTTTCTTAAATAATCAGGTGCGGTAATCACCATTGATTTTAACGTATTCGTATGTGAGGTCGCAACCCCATGCGGTAGCGGTAAAGTCGCCGCTATTGAGGTTCACAAGGATTTCCACCTCATTCTCAAGGAGAATCTCTTTGGCGATTTCCTCGGAGAAAGGAATTCCTGCTCCGTTTTTACAAACAGGAATCTCACCCTTAGCGGATTTGAAGGAGACGTCAACTTTGTCTGTATCAAGGTCGGAAAGTCCGTAACCCAGAGCACAGAGAACTCGACCCCAGTTGGCATCGGAACCGAACATTGCCGCTTTAACAAGTGAAGAACAGATAACCGACTTTGCAGCTACCTTTGCCTGTTCTTTGGTTTTGCCGCCCTCAACCACACACTCTACGAGCTTGGTGGCACCTTCGCCGTCGGCGGCAATGTTTCTGCAGAGATACACGGTTACTGTATTGAGAGCCTTCATAAATGTGCTGAAAGCCTCACCCTCGCAGGTGATTTCCTCGTTACCGGCTTCGCCGTTTGCAAGGATTACCACCATATCGTTGGTGGAGGTATCTCCGTCAACGCTGGTCATATTGAAGGTATCAACAATATCAGATGAAAGTGCTTTCTGAAGCATCTCGGGAGAAATTGAACAGTCAGTGGTAAGGAAAACAAGCATAGTTGCCATATTGGGATGAATCATTCCCGAGCCCTTGGCAATACCGCCCAGGCGGCACTCTTTGCCGTCAATCTCAAAGGACACGGCAATTTCCTTTACCTTGGTATCGGTGGTAATAATACCCTCTGCGGCAAAAAGGCTGTTATCGCCGAGACCTTCGCAAAGTGCAGGGAGACCGTTTTTGATAGGCTCAATGTCAAGCACCTCGCCGATGACGCCTGTAGAGGCTACAACAACATCGGTTGCAGGGATTGAGAGATTCTCGGACACCAGACTGCACATATTCTCGGCTATTTCAATGCCGTTTGCGTTGCAGGTGTTGGCATTGCCGCTGTTGCAGATAATTGCCTGTGCGAAACCGTCGCTGATATTATTTTTTGTGACGGTAAGGGGTGCACCCTTCACGAGATTCTGTGTATACACAGCGGCGGCTGACGCTCTTTTCTCACTTAAGATAAGAGAGAGGTCACGCTTTGATTTATTCTTTCTGATGCCGCAATGGACACCGTTTGCTTTGAATCCTTTTGCGGCACAAACACCGCCGTTAATTATATTCATATCTTCACTTCCCTATTACCAAAGAGGTGGTTTTGTCTATTCCCAGTGAAATGTTCATACACTCCACCGCGGCGCCGGATGCGCCTTTTCCCAGATTGTCATATCGGGCAATGAGGAGAATTCTCTCGTCATTGCCTTCAACGGAAATCTGCATATTATCGGCTTCTGCCAGTATATTTGCGGCAAGGAATCCATCGGTGTTTTCGCGATAAGATACCATTGCATCGTTATACTTTGCTTTGTATATTTCTTTGATAGAATTAATATCGAATCCTGAACAGAGCTGTGACTTGTGAAGAGGCACAGTTACCTCCATACCGCAGAAGTAGTCTGCAACTATGGGACAGAACACGGGAGCATTGTGGGTGCCGCTTATGACGGTCATCTCAGGGAGATGCTTGTGTGTCTGGGCAGTACCGTACTGACGGGGACTGTCGAGAGATATATCCCTTTCCCCGCTCTCATAATCAGCAATCATCTGCTTGCCGCCGCCGCTGTAGCCTGTGAGCGAAAAGCAAGTGAGAAGTACATCTTTTGAGATTGCGCCTGCCTCAACACGAGGATAAACAAGGGCAATAAAACCGCTGGCATGGCATCCGGGGACAGCTATACGTTTTGATGTGCGGACCTTCTCGAAGAAGCTCTCGGAAAGTTCGGGGAAACCGTACGCCCAGTCGGGATTTGTGCGGTGTGCGGTGGATGTGTCGATTAATACAGTATTGGGATTATCAACAAGAGATACCGCCTCTCTTGCCGCCGCATCGGGCAGACAAAGAAAAGCGATATCCGCTGAATTTAGCATTTTTCTTCTTGCTTCGGTATCCTTGCGAAGTTCCTCAGGGAGTGTGAGAAGCTCGATATCGGCACGAGAAGAGAGTCGGTCGTAAATCTTAAGGCCTGTGGTACCTGCCTTGCCGTCAATAAATACTTTAGTCATTCAAAAACTCCGTAATATATTCTATCTGCATCTTCACAGATGCGGGACCTGTGCTGCCTACTGAAACACGCTTATTCACACACGTGACAAGAGAAATTTCGTCATAGACATCCTCTTCAAAGAGAGGGCTGAGTTCCTTATACTTCTCAAAGGGAAACTCTTCAAGCACGGTTTTGTTCGCGATGCAGTAAGCAACTGTCTCACCTACCAGCTTGTATGCTGTTCTGAAGGGCATTCCCTTCTTAACAAGGTAGTCAGCAAGGTCGGTGGCATTGATGAAGCCCTTCTGTGCGGCAGAGAGCATATTTGCTTTGAGGGTTGTCATGGTAGCAATCATGGGCTCAAATACGCCAAGGCAGAGCTTCACTGTATCTACAGCATCAAATATTGACTCCTTGTCCTCCTGCATATCCTTGTTGTATGCCAGAGGAAGACCCTTGAGAGTTGTGAGAAGTGCCATAAGGTCACCGTAGACCCTGCCGCATTTGCCGCGGACAAGCTCTGCCATATCGGGGTTCTTCTTCTGAGGCATAATGCTGGAGCCTGTTGAAAAGCTGTCGGAGAGCTCAATGAACTTGAACTCCCACGATGACCAGAGCACAACCTCCTCGGAGAATCTGCTCAGGTGCATCATAAGTATTGAATAGGCGGAGAGAAGCTCCAGACAGAAATCTCTGTCGGATACACCGTCGATGCTGTTGAGCATCACAGAATCAAAAGCCAGCTCCTCTGCCTCCATAAATCTGTCGGTATCATAGGTGGTGCCCGCAAGAGCGCAGGAGCCTATGGGGGATGAATTCATACGCTTTACGGCATCGGTGATACGCTCATAGTCGCGTTTGAACATCATAGCATAAGCAAGAAGATGATGGGCAAAGGTTATGGGCTGGGCACGCTGGAGATGTGTGTATCCGGGAAGGATAGCATCGGTATTCTCCTTTGCCTTGTCGCAGACAGTGGCAATGAGCTTGCGGATAAGTCCGAGAATCTCGGTGTTCTCATCGCGAAGGTACATTCTGATATCAAGCGCTACCTGATCGTTACGGCTTCTTGCGGTGTGAAGTCTTTTGCCTGCATCGCCGATGCGGCGGGTAAGCTCGGACTCGATAAACATATGAATATCCTCGGCATCACTCTGAAAAGTGAGCTTGCCGCTTTCGATATCCTCGAGTATTGCGCAGAGACCGTCGACGATAAGGCTTGTATCCTCCTGTGAGATTATGCCTTTAGCCGCCAGCATATGAGCATGAGCTATTGAGCCTCTGATATCCTGTCTGAACATACGGCAGTCAAAATGAAAGGATGAATTGAAATCATCAGCCAGTTCATTGAGTTTTTCCGTAAATCTGCCTGCCCACATTTTATCCATAAAATTACCTGCTTATCTGAAAATTATAGTTTGATGAAATTAGTCAAGACCGTTCTTTTTCTTCATACGAGCATAAACGGTGGTAGAGAGACCGTAGAGGTTAATAAAGCCTGTTGCCTCGGACTGGTCGTATACGTCGTCCTCGTCGAAGGTTGCGATTTCGGGGTCATAGAGTGAATAGGGTGACTTGACGCCTGCGTTGATCATATTGCCCTTGTAGAGCTTGAGTGTTACGTCACCGGTAACTGTCTTCTGGGTCTCCTTAACAAATGCAAGGATAGCATCAGTGAGAGGTGTGAACCACTGTGCGTTGTAAACCATTTCGCCAAGCTTCTGTGCAACAAGTGCCTTGTAGTGAGAAGTTTCCTTGTCAAGGCAGATTGTCTCAAGAACATTGTGTGCCTTGTAGAGGATTGCACCACCGGGAGTCTCATATACACCACGGCACTTCATACCAACAAGACGATTCTCAACGATATCGAGAAGACCTACGCCGTTCTCGCCGCCGAGCTTGTTGAGGGTGAGGATGAGATCTGTTGCGTTCATCTCTTTGCCGTCGACTGCTGTGGGAACACCCTTCTCAAAGTGAATTGTAACATAGGTGGGCTTGTCAGGAGCCATTTCGGGAGAAACACCCATCTCAAGGAAGCCCTCTTTGTTATAGGTGGGCTCGTTCATGGGGTCTTCAAGATCCAGACCTTCGTGGGAAAGATGCCAGATGTTCTTATCCTTGGAGTAGTTGGTCTCACGGTTAATTTTGAGGGGAACGTTGTGTGCCTCTGCGTAGTCGATTTCCTCCTCACGGGACTTGATGTCCCACTCACGCCAGGGAGCGATGATGGGCATATCGGGAGCGAAAGCCTTGATAGCCATTTCGAAACGAACCTGATCGTTACCTTTACCTGTGCAACCGTGGCAGATAGCATCTGCACCCTCTGCCTTGGCAATCTCAACAATACGCTTTGCAATGATGGGACGTGCAAAAGCGGTGCCAAGCATATAGTTCTCATAGAGAGCGCCAGCCTGTACGCAGGGGAAAACGTAATCGGTGAGGAACTCCTCGGTAAGGTTCTCAACGTAGCACT
>JAFQNJ010000020.1 GCA_017395925.1 Ruminococcus sp. | reverse complement strand
AGCCGTTCTTCTCGGGATCGATCTTATTCTGGATACCATCCAGACCTGCCATAAGAATTGCTGCATAAGCATAGTAGGGGTTGCAGGTAGCATCGGGGTTACGGAGCTCGAAACGCTTGGTCTCGGGGCTCTTTGCATAAGCGGGGATACGGATAACTGCAGAACGGTTGGAGGTTGCGTAGCCGATGGTTACGGGAGCCTCATAGCCGGGAACCAGACGCTTGTAGGAGTTGGTGGAGGTGTTGGTGATAGCACAGAGGGATGCTGCATGCTTTAAAAGACCTCCCATGAACCAGTGAGCTACATCGGAGAGACCTGAATAACCCTTCTCGTCGAAGAACAGGGGCTTGCCATCCTTGAAGAGGAGCATGTGAACGTGCATACCGTTACCTGCCTCGCCGAAGATGGGCTTGGGCATAAAGGTTGCAGTCTTGCCGGAAGCTACTGCTTCGTTCTTAACGATGTACTTGATAATCATGGTCTTGTCAGCCATCTCCAGCATCTCGCCAAGTTCAACCTCGATTTCAACCTGACCTGAGCCGCCAACCTCGTGGTGATGATACTTAACCTTAACGCCCCACTCCTCCAGCATCAGGCACATACGTGAACGGATGTCGTAGGTAATATCCTGGGGTGCGGAGATGTGGTAGCCGCCGGAAGCAGGAACCTGATAACCGAAGTTCTGAACCTCGTTTTCGCCTGTGTTCCAGTTAGCCTGATCGGTGTCAACCTCGTATGCAACCTTGTTGGACTTGCACTCGTAGCTGACATGGTCAAGGAGATGGAACTCGAACTCGGGACCGATAATCATCTGGTCAGCGATGCCTGTCTCCTTCATATATTCCTGTGCACGGATAGCAACGTTTCTGGGATACTGGTCGAAGGGTCTGTTTGCTTCGCCAACAGCACCGATGATGCAAACGTCGCCGGTCATTGTGAGGGTCTTCTGAGAAACGAAGGGGTCAATCTGGGCAGTCTTCAGGTCGGGGATGAATACCATATCGCTCTTCTCAACTGCTGCGAAACCGTAGTTTGAGCCGTCGAAGCCGATACCGTAAACCATGGTATCCTCGGTGAGTCTGCCAACAGGGATTGTGATGTGTCTCCAACGACCGTTGATGTCGATCATCTTGAAGTCGATCATCTGAATTTCGTTGGCTTTGCAGTATTCCTGCACTTCTTTTACAGAATTGAACATATAATTTAACCTCCTATGGTTATATGCAAAATATTTACACATTGTAATTTTATTGCATTTCTGCGCAAATGTCAATAAAAACCAAATCAAAACCCGCAAAAAATCGCGAAATTTTCCCGTGAGTTTTCAGAAAAGTCTATTCAAAAGGACTATTCTCTCTTGAGTGTCGCCTCAACCTTTTTTCGGAAGTGCCTCTCACACGTCCATAAAAACACCCACCGAGGCAGACCCTGTGTCCGCCTCGGTGGGGTTTAATCTATGCTTTTTTTGGAGAATGGAAAATTTACATTTATCCGAAATAAGGAAACACCTCTGATGAATACTTCTGAATTGCAGTTGCACCGTGGATGTTCAGGGTATAGTTAAGGTTAGCATCTCCTGTTTTTTCATGCCTTGCCGTTGCAACCACCGAGAAAGCACAAGATAAAGTCATAATACACACAAGAGTTAATGCTAATATCTTTTTCATAATTATCTTCCTTTCGGATATTTACATAGGCAAGAAATATCCGTCAACGTCTACGTATTTCAAATCAAAATTTGCTCTGTAATCCAATGCTTTTATTGCTTCTAATAAGTTCTCTTTGCCCGGCTCCTGTAAATACAGCATATAGAAAGTGTGTTTGGAATAACTCAACACTGTTTTTTCGATTCTGCTGAAATTTAACTCCGGGAAATCCGCCAGCGTATAGTCATAATCTGCATTCTTGGGAGTGATGACAAGGTATCTTCCTTCGAAGAGTGCGTTCAATGTTTTTCCTTGCGAAAATTTATCCGAATATGTCATCTTTACAACCTCATCCACCGAGGAGGCTGTGTCAAGCCCAGCCAGATGCTTCTGAATAGCGGTGGCACCGCGTACCGAGAAGCCCTCGCCCTCTGTATCGGCAAGACACCTCTGCACCGCAGTAAGGTAAACTACCTCTGCCACACCCTTCTGCACCAATGTGGCATCGCGGACGGTAACCTCCCCGTCCATATCCACATCGCCGTAGATAAACTCCTCGGGCGGTGTATATGTGCTCTCGGCTGATGCACCTGTCGCCACAAACGATGAACCTGTTATCATCAATAGTGCGACTAGTACACATAATATCTTTTTCATATTTAAACAGCTCCTTTTTATGCCTCTATATCTGCATAATTTGGTATCATATTTTCAATATCAAAATTCGCTCTGTAATCCAATGCTTTTATTGCCTTAAGCACATTTTCTCGAGAAGGTTCGCTTAAGTACAGGTTACAAATAGCATAATTAGCATATACAGGTTTACGATAAGTAATTCTATCAAATTCAAATTCAGGAAAATCTTCAAGCGTATATTCATACTCATTCGATTTAGTTTGAACTAAAATCAAACTATAATCAAATTCCGCATCTTCAGGTACTTTGCTTGAAAATTTATCCGTATATGTCATCTTTACAACCTCATCCACCGAGGAGGCTGTGTCAAGCCCAGCCAGATGCTTCTGAATAGCGGTGGCATTACGCACTGAGAAGCCCTCGCCCTCTGTATCGGCAAGGTATCTCTGCACCGCAGTAAGGTAAACTACCTCTGCCACACCCTTCTGCACCAATGTGGCATCGCGGACGGTAACCTCACCGTCCATATCCACGTCGCCGTAGATAAACTCCTCGGGCGGTGTATATGTGCTATCGGCTGATGCACCAAACACGCACACACTCGCCATCACAACGGATATAATCAGAATAAACGAAATAATCTTAAAATACTGTTTCATAAAAACTCCTCCTGAATGATGTTGATGATTTGCTTCTTAATACCTATGGGTATTATCGCGTTTTATATTTTGCCTATGTTTTCGAAAGTAAGCACATATTAATTATGACGATTTACCATTATCTTCAATTTCAGTATATCATCAGATGAATTACAAGTCAAGAATGTTTTGGCGTTTGGAATATAAATGCGATTTGGCTTGGATTAGAGTATACTCTGAAACAGACATAATCGGGGGGGTGAGTTTCTGTCCGCTCTTTTGAAACAGAATCAACAATAATATCAGGGGGTATCATCAATACCGCAAATAAAAAACTACCCGAAGAGGAGTGAGTTCCTTTTCGGGTAGTTGTGTTTGTAAGATATCGGGATTTATCAGAGAGCTTTAACTATAATTCTCAAAAAGAATTACTTGATAACTCTTACCTTGATAACATCCTCAAGTGCCTCGATAGCGGAGAGAGCATCAGCGGTGTCGCCAACAGTGTCGATTACCATGTAGCCGTAGTTGCCGCGGCTCTTGCTCTCCATATTCTCAACGTTTGCACCGGTAGTAGCGATAGTGTTGGTGATGGTAGCAATAACGTTGGGCTTGTTGAGGTGGAGAATGCAGAAACGAGTGTCGCCGCTTCTTGCCATCTTCAGATTGGGGAAGTTGACGGAGTTTACGATGTTACCGTTCTCAAGGTAGTCCTTGATTTCGTCAGCAGCCATCACAGCGCAGTTGTCCTCGCTCTCGGGAGTGGAAGCGCCAAGGTGGGGCATACAGATGATGTTGTCCTCGCAGAGGATGTCGTCTGTTGCGAAGTCTGTAACGTACTTTGCAACCTTACCGCTCTTAACTGCCTCAAGGAGAGCTGCGGAGTCAACCAGACCGTCTCTGGAGTAGTTGAGGATACGGACGCCGTCCTTCATAATGCTGAGAGTGTCAGCATTGATGGTGTGCTTTGTCTTGTCGTTGAGGGGAATGTGGATTGTGATGGAGTCGCACTCCTTGAAGATTTCCTCGGTGCGTGCTGCGTGAACGATGTTCTTGTTGAGCTTCCAAGCTGCATCAACGGAGAGGAAGGGGTCGTAGCCGTAAACTTCCATACCAAGGTGAACAGCGGTGTTTGCTACCAGAATACCGATAGCACCAAGACCGATAACGCCAAGCTTCTTGCCCATAATCTCGGGACCTACGAACTGGCTCTTGCCTTTCTCAACGAGCTTGCCTACTTCGGCACCCTTGCCCTTGAGACCCTTTGCCCAGTCGATACCGCCTGTGATATCACGGGAAGCCATAAAAAGACCTGCGATAACAAGCTCTTTTACAGCATTTGCGTTTGCACCGGGAGTGTTGAAAACAACGATGCCCTTCTCTGCGCAAGCATCAACGGGGATGTTGTTTGTACCTGCGCCTGCTCTTGCAATAGCAAGAAGGCTCTCGGGCATTTCCATATCGTGCATTGATGCAGAACGAACAAGAACTGCATCGGGATTTGCTACGTTGTCGCCGATGGTGTAGTCAGCACCAAGGCGGTCTGTGCCGATAGCGGCAATTTTATTCAGTGTAAGAACATTATACATGGCTTGCTTCAAACTCCTTCATAACTTCGATAAGCTTCTCAACGCCCTCGATAGGCATAGCGTTGTAGATGGAAGCACGCATACCGCCAACAGAGCGGTGACCCTTGATGTTAACGATGCCTGCATCGGTGCAAGCCTTGATGAACTCTGCGTCAAGGTCAGCATCGCCTGTAACGAAGGGAACGTTCATGAGAGAACGGTCTTCCTTTACAACTGTGCCCTTGAAGAGCTTGGAGTTGTCGAGGAAATCGTAGAGGAGGTTTGCCTTCTTGAGGTTGAGCTCGTACATTTTGTCAAGACCGCCGACTTCGTTCTTGAGCCACTCGAGAACCAGCTTAGCCATATAGATGGTGTAGCAGGGGGGAGTGTTGAACATGGAGTCGTTGTCTGCGTGTGTCTGATAGTTGAACATTGTGGGAGTAATCTCCTGAGCGTTGCCGATGAGGTCCTCGCGGATGATAACAACGGTGAGACCTGCGGGAGCCATGTTCTTCTGTGCACCTGCATAGAGAACGCCGAACTTACTTACGTCCATGGGTCTGGAGAGAATGCAGGAAGAGATATCTGCAACCAGGGGAACGTCACCGCACTCGGGAAGCTCATTGTAAACAGTACCGTAGATGGTGTTGTTCATGCAGATGTGGAAGTAGTCTGCATCGGGAGTGAAAGTGGACTTATCAAGCTTGGGGATATAAGAGAAGGTCTTATCCTCGGAGGAAGCAACGATGTTTACATTACCATAGCGTGCAGCCTCTTTTGCAGCCTTCTTTGCCCACTGACCTGTAACAACGTAGTCAGCCTTGCCGGACTTTGTCATCAGGTTAAGGGGAACCATAGCGAACTGTGAGGAAGCGCCGCCCTGAAGGAAGAGAACCTTGTAGTTATCGGGAATCTCCATAACCTCGCGGAGGAGTGCTTCAGCCTCTTTGATGATGCCGTCGTACACCTTGCTGCGGTGGGACATTTCCATAACGGACTGACCGCTGCCCTTGTAATCCAGCATCTCGTCTGCAGCTACCTTGAGAACTGCCTCAGGCAGAACGGAAGGACCTGCGGAAAAATTGTAAACTCTTGACATTACTGACACCCTTTCATAGATGATGCATATTGTTGCAATAATATGCATTGATTTATAATATTATTAGTATTAAATAAAACCAAGATTTATTATATTACTTTGTTAAAATATAGTCAAGAAAAAGGAGCAAAAAAAGAAGCTGTCCTAAAGATTTTGGACAGCTTCAACAAGATTTTCTTATCTATCGCGGAAAACATCGTATTCTTTGCTTGCGGCTTTTGTGACACGACGTGAGCGTTTTCTGTTCTTTTTGGCGGATTTCGAAGATTTTTTAATCTCTCGGCTTAAGTTTTTCGCAAAATAGCTTATCCTTGTAAAGAGAATTTTTATACCCAGAGAAATGGTTTTTATTGCAGATACCAGTGCGTTTGCGGCGGCATCGGATTTTGATGCGGGAGAGGGGGTGGAGACAGGTCTTATCTGAGATGACTCAGAGGACGCAAAGCCCTCCTCGAAGTAGTCGCCGCTGGTTTTGTAGCCTGTGACTTTACCCTCAGGGTTATTTGTGCGGTTCTTTACCTCGGCACTTTTCAGAACATCGTAGTTTTCCCGACGACGTCTTACGGTGCGGTCAAGTTTTTTCCTGTTTGTAAGGCTTCTGCCGATGAGATAGGCAACAGCAAGGAAAATTCCAGCAATTAATACAATAATGAGGAGTATAATGAAGATAACTGCAAGAGGATTTGCTTTTTTGTCCTCGGTTTTGATGCTCTTGAATTTGATGCTCTCAAGGCAACCCTTGATAAGATTAAGCTCCTCGGTGGTGAAGTCATCTCCCTCGGAGAGAGAAACAATGAAAATTCTCATTCCGTTGATGAGGGTGATGCTCTGTCGGGTATAGATATCAGTGTTGCCTTCGGTGAGGACTCTGGTGTAATCAAGAAAGTCTACCTTGCCGTAGGTGCCCTTTCTGGGATTTGAGTAGCCCTGAGAGGAGAGCTCGTCCTTGAAATTTGAAAGGTCCTCTGAAGTCATCTGATTGAAGCTGTAGATTTCCTTTGTCTTCTCGTTTTCGTCCATAATAATCATCATGGTGAGAGCGTTGTCGTGGGTTTTGGCACGGAGATAAACGCCCTCTGCAAGGACTACTCCCTCGGTTTTACGGGTGACAACGGACATTTCCTCGGGGAAGGAGATGCTCATATTGAGCTCGTTTATGTTGTAGTTTTTGCTCTTGGCGCATACGGGAAGTATGCACATAAATATCAGCAGAATGCTTATAAATGCCACAAAGCTGCGGTGCATAATTTTCATAAAATCCACTCCTTTTCAGGCTTTTCTGTGAAAACTCTCCCTTTTGGAGAATACATACCAATCATATACCTTGGATATTTTATCTCACGTATCAAAAATTGTCAATTAATGCGGTGCTTAAATTATCCTTTGCTTTTGAGCGTCTTTTTGTAGATTTTCACTTGATTTTTAAGGTAACGGAAGGTTTCAGACTCGCCCTTTTCGCTGAGCATAAGGAGGAGCTTTTCAAGCTCGTCGGAGGTCTCGGGGTGGATGACACGGCGGTGCTTTGCCTTGAGGAAATAGCTCAGGGGGTCGGAGTCCTTGTAGCTTTTGCCGTTATATATTTTGCTGGCGGCGACCCGGTCGCAGAACATCTCGGCAACATAGTTATAAGGCATCTTAACAGGGGAGACGAGCTTTGTCTCGGGGTTGTAGTCCGTCCAGTATTCAAAGTGGTGGCGGTTTCTGCCCTTGTGGTGAAGCCACGCCTTGGAATAGCCGAAACGGGCACGTTCCTCCTCGTTGGGGCTTCTGTTGCCCTGATAGTACTTTGCTCCCGATATAAATTCGTGGGGAGAGTATTTTGACAGGTCGTGAAAAAGCCCCTGAAATCCGATGCCCGCCTTGAAGCAGTGGGATATAACCTTGTGGCGATGTTTTGTAATTGTATTGAAATGACGAAGTGCTTTAATCATCATATACCTCGTTTTAAAATAGGGTGTTGTATATAATTATACTTTAAAATCTGCCATAAAACAACATCGGATTTTGACAGGAAAGAAACTCGCTTGCGAAGCAGACACATCGAGTCCAAGATATCTCGAAAACTGAGAAAGGGGATTTATTCCGACACACCGTGTTCTCTCTCCAGAAGCACCACGCTCTCCACAGTTGTCCCTTTAGGTAGGGAGTCTACCAAAGTGTTTGATATATTGGAATTTATCGAAGTATTTGTTCAATCTCCTTATCAGGCCAATAGCCCCAAGACTCGACAATTTTTCCATCTTCTAATCTGAAGTTTTCTAATGCTTCAAAGCATATTCTTTTACCCGTGGGGGCAATGCCCATACATTCGCCTGTATGCACGCCTTCGT